>CAZHHU010000083.1:4113-9918 GCA_964532215.1 uncultured Geminicoccaceae bacterium
ACGACGCACCGGTGGCGGTGATCGAGTTCGTCGACCGCGACGTCGAGGCCAAGGGACGCGAGAGCGGGGCGGAATCGGCTTCCGCCGCGGCCGCGGACTGAAGTCCTGCGGCCGTCCGGTCGCAGCCGGAGCGGATGTGGGGCCGGGCGCCTGTCCCGGCCTCTCGTCGTTTCCGGAGGATGCCGCAATGGAAGATCTCTTCGCGGGTGGAGGGGAGCGCGCCGGAAGGAGCCGGAAGCCCGAAGCGGGTGAAGGGCTGCGCCCGCTCGCCGACCGTCTGCGACCCCGGCGGCTCGAGCAACTCGTCGGCCAGGACCATCTCCTCGCGCCCGACTCGCCGCTCGGCCGCATGCTCGCGAAAAGGCGGCTCTCCTCCATGATCCTCTGGGGTCCGCCGGGCTCCGGCAAGACCACGCTCGCACGCCTTCTCGCGGCGGCGGTGGGCGAGCCCATGCTCGAGCTCTCGGCCGTACTCTCGGGGGTTGCCGATCTGCGCAAGGCATTTGCGGAGGCCCGCAGGCTGCGGGCGCGCGGGCGGCGGCCGATCCTCTTCATCGACGAGCTGCACCGCTTCAATCGCGCGCAGCAGGACGCGCTCCTGCACGAGGTCGAGGACGGCACCGTCACCCTCATCGGTACCACCACCGAAAATCCCTCCTTCGCCATCAACCCGGCCCTCGTCTCGCGTTGCCATGTCTTCGTCCTGAAGCGCCTCGATTCGGATGCGCTCGGGCGCATCCTCGAGCGGGCGGAATCGCATCTCGGTCACCGGCTTCCGCTCACCCCTGCGGCGCGCGAGCGGCTCGTCGCGCTCGCCGACGGCGACGCGCGCTATCTGCTCAACATGGTCGAGGTGCTCGCCGATCTCCCACCCGAGCCGGCGCTTGACGTGGAGGCGCTCGCGCGGCTGCTGCAGAAGCGCCTTCCCGTCTACGATCGGGCCTATGAGGCGCACTACAATCTCATCAGCGCGCTGCACAAGTCCGTGCGCGGGTCCGATCCCGATGCGGCGCTCTACTGGCTCTGCCGCATGCTCGATGCCGGCGAGGATCCCCGCTATCTCGCCCGCCGTCTGATCCGCATCGCCTACGAGGATGTGGGTCTCGCCGACCCGATGGCGGCCGTGCACGCGGTGACCGCGGCCGAGACCTACGAGCGCCTCGGCTCGCCCGAGGGCGAGCTCGCGCTCGCTCAGGCGACCGTCTACCTCGCACTGGCGCCGAAATCGAACGCCGTCTACCGGGCCTACGGCGCCGCGCTGAAGTCGGCGCGCGAACACGGCTCGGCGATGCCGCCGATGCACATCCTCAACGCCCCCACGGCCCTCATGCGGCGGCTCGGCTACGGCCGCGGCTATCTCTACGATCACGACCAGCCGGACCGCTTTTCGGGCCAGAACTACTTCCCCGAGGAAATGGGCCGCGAGCGCTACTACGAGCCCACCGGGGAGGGCGAGGAGCGCCGCCTCGGCGAACGTCTGCGCCGGCTCGAGGAGCTGCGGGCGCGGCGGGAACGGGCGGAGGACTAGCCTGCCCGCACCCCGGGCAGGACCTCGAGGATCCCGTCGATCACATACTGTGCCGCCAGCGCCCCGAGGAGGAGGCCGAAAAGCCGCGACAGCACGGCGATCAGCGTCGGCCGCAGCCAGCGCTCGAGCCGTTCGGCGAGGCGGAAGACGAGCCAGGTCAGCAGGAGCACGAGGGCGAGCGCGACGAGCGCCGCGAGGAAGTCCGCGGGATCGCCCGCAACGCGGCTCTTGGTGAGGATGGCGGCGGTGATCGCCGCGGGCCCCGCGATCAGCGGCACGCCGAGGGGAAAGACGGCGAGCTCGCTCGCGCTCTGCTCCCGCGCGAGCCGATCCGCCCGGCTGCCGCGCCGCTCGCCTCGTCGCTCGAATACCATCTCGAGCGCGAGGACGAAGAGAAAGACCCCGCCGCCGATGCGGAACCCGGCGAGGCTGATGCCGAGCACCTCGAGGATGCCGTCGCCGAACAGGGCGAAGAGGAACAGCAGCGCAGAACCGACGAGGACGGCCCGGGCCGCGAGCCTGCGACGCAGCCCGGGCGCGAGCGGGGCCGTGAGCGCAAGGAAGATCGGCGCCAGTCCGAGGGGATCGACGGTGACGAAATAGGTCACGAGGGCGTTGCGGAAGGCCTCGTACACGACTCGCTCCCTTTCATCCGCGCCCGGGCGGGCATGGCATGGTGGCTGCCCGCGCGCACAACCGGCGTGATCTCCGCCTTTGATGGACCGGCCACGGGCGCCGCTTCGCGCGCCCGGATGCCGCCGCATCTCGCCTCCGCACGCGGACCGTGCCATATGCCTGCGCACCGGGGGCCGGTTCGGAGGCGCGAATGGGACTCGCTTCCTTCATCCACCTGCGGGTGCGCTCCTGCTACTCGCTGCTCGAGAGCGTGGTGCGGCACGGCGATCTCATCGCGATGTGCGTCCACCACGCCATGCCCGCGGTGGCGGTAACCGACAGCGCCAATCTCTTCGGGGTCATGCCCTTCTGTGCGGCCGCCCGCAAGGCGGGCGTGCAGCCCATCGTGGGCGCGCTCGTCCCCCTGCGCGCCGGCGGCGGGGATGCAGGGCGCGGCGGCGGAGGCCGCGCCCGCACGCGCGAGGCGGTGCCCCTGCTCGTCAAGGATGAGACCGGCTACCGCAACCTCTGCCGGCTTCTGAGCCGGGCCTATCTCAGCAGCTCTTCCGGTGAGCCGGCGGTCGATCTCGACGCCCTGCGCGATGCCGGCGACGGGCTGATCCTGCTCACCGGAGGCGCCTTCGGGCCGATCGGCGCGCTGCTGCGCCGGGGGCGGGCGGAAGCCGCGCGGGAGCTTCTCGTCGCACTGCGGGAGATCTTCCGCGACCGCCTCTACGTCGAGCTCCAGCGCCATGGCCTGCCCGAGGAGGATGCGACCGAGGACGTCTTCCTGGAGTGGGCCTACGAGCTCGACATCCCGCTGGTTGCGACCAACGAGGTGCGCTTTCTCGACCCGATGCAGCTCGAAGCGGTGGAAGCGCTGCTCTGCATCGAGGCGGGCACGACCCTGGACGATCCCGAGCGGCCGAAGGTGTCCCCCGAGTGGCGCTTCAAGACCGCGGCCGAGATGGAAGCGCTGTTCGCCGATCTTCCCGAGGCGATCCGGAACACGCGGGTAATCGCGCAGCGCTGCGCCTGCATGGCCCCGGAGCGGGCGCCCATCCTGCCGCGCTATCCCACCCGCGCGGGGCGGGACGAGGCCGAGGAGCTGCGCGTGCGGGCGCGCGAGGGGCTCGAGCGGCGCCTCGCGCGACACCTCCCGCGCTCCGCCGACGGGGCGGAGGACCGGGCCGAGCGCGCGCGCCCCTACCTGGAGCGGCTCGAATACGAGCTCGATGTCATCATCGAGATGAAATTCCCGGGCTATTTCCTCATCGTCGCCGATTTCATCCAGTGGGCGAAGAGGCAGGGAATTCCGGTGGGGCCGGGCCGCGGCTCCGGTGCCGGCTCGCTCGTCGCCTGGGCGCTCGAGATCACGGACCTCGATCCGCTCCGCTTCGGTCTGCTGTTCGAGCGCTTTCTCAACCCCGAGCGGGTGTCGATGCCGGACTTCGACATCGACTTCTGCCAGGACCGGCGGGACGAGGTCATCGCCTATGTGCGCGAGAGATACGGCGACGACCGGGTCGCGCACATCATCACCTTCGGCAAGCTGCAGGCGCGGGCGGTGCTGCGCGACGTCGGACGCGTGCTCGGGCTGCCCTACGGCCTCGTCGACCGCATCTGCAAGCTCGTCCCCCACAACCCGGCCAATCCGCCTTCGCTGGACGAGGCCCTCGAGCTCGAGCCGCGCCTGCGCGAGGCGCGGGATTCGGATCCGGCGGTCGCGCGCATGATCGACATCGCCCGCAAGCTCGAGGGTCTCCCCCGCCACGCCTCGACGCACGCCGCCGGGGTGGTGATCGGCGACCGGCCGCTCGAGGAACTCGTGCCGCTCTACCGCGATCCGCGCGCGCAGATGCCGGTCACGCAGTTCAACATGAAGGACGTGGAGAAGGCGGGACTCGTCAAGTTCGACTTTCTCGGGCTCACCACGCTCACCATGCTGCGGCTCGCGGAGGAGCTCGTGAACGCGCGCGGCACGCGCCTTCGGCTCGACGAAGTTCCGCTCGACGACGCCCGCACCTACGAGCTTCTCTCCCGGGCCGAGACGGCCGGGGTGTTCCAGCTCGAATCCGGCGGCATGCGGGATGCCCTGCGCCGGCTCAGGCCGGACTGCTTCGAGGACATCATCGCCATGGTGGCCCTCTACCGGCCGGGGCCGATGGACAACATTCCCCGCTACATCAACGTCAAGCATGGCGAGGAGGTGGCGAGCTATCTCCATCCCGCGCTGCGGCCGATCCTCGAGGAGACCAACGGCGTCATCATCTACCAGGAGCAGGTGATGGAGATCGCCAAGCAGCTCGCCGGCTACAGTCTCGGCCGGGCCGATCTGCTGCGGCGCGCCATGGGCAAGAAGATCAGGGAGGAGATGGACGCCCAGCGGGCGACCTTCGTCCAGGGCGCGGTGGCGCGGGGCATCCCGGAGGAGCTCGCGGCCACGATCTTCGACCAGGTGGCGAAATTCGCTTCCTACGGCTTCAACAAGAGCCATGCCGCAGCCTATGCGCTTCTCGCCTACCGCACCGCCTATGTGAAGGCGAATCATCCGGTGGAATTCTTCGCCGCGGTGATGACCATGGAGCGCGGCAACCAGGACAAGCTCGCCTTCTACCGTCAGGAGATGCGGGCCCGGGGCATCCCGCTGCTGCCGCCCGATGTCAACGCGTCGGAGGTCGGCTTCCGGGTCGAGGACGGGCGCGAAGGCCCTGCGGTCCGGCATGCGCTCTCGGCGCTCAAGGGGGTGGGAGATCAGGCGGTCGCCGCGATCGTCGCGGAGCGACAGGCGAACGGTCCCTTCCGCAGCCTGTTCGACTTCGCCGCCCGGCTCGGGCCGCGACTCGTCAACCGCCGCCTGCTCGAGGCCCTCGTGCGCGCGGGCGCGTTCGATTCCCTGGAGAGCAACCGCCGGCGCCTGTTCGAGGGCATCGACCGGGCGCTCGAGCATGCGCGGGCGCGGGGCGCGGCATCGGCGCAGCAGCAGGCGAGTCTCTTCGACGGCGTGGAAGAGTCTCTGGCCGCCGCACCCGAGCTTCCCGAAGTGCCCGACTGGCCCCAGCTCGAGCGGCTGCAGCAGGAGCGGGAGGTCGTCGGCTTCTACCTCTCCGCCCATCCGCTCGACGGCTACGCGCGCGACTTCGCCCGCAACGGCATCCTGCCCGCGGTGAGTCTGCGCGACGATCCCGCCGCCTTCGACGGCAGACGGGTGCGCCTTGCCGGGGTCGTGATCGGCAAGCAGGAGCGCATGAGCGCGCGCACCCGCTTCGCCTTCGTCCAGCTTTCGGATCCCACCGGGCAATACGAGATCACGGTATTCTCGGAGCTGCTCGCGAACCGGCGCGAGCTGCTCGAGAGCGGCGAGCCGCTGCTCGTGGAGGCCGATGCCCGCGTGGAAGCCGACGAGGTCAAGCTGCTCGCGCAGCGGATCGAGCCCCTCGGTGAGCGGCTCGCGCGGCGCTCCGGCCTCGTGGAGGTCGAGGTGGACCATCCGCGCGCGCTCACCATGCTGCGGCGCCTGCTCGAAGGAGGGGATGGCGAGCTCCGGGTGCGGCTGCTGCTCGCGGCACGGCCCGGCACCAGGGCGGTGGTCGAGCTGCCGCCGTCCTTCACCGTCCAGGCGGCGCGCCTTGCGGAGCTCGGCCGCACCCCCGGCATCCTGG
>CAZHHU010000084.1:0-5513 GCA_964532215.1 uncultured Geminicoccaceae bacterium
GAGTACTGCGACCTCGTCGCCCGCGGCATCATCGACCCCGCCAAGGTCGTGCGCTGCGCCCTGCAGGATGCGGCTTCGGTCGCCGGGCTCCTCATCACCACCGAGGCCATGGTGGCCGAGAAGCCCGAGAAGAAGAAGGAGCCCGCAGGTGCCGGCATGGGCGGCGACATGGAGTTCTGAATTCTCCGACACGGCAACAGCTCATCGGAGGGCCGCTTTCCGCGGCCCTCTCTTTTTGCGGCCAGGGTAAGGGAATGTTAACGGGGGGGCGCCATGTTCGCCGCCGATGGCGGTTCGAATCATGGCGCGCGCTCTTGTTGCTCTCGCAGTAGCGGTTCTGGGCCTGGCGCCGATGTTCGGCGCGGCTTCGGCCTGGGGACGGCCGGGACCACCTCCGCGCGGATCCACGGGCGCGATCTGTCTGCCCGCTGGCGGGGAGCCGGCCACGCGCGGGCCGGAGATGCGTCTGTCTCTCGCCGAACTCCGCGGCGAGGCGGCGGTGCGGCTTTTCGGCCGCACATCGGAACTCGCGATCCCGCTTTTCGGCGACGGCGGCGTCCGCCCGGACCGTCTCGATCTCCACTGGACCCTGGCCCCCGCCGCGGCGGCCGTGCGCTTCGTGCTCGAAGCGAACGGACGGGTGCTCGCGACCGCCCGCGAGACGGGCGCACAGGGGCACCGGTCGATAGCGCTTCCGCCATCTGCCGCCCCGGGCTCCGATGGCGAACTCCGGCTTCGCATCGCGCTCGAACCGCGGCCCGAAGCCGGTTGTGTGCCCGACGACCGCCTCTGGATCGAGATCGACGGCAACAGCGCGCTCGCGTATCGCCCCGGGGAAACCCCCGCCGCGGCGACGACGCTCTTTCCGTCCTGGCTCCGCCGCCTGTGGATCGCGCCGGCAGGTGGTCTCGAAAGGCTTGCCGCCACGGATGGCGCACGCTGCCGCTTCCGCGTGCCGCCCCATGCGGCCTGGGATCGGGAACGGGCGCGCGTTGTGCTCGAGCTCGCGCTGCGGCTCGCGCGCCACTACCCGGCACCGGTGGATATCCGCCTCCTCGGCCCGGGAGAGGAGCTGCCACGGCATCCCGCGCCCTTCGAACGCCTCCTCGTCCTCTCCGAGGAGGAGAAAGCCGGCGGGCGCGTGCCGGACTGCGACCGCGCCCGCCTGCTTTTTCTCGGCGGCCCCGAGCTGGAAGGGATGTTCGCGCAATCGGCGGAGCTGCCGGCACCGGTCCTGGAACGGGACGGCTCTCGCCGCCTCGCCTTCGCTGCGCTGGGCTACGGCGACCGCGAGGTGCGGAGCCTGGGAACGGCGCGTCTGCGCTACGACTTCGCTCAGAGCGATCTCGGCGGCCCGGTGCGCGATCTCAGCCTCGCGATCACGGGAACGGTGGCCGCACCCGCGCCCGCCACGCCGGTCGCCGTCGATCTGCGCGTCAACGGCCATCTCCTCGCCCGCGAGCGCGTCTCGACAGGCGCGCTGCGCTTGCAGGCGGAGGTTCCGGATCGGCTGCTGCGCCGCGACAACCGCATCGACCTCATCTTCACACCATCGCGGATGCGGGGCAGCTGCCCCGCCCTGGAGCCGCCTCTCCTAGCCCGCGTCGGGGCGGATTCGAGCCTGCGCTTTCGCCCCGACGCGCCGCCGGGTGACGGTTTCGAAGCCTTTCCCCAGCTGTTCGCCGGCGAGGTGCCCGTCTTCCTCGGCGATTTCAGCCCGGCGCGGCTGCGGGCGGCGGCTGCGCTTCTCGCCGCCATGCAGCGCACGACGCGATGGCCGCTGCGGGTGCGTCTCGTCGAGGCGCCCTCCGACACGCCGCTGCTCGGTGTCGCCCGGCACGTGCCCGCGGCCTTCGGCTGGCCCGAGCCGCCCTTCCTGCTGCGGGATCTCGACGGCATGCCGCTGCTGCGGGTGGCGCAAGGTGCCGCGCTCCTTCGCGCCCGCGAGGGACGCCTTTTCCTTTCGGGCCCCGCCCGGCTTTCCGAGCGCCTCGTTGCGCGCGTCCTCGCCCGCGACGGCTGGTACGGGCTCATGGGCGACCTCGTCTTCTACGACGGACGGCAGGACCCGGTGGGCTTCGCGGTGGCTTCCCGGAGGCTTCGCATCGAGCCCGCCGTCGCAGCGCAAGAACCCTGGTGGCGGCGTCGCCGCGGGATGATCGCCTCGCTCGGCGCGCTCGGGCTGTTCTTCCTCCTCACCCGCCTCTACCCGCGGCTCGTGCGCGGGCGTGAGCCGGACGTCTGAGGCGATGCGGCGATGAGCGAGGCGCTTGATCTGCGCATCGAGCCATCGGCCGATCTCCCGCTCCCCGTGGTGGAGGACGGGGCCCCGGTCGGCGTCGAGAGCGCGGATGCGCGTGGCCGGCGACTGGGAGAGACGCTCGTCGCGCACGGCTGGCTGCGGCCGGAGGATCTGGCCTATGCGCTCGAGGTCCAGGAGCGCAGCGGCGAGCGCCTCGGCGCCATTCTCCTCGCCCTCTCCCTCGTCGAGCGTCGCCATCTCTACCGCGCGCTCTCGGAGGTCTGGGGCCTGCCCTATGTGGAACTCGCTTCCCGTCCGCCGCTGCCGCAGGCCCTCCAGCTGCCGCTCGAGGAAGCGCTCAGGGCCCGTGCCGCGGTGTACGACGTGACCGCGGACGAAGTCCGGGTCGCGGTGGCGGAGCGGCCGGATTCACGACTCATGCGCCTGCTCGCCGAGCGCTTTCCCGATCTTCGCCCGCAGTTCGCGGTCACCACCCACTGGGACATCGACAACTATCTCCGCCACAATTTCGAGGCGGCCCTGCTCGATCGCGCCGTACACGAGCTGCGCCGCCGCCGCCACGACGCCTCCGCGCACACCGTGCTCACCCGCGGCCAGTTCCTCTTCTTCGCGGCCCTGAGCTTCGCCCTTCTGTTCGGGCTCGTCTACCATCCCACCCCCACCCTCGCCCTGCTCATCGCCCTCACCACCGTGGGTTTCGCGGTCTCGGTGCTGTTCAAGCTGATCATCGGCATCGCCGGCGCGCGCACCGAACAGCCCTACCGGGTGACGGCGGAGGAGGTGGCGGCCCTGTCGGAGCGGGAGCTTCCCCACTACACCATTCTCGTCCCGCTCTACCGCGAGGCCGAAGTCGTCGGCCGCCTCCTCGAGGGCATCCGCCAGCTCGATTATCCGCCGGAAAAGCTCGAGGTGCTGCTCCTCATCGAGGAGGACGACGAGGAGACCTGGCAGGCGGCGCGCGACGCTCATCCCCCCGATTTCGTGCGCTTCGTGCGCATCCCCGACGGCATTCCCAAGACCAAGCCCAAGGCCTGCAACGTCGGGCTCGCCTTCGCCCGCGGCGAGTTCCTCGTCATCTATGACGCCGAGGACCGTCCGGAGCCGGATCAGCTCAAGAAGGTCGTCGCCGCCTTCAGGCGCGCACCTCCGGAGCTCGTCTGCATCCAGGCGGCGCTCAACTACTTCAATGCCTGCCAGAACTGGCTCACACGCATGTTCACCCTCGAGTATTCACACTGGTTCGACTACATGCTGCCGGGGCTCGACCGGCTCGGGCTGCCGATTCCTCTCGGGGGGACGAGCAATCACTTCCGCACCGACCGCCTGCGCGAGCTCGGTGGGTGGGATCCCTTCAACGTCACCGAAGACGCCGATCTCGGCATCCGCGCGGCGGCGCTCGGCTATCGCGTGGGTGTCGTCAACTCGACCACCTTCGAGGAGGCGAACAGCCGCCTCGGCAACTGGATCCGCCAGCGCTCCCGCTGGATCAAGGGGTATATGCAGACCGCCCTCGTGCACAGCCGGCATCCGCTGCGCATGCTGCGACGCCTCGGGGTGCGGCGTAGCGCTGCCTTCGCCCTCCTCGTTGCCGGCACCCCCCTCACCTTCCTCGCCTATCCGCCGAGTCTCCTTCTGTACCTCTACTGGCTCCTGGACGGTGCCGACCTTTCCCGCTGGTTTCCGCCCTGGGTCGTCTATCTGGGACTTGCCAACCTTCTCTTCGGCAATGCGCTCGCCATCTACATGTCCGGCGTGGCGGTGTTCCGTCGCCGCCTGTTCGACCTCATCCCCTGCGCCCTGACCAATCCCGTCTACTGGCTGCTCCACGCCGTCGCCGCCTACAAGGCGCTGGGCCAGCTGCTGACCCGGCCCTTCTACTGGGAAAAGACGATCCACGGCCTCGACCGGCCCTGCTCTTGGAGGCGGGAGCGCCAGACCGGGCAGAGACCGGCCGGAGCGCAAGCGTAATGGCTTACGCACCGGCATGGTCGGCGCGCGCGCGACGGAATCCCGGGCCAGGTGGCAGGGAGCCAGCCCGCTGGATCCCGCAACTTGCGGCCGGACTGCGGGCGGCCGTGCGGCATGCGGCATCCCTGCTGCCCTTCGCGCTCCCCTACATGCTGCTCTTCCCCCTGCTCGCGCGGGCCGATTTCCTCACCAACGCGACCGCAGCGGTGCTCGCGAAGGGCATGATCGCGGTTGCGGCGGGACGACCCGAAGCCGTCGGCTTCACCTATCCGCCCCTCGACGTTCTGCTCGCGGCGCTCGCGCCCGATCCGGGGCGGCTCGAGATCCTCGGACTTGTCGTCGGTACGCTTGCAGCCCGGCGCATCTGGTCGGATCTGCGCGCACGCGATCTCCCGGTAGCGGTGGCCGTTCCGGTGCTCGCGGCGGTGGCCTACAATCCGGTCTGGGTCTTTCTGCTCGTGAGTCTTCCGGGCACCGCGCTGGGGCTGCTGGGCCTCCATGGCGCGCACCGCGCGTATCGGGAGTGGCTGGAGACGGGCGGGCTGTGCCCGCTCATGCGCATGGCCGCGGCCTTCGCGTTTGCCTCCCTCGGAACCGCCGTGGCACCGCTGCTCGCCCTTCTGTACACCGCAGCGGTCGCGGTTCCCGCGCTTGAGCTGCGGGCGCCCGCGCGGGCCGGCGCGCTCGCCTTCGTCGTCTTCTTCCCCACCGCCGCAGTCATCGGCTCCTGGGCCTATCTTGCCTGGCTGTTCGCGGGCGGGCCCGTCTGGGCCTACGGCTCGGGTCTCGAGGAACCGGCCCCTCCGGGGCCGCAAACGCTCGCGGTTCCGCTCTACCTCGCCATCTGCGTCGCCGCCTTCGCGAACCGTCGCGCCGAGGCGCCGGGACTTCTCGCCTTCGCCCTCGCAGCCCTGCTCCCCGCCGCGACTCCGGTGGCCGGCTCCATCGAGCGCTTCGCCCTCCTCGGCATCGCGGCCGCAGCAGGCCTTGCCGCAGGGACCGCTCCCGGCCGCCTGCTGGTCGTGGCGGCTGCACTTCTGCATCTCGTGGGCGCGTTTCTGCTCAGGCAACCGGAATACCAGCGCTGGCTCGTCGCCGTGCGGAACGGCGAGGCGATCGGGTCGCAGTCCATCGAGCAGCGGCTTGCGCAGCGGTTTTCGGATCTCCCCGCGGCGAGCGTGCTCCTGGACGACCGTCACGCCTATCGCATCATCGCGCTCGCGGGCAGCGCAGGGCCGTTTCTCGTCTCCTCCGACAGCCGCTTCGAGGCCGCGATCTCCGC
>CAZHHU010000084.1:5613-9644 GCA_964532215.1 uncultured Geminicoccaceae bacterium
GGCGTTTCCGTGTAAGCTTCGCCCGTAGTCACGGGAACCGCGATGAGCATTCTGCGACGGCTGTGCGCGCCGCTCCTGCTGCTGCTGATCCTTGCCCGGGGCCTCGCGGGAGCGCTCGAAGCGGAGGCTGCGGGCCATCTCGACCCGTTCACCGGAACCTGGCATCCGACGGCCCCCGACAGTCCGATCGCCGAGATCGCGGTTCGCCCCGCCCAGGAGCGCGTCTTCGTGACCGTGCGCTATGCCGGGGGTGAGAGCTGGAGGTTCCGGCTCGAGCCCACGCGCATGCCCGGCATCTACCGCGAGGTCGCTTCCTCGGGCATCCTTTCGTGGCTGTCCTCCCGCAGGGCGGGCAACCCGCTCGAGGGCGAGCCGCTCGTCTGGGGTCGCAGCGGTCCCGGTGAACTCGCCTTCTACCGCCTGCGGATCTCCGCCTCGGGGGCCTACCGGCTCGAGCAGCTGCTGTTGCGGCGCGCCGACGGGCGGCTCCGGCTGGTTCACCGCCTGCTCGCCCACGGCGAGCCGATCCAGAGCTTCGAGACCGAGGTCCTGCCGTGACCACAGCGGTGCTGCTGTTCTTCCTTCTGCTCTGGCCCGCAGCCGGCGCGGCGTCCGGGCTCGAATCCTATTTCGGCGCCTATGTCGGCTACGCCGAAGTCGAGGATCTCGACGAACAGAAGCGCGAGACCCGGGAGATCGATGTCGTCATCCGGCCATACAGGCGCCACGGCTTCCAGATCCACGCCGTGAACGTGAGCCTGGTTCGAGGCCGGCGTGATCTGCCCGGGGTCGTGCGACGGGAGCGTCGGGTCGCGTTCCTTCCCTCGAGCACCGGCAGCTATTTCGTCGAGGCGCCCGTCTACGACCCCTTCCGCGAGCGCGAGGAGCGGGCCGCGGTGGAGGGGCGGCCGCTGCGCTGGGCCGTGCTCGATGAGAGCGGTCTCTATGAATACTCGTTCCAGGTTCTCGAAGACGGTCGCTTCGAGCTTCAGATCTTCCGACGCTGGCCGGAGCGGGACGGACTTGGGCTCGAATTCCAGCGCATCGTCGATGGCAAGGTCGAAAAGCGCATCCGCGGCCATGCGGTCCGTGCCGCGCCCTGATGCCCTCGGCCTCTCGCGGCGCGGACTGCTCGCCGCCGCCTTCCTCGCCTGCACCGCAGCCCCTCTTCGAGCCCGGGAACCGCGGGTCTTCCGCATCGCCACGGGCGGCATCTCCGGCACCTACTATCCCGTCGGCAACCTCGTCGCCAGCGTCGTCAACGCCCGCCCCTGCGGCGAAGGCGAAGGCTGCGGCGTTCCGGGACTCATCGCCGTCGTGCTCTCCTCGCGCGGCTCGGTCGCGAACATCGAGGCGATCGAGGCCGGGCAGGTGGAAAGCGGCTTTGCGCAGGCCGACATCGCCCATTACGCCTACCGGGGTGAAGGCCCCTTCGCGGGCCGGCCGATGCGGCGCATCCGGGCGCTCGCCAGGCTGTACAACGAGAGCCTCCATCTCGTCGTGATGCCGGATTCGGGCATCGTCACCCTGGCCCAGCTCCCGGGCAAGCGCCTGTCTCTGGACGAGCCGGGCTCCGGCACCCTGTTCGACGTGCGCCTTCTGTTCGAGGCCCTGGGTCTTACCGAGCAGGACATCCGGCCTGTCTACGTGAAGCCGGCGGTGGCGCTCTCTCTCATGGCCAGGAATGAGCTCGATGGCTTCTTCCTGATCGCGGGCTATCCGGCGCCGTCGGTCGTGGAGGCGACCGGACGCCTCGCCGCGGGGCTCGTGGCGGTCATCGGCGCGGCCGTGGAGCGGCTGCTCCAGAGGCACCCCTTCTTTGTGCGCGATGTCATTCCCGCCGGCGTCTATCCGGCCCAGCCCGCGGTGCCGACCATCGGCGTCGGCGCGCTCTGGCTCGTCTCGGCCGATCTCGAGGAGGAACTCGTCCACGAACTCGCCCGGGCGCTCTTCGATCCGGCCGCGCGCCCCCTGCTCGATCGCGGCCATCCCAAGGGAAGAGAGATCCGGCTCGAGAACGCCCTCGATTCCCTGAGCGTGCCGCTTCATCCCGGCGCCGAACGCTACTACCGCGAACATGGGCTGCTCTGAGGGCGTCGCGATCGAGGTCCGCGGCCTCGGCAAACGCTACGGCGACAGCTGGGCGGTGCGCGATCTCGAATTCGACGTCCCGGCGGGACGGATCGTGGCGCTGCTCGGCAGCAACGGTGCCGGCAAGACGACCACGCTCGCCATGATCCTCGGCCTGCTCGAGCCGAGCGCGGGGACGATCCGGGTGTTCGGGGTGGATATTCCGCGGCACCGCTACCGCGTGCTCCAGCGGATGAACTTTTCCAGTCCCTATGTGGACCTGCCGGCGCGGCTCACCGTGCGCCAGAACCTCGAGGTCTATGCCCGCCTCTACGGCCTGCGCCGCGTTCGCCGACGGATTCTGGAGCTCGCCGCCGAATTCGGCCTCGAAGCGCTGCTCGACCGGCCTACGGGCAGGCTGTCGGCGGGGCAGAAGACCCGCCTCGCGCTCGCCAAGGCGCTCGTCAACCGGCCCGAGCTGCTCATCCTCGACGAGCCCACCGCCTCGCTCGATCCCGATACCGCGGATCAGCTCCGCGGCTGGCTGCTGGATTACGCCCGCGGTACGGGTGCGACCCTGTTGCTGGCATCCCACAACATGCCGGAAGTGGAGCGCCTCGCCGACGAGGTGCTGCTCCTCAAGGGCGGCCGTCTCGTGGAACGGGGTGCCCCGGCGGAGCTTCTCCGTCGCTACGGACGGGAGAATCTCGAGCAGGTGTTTCTCACCATCGCACGCCATGAGGCGCGGGAGGCCGCCCATGGCTGAGCGCCCCGGCGGCGACCTCGCAGCCTCGCTGCGGCGCATCCAGGCGATGTTCCTGCGCCATTTCTTTCTCCTGACGAGCTCCTGGCCGCGAATCCTCGAGCTCGTCTACTGGCCCACGGTCCAGGTCACGCTCTGGGGGTTCATCAGCCTCTATCTCCTGCGCCAGGGCCCCGGCTTCTCCCACGCCGCCGGCATCTTCCTTTCCGCCGTACTTCTCTGGGACACCTTCTTCCGCAGCCAGCTCGGAGTGTCGCTCTCCTTCATGGAGGAGATGTGGGCGCGCAATCTCGGCCATCTCTTCGTGAGCCCGCTGCGGCCGTGGGAACTCGTCGCTTCGCTCTTCGCCATGAGCCTGCTGCGCACCCTCATCGCCATCGGCGGGGCTGCGAGCCTCGCGGTCCCCATCCACGGTTTCGACATCACGGCCGCTCTGGGGCCGTCGCTCGTGCTGTTCTTCACCGGCAATCTGCTCTTCGGCTGGGCGCTCGGGCTCGTGGTCGCGGCGCTCGTCCTGCGGCTCGGTCTCGGCGCCGAAGGGCTTGCCTGGGCGCTCGTCTTCCTCATCCAGCCGGTGGCCGCGGTCTACTATCCCCTCGCGATCCTGCCCGAGTCCCTGCAGCTCGTGGGACGGCTCCTGCCCCCCGCTCATGTCTTCGAGGGGATGCGCAGCCTTCTCCTCGAAGGACGCTTCGATGCCGCCGCACTCGGGGCGGCCTATGCCCTGGATGCCCTGTGGCTCGGGGTTGCGGCCGTCGTCTTTCTGCTGCTGTTCCGAAGCGCGCGCAAGCGCGGCCTACTCCTCCAGGTCGGTGAGTAGGATCGCCGAAAGCTGGGTGCCGAATGTCCCCTCGCCGAGGAGGCGGCTGCGCCGGTAGCTGAAGAACCGCTCCTCCTCGCGGAAGGTGTCGAGATCGAGCACGTCGATCTGGGCGGCCGGGATGCCGCCGGCTTGGAGCGCGCGCCGCACGGCCTGCGGCAGATCGAAATGCAGGGAACCGCCACACCGTCTGAGGCACGCCCCGAAACCGGCCTCGCGGGCGACCGCTTCGAAATCGGGCCCGACCTCGTAGGATTGCGGGCCGATGCAGGGGCCCACGGCGGCGAACAACGCTGCGGGCGAACTGCCGCGGCGGGTGAGGAGCTCGAGCGTGCGGGCGATGATGCCGGCCATGAGCCCCCGCCAGCCGGCGTGGAT
>CAZHHU010000085.1:0-9559 GCA_964532215.1 uncultured Geminicoccaceae bacterium
CGCTGATCGCCGGTGAGCATGACGAGACGCTTCACGCCCAGGCGGCGCAGCGCCGTGAGCGCCGCCTTCGCCTCGGGGCGCGGCCGATCGGCGAACGCCAGCAGGCCGAGGACCGTGTCGTCCCGTCCCAGGATCACCACGGTATGGCCTTCGGCTTCGAGCTCTTCGAGCTTGGTGCGCAAGGACTCGAGCCGGACTCCGCGCTCGACGGCCCAGCGGGGGCTGCCGA
This sequence comes from uncultured Geminicoccaceae bacterium, assembly GCA_964532215.1. Classification (GTDB taxonomy): domain Bacteria; phylum Pseudomonadota; class Alphaproteobacteria; order Geminicoccales; family Geminicoccaceae; genus HRBIN39. The sequence continues at coordinate 230 of CAZHHU010000085.1, forward strand.
GCCAGTGACGACGACCGCCGATGTCGCCTGCAATGCCCCGTCCGGGCAGGCCTTCCACCCGATCGGCAGGAGCGGGGGCGAGCCCTTTCCCTTGCGCGGCGGCGACCACCGCCCGGGCGAGGGGATGTGTGCTCCGCATCTCGAGCGCTGCCGCCCGCGCGAGCAGTTCGTCTTCCGCCACGCCGGCGGCGGGCAGGACGGCCACGAGCTCGGGACGTCCATGGGTGAGCGTTCCCGTCTTGTCGAAGGCGATGGTCCGAAGTGCTGCCGCCCGCTCGAGAAAACTTCCGCCCTTGACGAGCACGCCGTGCCGCGCGGCGGTCGCGATACCCGAGACCAGCGAGACCGGGGTCGAGACGACGAGCGCGCAGGGGCAGGCGAGGACGAGCAGCACGAGGGCACGATAGAGCCACGCCGTGAACGGCTCATTGAAGACGAGGGGAGGCACGGCGAGGATCAGGAATGCGAGTCCGATCACCGCCGGCGTATAGAACCGGGCGAAGGTGTCGACCCACTGTTCGATGCGCGCGCGACGCCGCTGCGCCTCTTCCACCATGCGGATGATGCGGGCCAGCAGGGTGTCCGAGGCCGGGCGCTCGACCTCGATCTCGAGCGTTCCGTCGGTGAGGATCGTGCCCGCATATACGGGCTCGCCCGTTTCCCGGAAGAGGGGCGTGCTCTCCCCGGTGATCGGCGACACGTCGACCATGCCGCCGCCGGCCCGCACGCGCCCGTCGAGAGGAACGCGTTCGCCCGCAAGGACCACGATCCGGCTTCCCACCGTCACCTCGTGGACCGGCAGCTGCCGTTCGCCGCCGTTTTCTCTTACCCGCGCACGCGGCGGTGCGAGGTCGAGCAGTGCCGCGATGGCTCGCCGGGCGCGGAGCGCACTCCAGCGCTCGAGCAGCAGCGAAAGCGCGAACAGGAAGGCCACCGCCGCCGCCTCGAACCACTCGTCGATGATCATGGCGCCGGCGGCGGCGATGACGACGAGGAGATGCATGTCGGGGCGCCATGCCCGCAGCGCGGCCAGCGCCCGCGGCAGCAGATGAACCATGGCGAGAAGGATCGCCGCCGCGAAGGCGAGCCGCTCGCTCGGCGGCAGGCCTTCGGGCCCGTGGCCGGCGAAGAGATCGAACCCGACGCCCGGTGCGCTCGCGTTCGCGAAATGAAGCCCGATCCCGAACAGCCAGAAGACCCCGCTCGCTGCGGTGGTGGCCGCCTGCAGGCGCTCTCGCGCATCGCCGTCGCTTCGTTCCCCGCCGAGGCGTTCGGCGCGGAGGCCGACCCGGCGGACCGCCGCGAGGAGTTTTTCCTCGGCCACCGGGTCCGCGCTCTCGAGGAGCATCATGCGGCCGCCCACGAGGTCGAAGGCGAGGCGGTCCTCGCCGCCGACGAGCGGACCTACCGCGGCCCTGAGCAGGCGCACTTCCTCGGCACAGTCGAGGCCGTGAATGCGGTAGCGGGCACGCACGCGGGAGGCTTCCGCGACGGTCCCCACCGGGCCATGGCCGCAGCAGGAACACGCGAAGCCATCATCACCCTCGTGGGCCGGCCGGTCCGACATGGGCTGCGCTCCTCCGCCCTTGTCCGCACGCTCTCGCCACCCAAGATGGGATCTGCAACGGTTGTAGGTTCAAGCCCCATGATGGAAGGCGCCCGCTACAGCATCGGCGATCTGGCCCGGGCCACGGGCGCCCGGCCGCAGACGATCCGCTACTACGAGCGCATCGGCCTGCTTCCTCCGGCTGCGCGGACCGCGGGGCGGCAGCGGCGGTACGGCCAGAGGCACCTCGAGCGCCTCGGCTTCATACGGCACGCGCGCGAGCTGGGGTTCGGCCTCGACCGCATCCGCGCCCTCCTCGCCCTCGTCGACCAGCCCGAGCGTTCCTGTGCCGAAGCGGATGCCATCGCGCGCGAACAGCTCGCCGAGGTCGAGAGCCGGCTGCGGCGGCTCGAGGCGCTGCGGGCCGAGCTCGAGCGCATGCTCGCCGAATGCCGCGGCGGCCGCGTCGCCGAATGCCGGGTGATCGAGGTGCTCGCCGATCACGAGCTGTGCCGGTTCCACGGGCGGCACCGGGAGGCACGCAGCGTCCCGGGCGCGGGTTGACAGCCTCCCGGCCCGCCACTAGATGCGCGATGCGCTCGGGGGTGTAGCTCAGTCGGTTAGAGCGCCGGCCTGTCACGCCGGAGGCCGCGGGTTCAAGTCCCGTCACTCCCGCCATCATTTTCCTCGACCTGCAGCCGAGCTTGGTTCGCGCAGGTTGCGCGCCGCCGCACGGGTCGCGCGCGGCTGACGGGCCGCGGCCGACCGGTGTTTGCCTTTTTCGCGTTTCTCTCTATGCTCCGAGGCAGGCGGGAGAGACGGGCGCATTCCCACCTCTTCGATTCTGACCCCTCCCGGGCGGTCCCGAGCCGGATTCGGGACCGGTGGCGTTGTGCCCGGGTCATGGAGGATCGCGATGAATCACGTGAAGCTCCACAAGGAGGGCGAGCTCTTCTTCCGGCAGTGGCTGCGCTCTCCCAAGTCCATGGGCTCGATCATCCCCTCCTCGCGTGCGCTCGCGCGCGCCGTGGCCGCGGAAACGGTATGGCGGCCGGGGACCTTCGTGGTCGAACTCGGAGGTGGGACCGGCGCGATCACCAAGGGGCTCATCGAGGCTGGCATCCCTGCCGAAAACCTCCTCGTGGTGGAACTGGATCCGGAACTTTACGCCTTTCTGCGCAGCCAGCTCCGCGACAGCCGCGTGGTGCAGGGGGATGCCACGCGCCTCGACGAGATCCTGGCGCGGGAGGGGATCCGGCAGGTCTCGACGGTGATTTCCGGCCTCCCCATGGTCAACATGCCCGAAAGCTTCAAGCGCGCCGTGGTCGAGCAGGGCTTTGCGGCGTTGCCGAGGGGCGGCTTCATGTTGCAGTACAGCTATTCGCCGATCTGCCCCATTCCGGCGGAACGTTTCGGCGTCGAGGCGCGGCTCGTGCGCTATGTGGTGCGCAACGTGCCGCCCGCCGCGGTGTGGAAGTATCTGCGCCGCAGCTGAACGCCACCGCTTCACTTCCCGGTTGCAGCGGCGGCGGATTTGCCACCCGTCCGCCCGCGGTGCTATGTCCTCGGCGACCCACGGGCCCGGGCCCGAATCGCTATTTTCTGTTGGGAGGCACTGGCCATGCGAACTCTGCGTTCAACGGCTCTCGCCGTTGCGGCGGCCCTGGCGCTGATTCCCGGTGCGCGGGCCGCCGAACCGATCAGGATCGGCTCCTTTCTTGCCGTCACCGGTCCGGCGGCATTCCTCGGTGATCCGGAGAAGAAGACGCTCGAGCTGTATGTCGACAAGATCAACGCGGAGGGCGGCGTGCTCGGCCGTCCGCTCGAGCTCGTCCTCTACGATACCGGGACGAACGCCAAGAACGCCGTCACCTTCGTCAAGCGGCTCATCCAGCAGGACCGCGTCGATTTCATCATCGGCGGCACCACGACCGGCGAGACCATGGCGGTCATCAAGATGATCGAGCGGGCCGAAATCCCCTTCATCTCGCTCGCCGGCGCCTCGGTGATCATCGATCCCGTCAAGAAGTGGGTCTTCAAGACGCCGCATACCGACCGCATGGCCGTCGGCAAGGTCTATGAGGACATGAAGAAGCAGGGCGTGAAGCGGATCGGCCTCATCGCCGGCTCGGGAGGTTTCGACAAGTCCTGTCTCAAGAACGCCACCGAACTCGCCGCCGACTACGGCTTCGAGATCGCGGCCAAGGAGCAGTATGGCAAGGGCGACACCGACATGACGCCGCAGCTCACCCGGATCAAGAACGCCGGCGTCGACGCGATCCTGTTCTGCGGCTTCGGAGCGCCGTCGGTGATCGTGACCAAGAATTACGCCCAGCTCGGCATCGAGGCACCGCTCTACCACACCCACGGCTCCTGCTCGAAGCGCTTCATCGAGGGTGCCGGCAAGGCGGCTGAAGGGGTGCGGATGCCCTGTGCGGCGCTCGTCGTGGCCGATCAGCTGCCCGCCGACGATCCCCAGCGGGAGGTCGCACTCGCGTACATTGCCGCCTATGAGGAAGCTTATGGCGAACAGGTCTCCACCTTCGGCGGCCATGCCTATGATGCGCTGATGCTGCTCGTCTCGGCCATCGAACGGGCCGGCACCACGGACCGTGCCAAGGTCCGCGACGAGATCGAACGGACGCGGAATTTCTACGGGGTCGACGGCGTCTTCAACATGAGCCCGGAGGATCACATGGGGCTCGGCCTCGAATCCTTCAGAATGGTCGAGGTGCGGGGCAGCAACTGGAGGTTGCTGTACTGACAGCATTCTGCTAGGGTTCGGGGGCTGGTGACGACCGTGGAGACGGCGACCGCTGACCGAACGAGGGTTTCCCGAATCAACACAGGCGGCGGAGCCGGTCGTTACCGGTCCGCCGCCTTTGTTCCTGCAGCGCCTCGGCGCCCTCCTGCATCTTTGGGGATGGCCGGTCGCAACCTTTCTGCTCGCCCTTGTCAGCGGCGTCATCGGCTTTCTCGTAACCCTCATCGTGTTCACGCTCATCGAGAGCGCGACCCGACACCCGGCCCAGCTCGCCGCTGTGGCCGGCGTGGTATGGGGAGCCCTCTCCGTCGTCCCCTTCGGCATCCTGCTGCAGCTCGTGGACGAGCTGCTGCGCGCCCGGGCCCATCTGCTCGAGGAGATCGCCCGGCGCGAACGCATCGAGCGCGAGATCCGACATCTCGCCGAGACCGACGAACTCACCGGGCTTCTCAACCGTCGCGCCTTCTTCGCCCGCGCGAAGCCGCTCGAAGCACTCGCGCGCCGCTACGGTGAGCCGCTTTCCGCGCTTACCGCCGACATCGACCGCTTCAAGGAGATCAACGACCGCTTCGGGCACGCAGCCGGCGATCGGGCGCTCGTCAAGCTCGCCCACGTTCTGCGCGGCATCCTCCGCACCACCGACCTGTGCGCGCGTTTCGGCGGTGACGAGTTCGTCGTGCTCATGCCCCACACACCGCGCGAGGGTGCCCTGCGTGTTGCCGAGCGGATCCGCGAGGCGCTGCGCGAGGACATGGATCAGCCCAAGTTTACGGTCAGCATCGGCATCGCCGTCACGCCGGGCACCACGGCCGATCTCGAACGCCTCCTCACCCTCGCCGATCGCGCGCTTTATGCCGCCAAGAACGAGGGGCGCGACCGGGTACGGGTGCTGGAATATGGCAGGGACGACATGCAACCCGATGCGCACCACTAGGCCGGAACCGCAGCCGGGTCGCGCTCAGAGAAACCAGAGCCAGGTCACGAGCAGGAACAGCGGCATCAGGATCGCCGTAGACCACAGCATGTAACCGAAGAAGCTCGGCATCGGCACGCCCATGTCCTCGGCAATGGCACGAACCATGAAATTGGGCGCATTGCCGATGTAGGTGTTCGCGCCCATGAATACGGCACCCGCAGAGATCGCGAGCAGGGTGGTGGCGAGCGGTCCGGTCAGGAGCTCGGCATCTCCGCCTGCGGTGTTGAAGAAGACGAGATAGGTCGGCGCGTTGTCGAGAAAGCTCGAGAGCAGACCCGTTGCCCAGAAGTACATGGCATTGTTGGGCGTGCCGTCCTCCCGCGTGACGAGGCTCACGATCGGCGCGAGCGCGCCTTCGGAACCCGCCTTGAGGATGGCGATGGTGGGGATGATGGTCACGAAGATGCCGGCGAACAGCTTCGCCACCTCCTGAATCGGAAACCAGTTGAACTCGTTGCGCTCGCGCACCTCGATCGGTGTCGTGATCCAGGAAATCGCGGCGAGCAGCAGAAGCAGGCCGTCGCGGACGAGATTCTGCAGCTCGAGTTCGACGTGATAGAGCTCGAAGGTGATGTGCGGCCTCCACAGACCGCTGAGCAGTACCGACAGCACCACCCCGCCGAGCAGCAGGAAATTGTGCCATCCTTCGATCGCCAGCGGTTCGCCCGCGGCCCGTTCCGGCACGGCGACATCGTCCCGGGCCAGCGCCCAGCGGTCGATGAGGTAGAAGAGCCCGAGCAGGAGCAGCGAGAGCAGAAGCATCGGCCCCAGCATGTGCACCGTCGTCCAGAAGAACGGCACGCCCTTGAGGAAGCCGAGAAACAGCGGGGGGTCGCCGAGCGGGGTCAGCGAACCGCCGATATTGGCCACGAGAAAGATGAAGAAGATCACCACATGGGTGCGGGTACGCCGCCAGGTATTGGCGCGGATCAGGGTGCGGATCAGGGCCATGGCGGCGCCGGTCGTACCCATCCAGCTTGCGAGCCCGGTGCCGACCGCGAGCAGGCCGACATTGAAGCCGGGCGTGCCGACCACGGCACCGCGCACGTAGATGCCGCCGGTGATCGTGAACAGCGCGAACAGCAGGATGATGAAGGGCAGGTATTCGAGCAGGGCGGTGTGCAGCAGCTCGTACACCGTGAGCTCGAAACCGAAGGTCGCAAGTGCCGGAAGCAGGAAGGCGAGCGCCCAGGCGAAGCTGATCTTGCCGAAGTGATGGTGCCAGAAGACGGGGGCGACGAGCGGCCAGATGGCGATGGACAGCAGGATGCCGAGAAACGGCAGCGCCCAGAGGAGTCCGAGCTCGGCGCCGTCAAGATGGGGCGCCGCGCCCGGCGCGGCGGCCAGGCTGCCGCCGGGAAGAAGAACGAAGGCGGCCGCGAGCGCAATCGACACCCTCCCGACCGCCCCGGGCATCGACCCGGCGGCCCGCATGCGAAGACCGGTCGACACCGTGAACTCGCTTCGAACTCGCTTCGTTGTCGCACGTGCCCGTACGGCACCGCCTGCGCGTGCCGGGTGCCTTCTAGCGGTTCGTCGCCGAACTGTGAAGTCCGCACCGTGGCTGCGCTCGACGACGAAGCAGAAGATGGCGGCCCGCCGTGCGGTGCCCGTCGTCGGGCTCCGACGCAGGTGCGCACGCGCTCGGGAGCAATCGCCCCCGGCCTTTTTCGCCGGACGTGGCGAGCCGCCCGGCCTAGAAGGTGACGGTGATATGCACGGTGTCCGTGTAGGTGCCCGGCACTGCGGTCTGACCCGCGGGGATCACACCCACCACGAGCACGGAAGCGGAACCGGAGGAGCCGATGGTCACCGTCTTGCCGCGGGAGCCGCGCCCAAAGATCTTGGTCCGCGCGCTGTCCTTGTAGAGCTGGTAGTTGAGCGTCGCGCCGCTGGGGCCGCCAAGCTTGCGGGCGGTGACCTTGCCGCTGCCGCCGCCGTCGAGCTCGACCCTTACCGAGCCCACCGCGCACTGGCTGATGCGGATCCGCCCCTGGGTGACGGCGGGTGAATTCTGACCACTCCGGTACTGGCCGAAATCGAGGGTGAGGTCGCCAACCCGGCAGCTCGCCTCCACCTGGACGGTGGCCGACAGGGTGGCGGTAGCCGTCCCCGCCTGTGTGGAGGAGGCGGCGAGCAGGAGGGCGCCTGTGAGGGAGGCGGCAAGGGAGCGCAGGACTGAGCGCATGAGAGGGACTCCGCGAAGGCGATCATGATGAACGCGCGCTCAGGGTTACCCGCGCTTTCTTGCCCAATCGTAAATCCCGTCGGGATTTCCGTCCCGTTCCGGGACGGCGACCGGCGGCCTATTCGAGCCCGAACAGGCGGTTGCGCTGGAGGCGATAGTAGGCGTCGGGATCGTAGAGCTCGGTCTCGAGTCCGAGGTTGCGGGCGAACAATCCCCCGACCGCGGCTGCAAGTTCGTAGCTCGCCGTCACCTCCGCTGCCCGTGCCCGTGCGAGATTCACCCGCGCCTGGAAGAGTTCCTGTTCCGCATCGAGGACATCAAGGACGGTGCGCGCACCCACCAGCGCCTCCTGCTGCACCCCCTCGAGCGCGATGCGGTTCGCCCGCACCTCCTCCTCGAGGGCCGAGATCGCCGCACGGGAGGCAAGCAGGCGTTCCCAGGCCGTGGCGGCGCGGCGCTGGATCTCCCGCAGCACACTCTCGAGATTGCGTTGGGCGCTCTGGAGATTGCGCTTCTGTTCCCGCACCCGGGCATACTCACCGCCGCCCTGGTAGAGCGGCACGCGCAGGTCCAGGGAGATCCGCGCATCACGCCGCCAGTCGGTGACCACGCTCGGATCATCCGCGTAGCTCAGGCTGGCGTTGAGATCGAGGCTCGGCAGCAGCGTGGCGAACGCCTGGTCGACGGCACTGCGCGCCGCCTCGAGATCATGGCGTGCGGCGACCACGCGCGGATGCCCTTCCGCCCGCTGCAGCGCCTCCTCGAGGTTTTGCGGCAGCATCCCGGCAAGTTCGGGATCCGCAAGCTCCTCGGGGACCGGTCCGACGACGCGCCGGAATTCCGCTTCAGAGGCGGCAAGGTCCGCCCGCGCCTGTTCCACGTCCGCCCTGGCACGCGCGAGACGCGCTTCTGCCTGCGCGACGTCGGTGCGGGCAACCTCGCCCACCGCGAAGCGGTCGCGGGTCGCCTGCAGCTGCTTCGCGAGCCGGCGCCGGTTGACCTTCGCGAGCTCGAGCACGCGCCGGTCACGCCATACCGCGACATAGGCCCGGACCGCCGCCAGCAGCACATTCTGCTCGACATCGAGAAGGCGGCCCTTCTCGGCGAGTACCGCACTCTCCGCAGCCGCCACTGCGGCCACGGTGCCGCCCCCGGCGTAGAGATTCTGCGTAAGCGACAGGGCGATGCTGGCGCCGTCCCGGTCGAGATCGCCGACGCTGGTCTGACCGGCTTCTTTGTCCACCGAGCCGTTGACGAAGATCTGTGGGCGGAAGCCCGCGAGTGCCTGCGGCACGCGCTCGCTCACCGCTTCGAGCCGCGCCCGTGCCGCGAGCAGATCCGGGTTCTCGCGGTAAGCGGCCGTGAGTGCATCGCGCAGCGTTTCCGCCGCCGCCGGGCGGGGGGCGACAACCGCGGAGGTGGCCAGGGTTCCCAGTGCGAGAAGCCAGCAGAAGACAGCCCGTCTCATCGCGTTTCCCCGGGGAGCGCTCGAGGGCAAGCTAGAAAGCCCGCGAAACGGAAACAAGCGGCGTGCGGTGTCGCCCCTGCCGAGGGCGCCTTCCTGTTGCATTTGCGCTAGGGGTAGGCGCAGCGCTGCACCGTGACCTGGAGAAAGCCGCGCCGCGTCGCGGGATGAAGCGCAACCCGGTAGGCGACGTCGTCCATGACCAGCTCGCGCACGATGGGCACCACGCCCGAGCTCTGTTCGCTGCGCCCATCGAGCAGGTGAAAGGTGACCTTGACCGGGGCTGCGGGATCGAACCAGGCCTGCGGCCGCCCCTCCGCATCCCGGGCGGGACGGCCGACGACGGTGACCGTGATCCGCCCTTCCGCCACCGCGACCGTATCCCGCGCCT
>CAZHHU010000086.1:0-9371 GCA_964532215.1 uncultured Geminicoccaceae bacterium
GAGCACCGGATCCGTGAGGCGGCAGAAGAAACGCCAGATGAAATTGTCCCACTCGTAGGGCACGAACAGGCCGAGCAGGAAACGTCCCAGCATCGTGTAGATGACGGTTGCGATCAGATAGTTGGGAAGGTGGAAGTACCAGTAGGCGAGCAGATAGTCCATGGTGCGTTCCGCCCTTCGGACCTCACCGCCGAAGGAAAGGGCGGGGCGTTGCCGCCCCGCCCGAGATAGGCGCCCGATGTCGCCCGGAAAAGATCATTCGGCGCGCTTCGCCTCCTCCATCAGCACCTCGCCGCGCGGAATGCGGAGCTGCTCGACGAACTCCTGCATCTCGCGGGAGGGCTCCGGGGTCATGAGGCTCACGACATAGGTGAGGATGAAGGACACGGGCATGCCGAAGAGTGCGGCCGAGATGTTCTTCACCCCGAACCACGGCTCCATGAGCCCGAAGCGGGTCATGACGATGTAGAAGAGCGTGACCCCGAAGCCGCCGAGCATGCCGATGATGGCGCCGGGGGAGTTGCAGCGCTTCCACATCACCCCGAGCACGAGGGCCGGGAACAGGCCCGCCGCCGCGATCGAGAACGCCCAGGCCACGAAGGCGAGGATGTGTGCCGGCGCGATGATCGTCAGATAGGCGGCGAGCGCAGCCACCGCGAAGAGAAGAACGCGCGCCACCACGAGACGGCGGGCGGCCGACGCCGTGGGGTCGATCATCTTGTAGTAGATGTCGTGGGACAGCGCGTTGGCCATCGCCAGCAGGAGACCGTCGGCGGTGGAGAGCGCCGCTGCGAGCCCGCCCGCCGCAACCAGGCCGGCGATCACATAGGGCAGACCCGCGATCTCCGGCGTGGCGATGACGACCACGTCCCGGTTGATGGCGAAGTTCTGGAAACTGAGGGTCGTAACACCCTTGGCCTGGCAGGCCTGGAACAGCACGTCCGCGGACTTCGCCGCCTCACCGCAGACCTTCACGAGCCCGTGCTCGCCGAAGATGAAGATCCAGGCCGGGAGCTGCTGCACCGCTTCCAGAGTCGAGATGTCCTTGCCGAGCACGTTTTCGAAGATCTCGAGCTTGGCGAAGGCCGCATAGGCCGGCGCGGTGAAGTACAGAAGGAAAATGAAGAACAGCGCCCAGCCGACCGACAGCCGCGCCTCCCGCACCGAGGGCGTGGTGAAGAAGCGCATGATGACGTGCGGCAGCGAGGCCGTACCGACCATGAGGCAGAGGATGAGGGCGAAGAAGTTCAGGGGATCGTAGTTCGTGAACGGCTGAACGTGCGGCTTGATCCCCTCGAGATAGCCTCCCGCGCCGCCGAACTGCTGTTCGAGTTCGGTGATCCGCGCGAGCGCCTCGCTGTACATGAGCTGCGGGAAGGGGACGCCCGTCTTCTGCGCCGAGAGGAGAACGACGGGGATCATGTAGGCGATGATGAGGACGATGTACTGCGCCACCTGGGTCCAGGTCACCGCCCGCATGCCGCCGAGCATGGAGCAGACGAGGATTCCCAGCAGCCCGACGAAGATGCCCACGTTCACGGGAATGTCGAGCAACCGCGAGGCGATCACCCCCGTCCCCTTGAGCTGACCCATGAGGTAGACGAGCGAGCAGATGAACAGGATGATGACGCCGATGAGACGGGCGAAATTGCCGCCATAGCGCGCAGCGAGAAAGTCGGGCACCGTGTAGGCGCCGAACTTGCGCAGGTAGGGTGCGATGAAGGTGGCGACGAGCACGTAGCCGCCGGTCCAGCCGAGCACGAAGGCGAGACCGTCGTAACCCAGCAGATAGAGTGATCCGGCCATGGCGATGAAGGAGGCCGCCGACATCCAGTCGGCCGCCGTCGCCATGCCGTTGTAGACCGCCGGCACGCGCCGTCCGGCGACATAGTATTCCGATACCTTCATGGTCCGCGACAGGATGCCGATCCCGGCGTAGACCGCGAGGGTGAGGAACACGAAAAGATAGCCGATGATGCGATCCGGCACCCCGAGTTGCTCGAGGATCGCGAGGAAGATCACGAAACCCAGAAAGCCGCCGGTATAGATGCCGTAGATGCGGCCGAGGTTGGCTACGAAGACGTCACGTTCCTGCATGGGTTGCCTCCCCGCTCAGTCCTCGGCCACGCCGAATTCTTCGTCGATTCGGTTCTGCCGATAGGCGTAGAAGAAGATGATCAGCACGAAGGCGATCAGCGATCCCTGCGCGGCCATGTAGAAGCCGAGCGGAAAGCCGAGGAAGGTGTACTGGTTGAGCGTTTCGACGAAGAAGTGAATCACGAAGCTGAAGAACACCCACAGGATCATCGTGATCCAGAGGAGGGTCCGGGTCTTGGCCCAGTACTCCTCCATCCTCCCGGGTGCCGCCTGACCTTCTGTAGCCATGGCTCTCTCCCTTCCGTTTCCGGCCCTGCCGCCGCCCGATGCCGGGCGGAACGGAAGGCCGGCCCCTGCTGGTTGCGGCCCTTGGCCGACGGGTTCACCGTGCTAGTATTGTTTCAACGCTTGAGACGAGCGTCGCCGCGGCTGCGGCAATCCGTCATCCTCCCCGGCCGGCGCGGACCCCCATCGGGCCTGCGGTCGGATGTCGCACCCGGAGAGAGGGAGGCCTTCCGATGCTCGCCTGGCTGCGTGCGCTCTTTCAGCCGAAACCCTCCCATCCCGTGCGCGATCTGGAAAGTCTCGGGGAGTTCATCGCCGCCCAGGGTGCCTTCGTCTCCCAGCGGGCAACCTTCGACTACATCCGCGCCCGTGCGGGACTCATGTGGCAGAAGCTGTTCGAGGACGAACGCTTCAAGGAGGCCCTGGAGTACTGCCGCTGGGAGGCCTATGTCGCGGTGCTCGCCGACATCGCCGAGATCACGCAGATCTTCCTCCGCCGGCGTGCGCTGCCCGAACAGCCGCTGCCTGAAATTCTGGCCGGCCTCACGCGCGCGGCGCTCGACCGCTATCCCATACCCGCGCACCGCGAGAGCTGGGAGGATGCGGTGGAGGACATCCGCACCCGCCTCCATCGGGCCAATCTCGCCGCACCGCGCCCCGTCCATGCCGTGGGCTATGCCTCGGGCGGCAGGATCTTCGAGATCCTGCCGCTGCACACGAACCTGCGCCAGCATGACCGCGAGCATGTCGTGAACAATCTCCGCTTCATGCTCGTGCGCTATCACGTCGAGCTCGAGGAAAGGACGGAGGTCGAGCCGCTCCGGGACTCGATCCTCGCTGCCTGGACGGCGATGCGCACGGAAACGTGAGTGCGTCCGGAGCCCGGTTCTGCTACGCAGATCCCGCCGGGCTGAGGAGTCGATCACGGTGTGGGTCAAGCGTCGTCGTGACTGGGAGCTTCCGGAGCGTCTCGCGACGCCCGAAGCGGTCTATTGGAGCCGTCGGCGCCTGCTCGGGGCCGCCCGCGGCATGCCGCTGTTCTTTCTCGGCGGTCTCTTCGGGGGCTCGGAGGAGCTGCCGCCCCCGAAGCGCGAGGATCTCGTCGCGCCCGAACTCTATCCCGCCGCGCGCAATTCCCGCTTCACCCTCGAGCGTCCGCTGACCGCGGAGAAGTGGGCGACGACCTACAACAACTTCTACGAATTCGGCTCGCACAAGCAGATCTGGCGGCAGGCGCAGGCGCTGCGGGCGAAGCCCTGGCAGATCGTCATCGACGGCCTCGTGGAGCGGGAAATCGTCATCGATGTCGAGGATCTGCTGCGGCGCATGAACCTCGAGGAGCGGCTCTACCGCCACCGCTGCGTCGAGGCCTGGGCCATGGCGGTGCCCTGGAGCGGCTTCCCGCTGCGTGACCTCGTGGCCTTCGCGCGCCCGCTCGCGGCGGCCAGCTATCTGCGCATGGAGAGCTTTCTCGATGCCGACGTCGCACCCGGCCAGCGTCAGTCCTGGTATCCGTGGCCGTATGTGGAAGGCCTGACGCTCGCCGAGGCAACGAACGAGCTCGCCTTCATCGCCACCGGCATCTACGGCAAGCCTCTTCCCGATCAGAACGGCGCGCCCCTTCGCCTCGTCGTGCCGTGGAAGTACGGGTTCAAATCCATCAAGTCGATCGTGCGCTTCACCTTCACCGATCGCAGGCCGGACACCTTCTGGGCCGTCATCGCGCCACACGAGTACGGCTTCTGGGCGAACGTCAACCCCGAGGTGCCGCATCCGCGCTGGAGCCAGCGCTACGAGCGGCTGCTCGGCAGCGACGAGCGGGTGCCGACCCGGATCTTCAACGGCTACGGTGAGTGGGTCGCCGATCTCTACCGGGAGCTCGCACAAGAGCCCCTGTTCATGTAGCCTCGACCGCCACGGACAGGCACAGACAGTCGCAGCTCCCTTCCGCCCGGGGGGCGTGCTCGATGCTTTCGTCGCAGACCTCGATGTCGCCCCGCCGGTAACACCCCGTCTCATCGACATAGGCGCCCTCGAGCACGAGGGTGAGCTCGAGGCCCCGGTGTCGGTGGCGCTCCAGCGCGTGGCCGCAGCGGATGCGCACGAGCCTGCCCATGAGCCGGCATCCGGCCTGGGGCAGCTGCAGCGGAACCCAGGCGACGGGGCTGCTCGCGAGAGCGGAAAGCCGCGCCATGGGCTCCCGCAGACAGCAGGCCAGCGCTTCGGGGAGCGGCGATGAAAGGGCGCGATCGCCATCATGCCGGCCCGGGTCCCGAAGCGCTTCCCCTCCATCCAGGCGTGCGAGCAGCCGCGTCAGCGCATCCTCGGAGACCGCCTCGGGCTCGAGCTGCTCGAACAGGATACCGCCGATTTCGAGCAGGAGCCGGTAGTCGCGGCGGGCTTCCGGCCGCATGCGGAGATGAGCGGAGACGAGCAGGTCGAGGGGAGGGGCCAGGGTTCCCGCGGCGTGGGCGAGGAGGAGATCGTCGCGGGTGATGGCGGCGGTCATGCCTGGGCCTCCGCGAACTTCTCGCGCAGTCTGGCCAGCGCAAGTCGCAACCGCGACTTCACCGTGCCGAGCGGAAGACCCAGGGCGTCGGCAATCTCGCTGTGCGACTTTCCCTCGAGATAGAAGATCCGCAGCACCTCCGCCTGCTCGGGCGGCAGCTCGGCGATGGCCTGGACGAGCTTGTCACGCATGAGCCCGATATCCACCGCTTCGAAGGCCTCCCCGACGTCCTCCTGCGGCCCTTCGCCGCGGGCCTCTCCGCTCTCCACCGCGGCCGCCGCCGCGCGTCGCCGCAGCATGTCGATTCTCTTGTTGCGGGCGATGGTGAAAATCCAGGTCGAGGGACTCGACTTGCCGGGATCGAACTGCCTCGCGCGCCGCCACACCGTGAGCATCACCTCCTGAGCGAGTTCCTCGGCCTGCTGCGGGTCCGCACCTATCCGGCGAAGATAGGCCTTCACGCGCGGAGCGAAATAGGCGAACAGCCGTGCGAAGGCCTCGCGATCGCGGTTTCGGCCCACGGCCTCGAGGTCGCGGGCGAGACGTTCGGTGATGGGGCGCTGCTCGCTCATGTCTCCCTTGAAGCCCCGGGCTGCTGCGGATGCAAGCGCGCCCCCGGGCCAGAGCTCACCAGCGGTCGCCGGCCTCCACGAGCAGGCTGGCGTTGCCGCCGCAGGCGGCGATGTTGTCCGCCGTGACCTGCTCCTCGGCGAAGCGCGTGAGATAGGCGGGCCCTCCGGCCTTGAATCCGGTGCCGGAGAGCCCCGAGCCGCCGAAGGGCTGGGTGCCGACCACGGCACCGATCATGTTGCGATTGATGTACACGTTGCCCACCGCCAGCCGCTCGACGATGGCCGCAACGCGGGACTGGATGCGGCTGTGGATGCCCAGGGTGAGGCCGTAGCCGGTGGCGGCGATGGCGTCGAGCAGGCGGTCGAGCTCGTCGCCACGATAGCGGACGACGTGAAGGATGGGGCCGAACACCTCGCGCTCGAGCTCGCCCGGATGCGCGAGCTCGATGATATGCGGCGGCATGAAATGGCCTTCGGCGGGCACGCCCGAGGTCAGCGCGCCGGCGAAGCGGATATGCGCCCGCCCCCGCATCTCCTCGACGTGGCCAAGGAGCGCCTCCCTCGCCGCGGCATCGATCACCGGGCCGATGTCGGTGGCGGGATCGCGCGGATCGCCGAGGTCGAGTTCCCGCGTCGCCCCCTCGATCATGCGCAGCATCTCGTCGGCGACGTCTTCCTGCAGACACAGCAGCCGCAGCGCGGAGCAGCGCTGACCCGCCGAGCGGAAGGCGCTCGTGAGCACGTCATCGGTCACCTGTTCGGCGAGGGCGGTGGCATCGACGATCATGGCATTGATGCCACCCGTCTCGGCGATCAGCGGAACGATGGGGCCGTTCTTGGCCGCCAGGCTGCGATTGATCGCCCAGGCCGTTTCGGTGGAGCCCGTGAAGGCGACCCCGGCCACCTTCTCCTCCGCGACGAGCCGGGCGCCGACGGCGCCGTCGCCGGGAAGGTAGTGGAGAACCTCGGGTGGCACCCCGGCCTCGTGCAGCAGGCGCACCATCTCGAAGGCGACGAGCGGTGTCTGTTCCGCGGGTTTGGCGACGACGCTGTTGCCCGCGACGAGGGCGGCGGCGATCTGTCCTGTGAAGATGGCGAGCGGGAAGTTCCAGGGCGAGATGCACACGAAGACGCCGCGCCCGCGCCAGAAGTACAGGTTCTCTTCGCCGGTGGGGCCCGGCATCCGCCGCCTGGCGCCGAACAGCTCGCGCCCGCGCGCCGCATAGTAGCGAAGGAAGTCGACCGCCTCGCGGATCTCCGCGAGACGATCGGCGAGGGTCTTGCCGGCCTCGGCCGCGAGCAGGGCCATGAAATGGCCGCGTCGCGCCTCGAGCAGCTGCGAGGCCTGCGCGAGAATGCGTGCCCGCTCCTCGACCGGCCGCCGCGACCAGGACGGGAAGCCGCGGACGGCCGCCGCCATCGCCTCGCCGATGTGTTCCGCCGTCGCCTCCTCGACCTCTCCCACCACCGTCTTCGCGTCGATGGGGCTTGTGACCGGCCGCCGCATGCCCGAAGCCGGCCGGCCGGAGATCAGCGGCCGCGCCACCTCCGCCTCTGAGGATGCGCGCTCCGCGGCGAGCAGGGCCCGAAGCGCCCGCCTTTCACCGAACTCGACGCCCGAGGAATTGACCCGTTCGGGCGCATAGAGGTCGCGCGGCAGGGGGATCTTCGGATGGCGGGCCTGCTGCGGCGAACCGAGCAGCCGCGCCGGCCGCTCGAGCAGTCGTTCGACGGGCATGCTGCGGTCGCGCACCACCGCGACGAAGGAGGAATTGGCGCCGTTCTCGAGCAGACGGCGGACGAGGTAGGCGAGGAGGTCGCGATAGCCGCCCACGGGCGCGTAGATGCGGCAGGGCAGACGCGGTCCGGTCTCGGTCACCGCCTCGTAGAGGGCCTCGCCCATGCCGTGCAGACGCTGGAACTCGAAGCGCCGGTCCCGTCCCGCCATCTCCTCGATGGTGGCCACGGTGAGCGCGTTGTGGGTCGCGAACTGGGGGTAGAGGCGCGGCCGCGCCGCGAGGAGCCTGGCGGCGCAGGCCAGGTAGCAGAGATCGGTCGCCGATTTGCGGGTGAAGACGGGATAGTCGGCGAGACCGCGTTCCTGCGCCCGCTTGATCTCGGTATCCCAGTATGCGCCCTTGACGAGGCGGATCATGAAGCGGCGGTCGAGTGCCCGTGCGAGTTCCACGATCCAGTCCACCACGGCCGGCGCACGCTTCTGATACGCCTGCACGGCGAGCCCGAATCCTTCCCAGTCCGCGAGCGAGGGATCTGACGCCACTTCGGCGAAGACCTCGAGCGTGATCTCGAGGCGGTCCGCTTCCTCGGCATCGACGGTGAGGTTGAGCGCCCGCTCGCGGGCCATGCGGGCGAGCTCGAGCAGCCGCGGGACGAGCTCGTTTCTCACGCGCGCCCGCTTGAGCGGTTCGAAACGCGGGTGGAGGGCGGAAAGCTTGACCGAAACTCCGGGCCGGTCGGGCAGCGCCGCATCGCCCGCCTCGGCGCCCACCGCCTCGATCGCGCGCGCATAGGCGTCGAAATAGCGCTCGGCGTCGGCCATGGTGCGCGCGCCCTCGCCGAGCATGTCGAAGGAGAAGCGATAGCCGCGCCGCCGCATCGGCCGGGCACGCTCGAGCGCCTGCTCGATGGTCTCGCCGAGCACGAAGTGATGGGCGAGCACCCGCACCGCCTGACGCGCGGCGGTGCGCACCGCGGGCAGACCGAGGCGGTGCGTGAGGCCGCGGAGAATGGCTTCCGGCGTCTCGCCCGGCGAGACGATGCGGCTTCCGAGGCCGAGCAGCCAGGTGGTGAGGCTGAGAAGCCAGGTATCCGTCTTGTGCGGCCGCTCCTCCCAGTGGGCCGCCCCGAGTTTCTCCTCGATGAGACGGTCCGCGGTCTCCGCATCGGGCACCCGCAGGAGCGCCTCGGCGAGCACCATGAGCGCGAGCCCTTCGCGGGTGGTGAGCCCGTACTCATGAAGAAAGTCCTCGAGTGCGCCGACGATGCCTCCGGCCTCGCGCACGTGCTCGATCAGCCTTCGCGCCTCGGCGTCGATGTTCGCCTCGGCCTCCGCGTCGAGCTGCGAAGCCGCGAGAAAGCCGGCGATCAGCTCCTCGTCCGGGGGCGCGAAGGGGGCATCGAAGACTGGGAGCTCGCGAACCGGAGCCTGCGCGCTCTCGGCCATGGCGGATCTCCGTGAAGATGCCGCTCACCCGTCGCGCAAGCATAGCACCGCCCCACCATGCCCGCCAACAAAGGCGAGGGGCCGGCAGCGGCCGGCCCCCGCGGCGAGGAGGAGAACGGGCCCTTCGCGCTCAGACCACCGCCGGGTCGGTGGTCACGAGATCGTCCACGGAGACCGGCCCCGGCGGGATGCCCGCGGGATCGATGAGGTCGAAGACCGGCTGGTCGACATGGGGGCCGGCGGGGCCGTCGGGATCCGCCCAGACGCGCAGATCGTCGGCGAAGCCGTCGCCGTCGAGATCGGTGCGCTGGACGCTGAGCCAGTCGCCGACGTCGGGTGCGGTCGTGCCGGGAAAGCCCGTGCCCTCGAAGAAGGCGGAGAGATCGAGCACGTCGCCTTCGGCGAGATTGAAGTCCCGCACGAAGTCGCGTCCGTCGCCGAGGGCGGTGATGACGAAGCGGTCGGCGCCGGGCCCGCCGGTGAGACGGTCCACGCCGGGCCCGCCGATGAGGATGTCGTCGCCGGTCTTGCCGAGCAGGCGGTCGTCGCCCGCACCGCCGTCGAGCAGGTCGTCGCCGCCGCGCCCGATCAGGCGGTCATCCCCCTCGCGTCCGACGAGGACTTCGTCCGCCGGGCTCCCCGACAGCAGGTCGTCGCCGCGCCCGCCCAGGAGCATCCGGTCCTCGATGGTCACCGTGGCGCTTGCGGGCGTCGACACATTGCC
>CAZHHU010000087.1:0-2009 GCA_964532215.1 uncultured Geminicoccaceae bacterium
CAGAGCATCGACGATTCGGACGCGCCGCTCGCCGCGGATCTCCGGCGCATCGTGCGCGAACAGCTCGTCGCCGGAAAGAGCGAGGAGGAGATCAAGGCCTATCTCGTCGCCCGCTACGGCGACTTCATCCTCCTCGAGCCGCCGGTGAAACCCGCGACCTGGGGGCTCTGGGTCGGCCCCTTCCTGCTCCTCGGCCTCGGCGGCGTGCTCGCCTTCATCTACCTCCGGCGCTCGCGGCGCGGCGCCACCACGGAGGACAGCGAACTCAGCGAGGAGGAGCGCAGCCGGCTCGCCGCCCTGCTCGGCGAGGACCCCGATGGAGCGCACGTTCCCACGTCTTCATCATCGCCCTGACATCGCGCCCCAGGAAAGGCGCGACCGCCGTCTCCTGCAACTCAAGGTGTGATTGCAAGCTGTTCGGGTGACGCTCCCGTGTGTATGATGGGCGATGCCGCACGCCGCGCCCCGGCCACGCGCGGAGGCGCCCGTCGCGGCTCGCCGACGGCACCGTGATTCACCCGGACCATGCGGGCGTTCGCGCATTTCCTGCCTGCACTGTGGCTCATTCTGCTGCTGCCGCTCCCGCCGCGGGATGCGCAGGCGGAGAGCGCCTTCGCCCGCGCGCTGCGGGCCGCCGATGCCGGTCGCTGGCGCGAGGTCCGGGAGATCGCGCGAAAGCTTCCGGATCCGCTCATGGTCGCCTATCTGCGCTGGCGGCAGCTGCGGGAGAGCGAAGGGGAAGCGGGTTTCGAGGAAATCCGCAGCTTTCTCGAGCGGCATCCGGACTGGCCGGCTACGGCGACACTCCGCCGGCGCGCCGAGGCGCGCATGCCCGAAAGCCTCTCCGCCCGGGAGGTGGACGCCTATTTCCGGCGCTTTCCGCCGCTCACCGGCACCGGCGCCCTGCGCTGGGCGGCGGCGCGGGACAGGCTGGGGCTGCGGCGTCAGGCGCGCGAGCTCGTGAGGCGCGCATGGCCCCGGGTGCGGCTTTCCGCGCGGGAGGAGCGGGGATGGCGGCGCCGCTTCGGCGGATGGATCGACATCGAGCTCGATCGCAGCCGGCTCGACCGGCTGCTCTGGTCGCGACGCCATAGCGAGGCCCGACGGCTTCTGCGGCGGATGCCCGAGGGAGTGCGAAGGCTCGCCGCGGCTCGCATCGCGCTGCAGCGCTCCGCCCCCGGGGTCGAGGCCGCGCTCGCACGGGTGCCGCGCAGCTTGCTGCACGATCCCGGCCTGCTCTTCGACCGCCTGCGCTGGCGCATGATGCACGGCAACTGGGAGGGCGCCTACGCGATCCTCCTCGATCCACCGGCGCAGCTCATTCACCCCCGGATGTGGTGGGAACTCAGGCGTCGGGCGATCGCGCGCGCGCTCGCACGCGGTCGAGTCCGGCTTGCGGCGCGGCTCGCCGCGGCCCATGGACAGCGCAGCGGCGCCCGTTTCGCCGAGGCGGAGTGGCTCGCGGGCTGGCTCGCGCTGCGCACCGGGGCGGAAAAGGCGGCGCTCGCGCGGTTCGAGCGGCTGTTCGCAGGGGTGCACACGCCCGTCTCGCGGGCCCGTGCGGCCTACTGGGCCGGGCGCGCGGCCGCGGCGCTCGGGCGCGAGGCCACGGCCCGGCACTGGTTCGCCCATGCCCGCGACCACCCCACCACCTTCTACGGCCAGCAGGCGGCGATCGAGCTCGGTGGCGCCCCGGGATTCGAGCACATCCCGGCCTTCGCCGTTCCTGCCCATGACGACGACGGGCCGCCGGCGGATGAGCGGCTGCGGCTCGCGCGGCTCTTGTGTGCGGCGGAGCGGGCGGCCGAGGCTGCACCCTTCCTGCGCCAGCTCGCCGCCGAAGCGCGGCGCTCCGAGCAGGCGGGAGAGCTTCTCGCCGAGCTGCGCGGCTGCGGGCGGCCCGCGCTCTACGTCGAGATCGTCAAGCGCCTCGCGGCCTCGGGACTGGTGCCGCGTCTTCTCGCCTATCCCCTGGTCGAGGTTCCTCCCGTCGCGCGCGATGGCGTGAG
>CAZHHU010000087.1:2109-5837 GCA_964532215.1 uncultured Geminicoccaceae bacterium
GCCTACAACGCCGGGCCCGGCCGGGTGCGGCAGTGGATGCGGCAGCTGGGCGATCCGCGGCCCATGGATGCGTATGGCCGGCTCGACTGGCTCGAGAGCCTGCCCTTCGCCGAAACGCGCAACTACGTCCAGCGCGTGCTCGAGGCGCGCGCCGTCTATCGTTACTTGTTGCGCGCCGGGCGCGTCGATATACCGCGTCTTGCGCTGAAAGCGCGGAGCTTCAGCGAACCCCTGCCACGCCCCAAGCCGGAACGCCGATCATGAGCTCCGAACCCGGACTGCGCGCGATCCGCGCCTGCGTCTTCGACGTCTACGGAACCCTGCTCGATTTCTCCTCGGCCGTGGCCGCCGCCGGCGAGCCCCTGGGGGAGCGGGCCGCCGCCCTCGACGAGCTCTGGCGCCGCAAGCAGCTCGAGTACAGCTGGCTGCGCTCGCTCATGCGGCTTCATTCCGACTTCGCCGCCGTGACCCGCGAGGCCCTCGATTACGCCTTCGAAGCCCTCGGCGTCGAGGATCGACGGCTCGGTGAGGCCCTGCTCAAAGCCTATCGCGAGCTCCAGCCCTATCCCGAGGTTCCGGGGGCGGTGGCCGCGCTTCACGAGGGGGGGCTGCGGCTCGCCGTGCTTTCCAACGGCACCCCGGAGATGCTCGAAGCCGGTCTCGCCCATGCGGGGCTCAGGGATGCCTTCGAGGCCGTGCTGTCCGTCGAGGAGGTCGGGGTCTTCAAGCCCGCACCGGAGGTCTACGCCCTCGCGGGCGAGCGGCTCGGGCTCGCGGCGCGGGAGATCCTGTTCCTTTCCTCGAACGCCTGGGACGCACACGGCGCGGCCGCCTTCGGGATGCACAGCCTGTGGGTCAACCGTCGCGGTGCCCCGCGTGAGCGTCTTCCCGGCCAGCTCGCGGGCGAGGTCCCGAGCCTCGCCGCGGTGCCGGCGATGGTCGGCATCGCATGAGCGCGCCGCCCGCGGGCGGGGAAGCGGCGCCCGTTCCGGTCCGCTTCGAGGATCTCCTCGAAGCGCGCCGCAGGCTTGAGGGAGTCGTCCGCCGCACGCCGCTTCTGAGCTCGCCCCTGCTCGACCGGCGGCTCGGCGGCCGGCTTCTCGTCAAGGCGGAATGCCTGCAGGAGACGGGCTCCTTCAAGCTGCGCGGCGCCTACAATGCGATCGCGGCGCGCAGGCCGCGCGCGGTCGTCGCCTATTCTTCGGGCAATCACGCCCAGGGGGTGGCCCGTGCCGCGGCGCTGCATGGCATTCCGGCCACCATCGTCATGCCGGGCGATGCGCCCGAGCTCAAGCGAAGGCGCACCGAAGCCTTCGGGGCGGAGGTGGTAGTCTACGACCGGATGCGGGAGCGCCGCGAGGCGATCGGGGCGCGGATCGCCCGCGAGCAGGGCGCCTCCCTCGTGCCTCCCTATGACGATCCCCTCGTGATCGCGGGTCAGGGGACGGTCGGACTCGAGATCGCGGAGGAGCTGCTCGGGCGCGGCATGACCCCCGACCTCCTGCTCTGCCCCTGCGGCGGCGGCGGGCTCATCGCCGGTGTCGCCACCGCGATGCGGCGCATCTTTCCCGACTGCGCCCCCTATTGTGTCGAGCCCGAAGGCTTCGACGACCACCGCCGTTCCCTCGAGGCCGGACGGCGGATCGAAAACCCCGGGGGTGCGGCGAGCATCTGTGATGCGCTGCTGGCACCGGCTCCCGGGGCAATCACCTTCGCCATCAACCGTCGCCTGCTCGCAGGCGGCCTCGCCGTCTCGGATGCGGAGGTGGCGGAGGCCATGCGCGTCGCCTTTGCCGAGTTCAAGCTGGTGCTCGAGCCGGGCGGGGCGGTGGCGCTCGCCGCCCTGCTCGCCGGGCGGGTCGTGCTCGAGGGACGCACCGCCGTGGTCGTCCTCTCGGGCGGCAACGTCGATCCCGCACTGTTCGCCCGTATCCTCGCCGACAGCGATCAGAGATCCGGATAGGCGACGACCTCGCCGCGCGCGCCCGGATGGGTGACGGCTCCCCTGGCGGCCGGGCCCACCGTCTCGGCGTAGCGCCACAGCGCCCCGGAGCCGTACATCGTCGGCTTGGGCTTCCAGGCGCGGCGCCGCTTCTCGAGTTCGGCCGCGTCCACCTCCACATCGAGAATGCCGGCTTCGGCGTCGATGCGGATCATGTCGCCATCGCGCAATAGCGCGATCGGCCCGCCCACCGCCGCCTCGGGGCCCACATGGCCGATGCAGAAGCCCCGCGTCGCACCGGAAAACCGCCCGTCGGTGACGAGCGCCACCTTGTGGCCCATACCCTGACCGTAAATGGCGGCGGTGATCGCCAGCATCTCCCGCATCCCCGGACCGCCCTTGGGCCCCTCGTAGCGGATGACGAGGACCTCACCTTCCTTGTAGCGGCGATTGTAGACGGCCTCTGCGGCCTCCTCCTCGGAATCGAAGACGCGCGCGGGACCCCGGAAGCGGAGATTCTCGAGGCCGGCGACCTTGACGATCGCCCCTTCGGGCGCGAGCGTGCCCCTGAGGCCGACGACACCACCCCAGCTCGTGATGGGATTGGTGATCGGCCGTACCACGTCCTGATCCGGATTCCAGGGGAATGCCTCGAGGTTTTCGGCCACCGTCCTGCCGGTGACCGTGAGGCAGTCGCCGTGGAGGTAGCCGCCATCCAGGAGCGCCCGCATGATCAGCGGCACGCCGCCGACCTCGCCGAGGTCCTTCATCACATAGCGTCCGGCCGGCTTGAGATCGGCGATGTAGGGCGTGGAGCGGAAGATCTCCGCGACATCGAGAAGATCGAACTCGATCCCCGCCTCATGCGCGATCGCGGGAAGATGGAGGGCGGCGTTGGTGGAACCGCCGGAGGCGGCGACGACGCGGGCGGCGTTCTCGAGCGCCTTGCGGGTGACGATGTCCCGCGGCCGGATGCCGAGCTCGAGCAGTTTCATGACCGCCTCGCCCGACATCTCGGCCCATTTGTCGCGCGCTTCGAAGGGCGCCGGAGTGCCCGCCGAGCCGGGCAGGGCGAGACCGATGGCCTCGGAAACGCAGGCCATGGTGTTGGCCGTGAACTGGCCGCCGCAGGCGCCCGCCGAAGGTGCCGCCACCTTCTCGAGCTCCTCGAGCTCTTCGAGGCTGAAGCGCCCCACCTCGTACATGCCGAGCGCCTCGTAGACGTCCTGCACGGTGACGTCGCGCCCCCGGTACTTGCCGGGGAGAATCGAGCCGCCGTAAAGGAACACGGAGGGCACGTTGAGGCGCAGCATGGCCATCATCATGCCGGGCAGGGACTTGTCGCAGCCGGCGAGGGTCACGAGGGCGTCGTAGGCGTGGCCGCGCACCGTGAGCTCGACCGAATCGGCGATGACCTCGCGCGAGACGAGGGAGGACTTCATGCCCTGATGACCCATGGCGATGCCGTCGGTCACCGTGATGGTCGTGAACTCCCGCGGCGTGCCTCCCGCCCTTGCGACGCCGACTTTGGCCGCCTGCGCCTGGCGATGCAGAGCGATGTTGCAGGGAGCGGCCTCGTTCCAGGCCGTGGCCACGCCGACGATGGGCCGGCCGATGTCCTCGCGGGTGAGGCCCATCGCATAGTAGAAGGCGCGGTGCGGCGCCCGCTCCGGCCCCTCGGTCGCGTGGCGGCTTGGAAGCTTGCTCTTGTCGAACACGGTGATCGTGGGCATCGACGGCCACCTCCCCTTCGACGATCCGGCGGCAAGATAGACGCCGGCCCACG
>CAZHHU010000087.1:5937-7156 GCA_964532215.1 uncultured Geminicoccaceae bacterium
CGCGCACGGGCTCGCCGAGGCGCAGGAGACCGCCCGGAAGCGACCACTGGCCCCGGCGCGGCGGCTTGGCGCGCCGCACGAGCAGTGCCGCCCGCCCGCGCCGCACCACGACCCCGACCCCCACGAGCGGGCGCTCCGGATAGAGACGCCCCGGGCTGCCATCGGATCCTGCACTCATGGCCTGTCGCGACCCTGGATGATGCCGCGGGACAGGTTACATCCGGGACCGGCCGGCGTCGCCCTTGTCGTGGCGGGGCGGCGCGGTTATGCGCGAGGAGTGCGACGAGCGGGCGGGGATCACGTGCTGCGCCGACTCTACGACTGGACCATGCGGGCTGCCGCCCATCCGCGCGCGAGCTGGCTTCTCGGCGCGGTCTCCTTCGCGGAGAGCTCGGTATTTCCCATCCCGCCCGATGTCATGATCGTCCCCATGGTCCTCGCGCGCCCGGCGAACGCCTGGCGGGTGGCGGCGATCGCCACCGTGGCGAGCGTTGCAGGCGGGATCGCGGGCTACGCGATCGGCTACTTCCTCTTCGAGACCATCGGCCGCCCGATCATCGAGTTCTACGGCTACACGGACAGCTTCCTGGTCATGCAGGAGTGGTATCGGAGGTGGGGGCTCTGGATCGTGGTCGCCCTCGGCTTCACTCCCATGCCGTACAAGGTCGCGACCATCGCGAGCGGGGTCATGGCCTTCGATCCCCTGGCCTTCGTGCTCGGATCCGCGCTAAGCCGTGGCGCCCGCTTCTTTCTCCTCGCAGCACTGCTGCGTCTCTTCGGCGAGCCGGTGCGGGCCTTTCTCGAGCGGCGCCTCGAATGGCTCGCCACCATCTTCCTGCTCCTGCTCATCGGCGGCTTCGTCGCCCTGCGCTGGGTGTGAAGGTCATGCTGAAGTCCCTCGTCGCTCCGCGCAACGCCGCACTGGCGCTCGCGGCGATCGTGCTCGCGGCCCTCGCCCTCGCCCATGCCCTCGAGGCGGCGGGCTTCACTCCCTGCGAGCTCTGCTACTGGCAGCGCTATCCCTACTATGCCGCGGTGCCGCTTCTGCTGCTCGGCGCATTCTCCGGCCTCGCGCGTCCCGCGCTCGCGCTCGCGGCCCTTCTCTTCGTCCTCGATCTCGCGCTCGCGCTCTATCACAGCGGCGTCGAGGCCGGCATCTTCGAGCTTCCGGCCGCCTGTGGTGCGGCCACGCTCGGTGCCGCGGATCTCGAGCAGCTCA
>CAZHHU010000087.1:7256-9279 GCA_964532215.1 uncultured Geminicoccaceae bacterium
CCTTCCGAAGCGACGGCCGAAGGGCGCAGGCGCGCACCACCCTCGTCCTGGGCAGCGATGGCGACCGCGTCTCGGTGCCGCTTCGGCACGACATCGAGCCGGCCGGGACGGACCTACGCGTGACCACGCGCCTCGACCTCGCCGCGCTGGATGAGGCGCTGCGCGCGGAACTCGGGCGCTACCTGCTGGATCCCGAGGCGCTCGCGCTCACGGTCACCGTCGATCGGCACGACGACTGGCAGGGCGCGCTCGTCCTTCCCACGATGCGGTTCGAGGACGACGCGCCGAGCCCGACGGAGGTGCATCTGGCCGGGGGCCGCGTCGACTTCACCCTCGACTATGAGGGGAAGCTGCCCCGAAACGGCACGGTTGCGATCCGCATCGGTGCGCTCGAAGGCGCGGATGCCGCCGATGGCACCCGGTTCAGCGTGCGCCCCTTCGAGATCGATTACACCTTCCGGGATTTCCGCTGGTACCGCGGTCGCGTCCTCGAAGGCCGGGGCGAGTTCGTGATGCGGGACCTCGAGTTCAGCGGCCGCGACTCCGAGGGCCCCTTCGGTCTCGAGATGCGTCGGCTGAGCTTTGCGGGCGGAACGCGCTTCATGCGCGACGGGCGTGCGGAAGGGCGGCTGTCGGCGGAGCTGCGCATCGGCCGCCTCGTTCAGAAGGGCACCGATTTCGGTTCCATGGGCGGCAGCATGGACTTCACCATGCGCTTCGGAACGCGGCGCGTGCTCGAATATCTTGTCGATCTTTCGACCGCGGTCACGCCGGATGCGCAGGGGGATTTTGCGGACGAGCTCACGGACCGGCTGCCGGACGTGCTTCGTGATGTGTTCGGCCGCGCGGGCATGCTGGCTCTGACCCTCGCCTTCGACAGCGAGCGTCGCGGCGGGATGAACTTCGAGCTGTCGCTGGACTGGCCGGCGACCCCCGACGGGCAGGCGCCGGCGACTCTCGGGGACTGGCTCGCCGCTTCCTCGGGCAGGATCTTTCTGCGCTATCCGCGCGCCTGGCTCGAGGATCCCGAACTGCAGCAGTTCGCGGCCACGCCGCTCGCCTCCGGTTTCGCCGCCATCGAGGGGGATTCGGTGGTTGGCCGCATCCGCCTCGCGAACGGCATGCTGATCAGCGGTGGCGAGATGCAGCCGCTCACCGTGCTGCTTGGCTCCGCCGCCGACATTCCGCTCAACTGGTCCGCGGAAGGAGAGGGCGGCGCGCAGCCGTAGCGACGATCCGCACCCGCTCAGCCCGCCGCGGCGATCCTGAGGCGGAAGGGATCCGCCGGGTAGACGCCCAGCACCTCCACGTGATGGGCGAAGAAGCGCAGCTCCTCGAAGGCGAGACGCACGGGCCGCTCTTCCGGATGGCCCATGACCTCGGCATAAAAGCGGGCCTGAGTGAAGCTGCCGTCGATGTAGCTCTCGAGCTTGAGCATGTTGACGCCGTTGGTGGCGAAGCCGCCGAGCGCCTTGTACAGGGCCGCGGGCACGTTGCGCACTTCGAAGATGAAACTCGTGATCGTCGGCGCCCCGCCCGGTGCGGGATAGCGGGGTTCGCGGGCGAGCAGGAGAAAGCGCGTCGTGTTGTGTTCCGCGTCCTCGATGTCCGAGGCGAGGATCTCGAGCCCGTAGATCTCGGCCGCGAGGCGCGAGGCAATGGCGGCAAGGCCCGGATCTCCGCAAGCCGCGACCTCGGCGGCGGCGCCCGCGGTATCGGCCACCACCCGATAGCGGTATCCCTGGCGGCGCAGGAAGTTCCGGCACTGGCCGAGGGCGTGGGTGTGGGAGAGAACCGTCTGTACGGATGCGAGCGAGGCTCCGGGCACGCCGAGGAGATGGTGGTTGACCCGCAGGAAGTGCTCGCCGACGATGTGGAGCCCGCCGCGCGGCAGCAGGTGATGGACGTCGGCGACGCGGCCCGCGACGGTGTTGTCGACCGGGATCATGGCATAGCGGGCGCGTTTCTCCCGCACCGCCGCGAACGCATCCTCGAAGGACTCGCAGGCGAGCACGGCGAAATC
>CAZHHU010000088.1:0-9121 GCA_964532215.1 uncultured Geminicoccaceae bacterium
CACTGGGCGGTCATCCGCAAGATCGACAAGGCGAACAACGTGTCCTACGCCTGCAAGTGAACCCGAGGTGCCGGCCGGAATCGTTCCGGCCGGCTCGTTCGCCATGCTCCAAATTCGCGGTCTCACCAAACGCTATCCGACCGGCGATCTGGCCCTCAAGGGCGTGGATCTCACCGTGCCCGCGGGCCAGGTCATGGCTCTCATCGGTCCGTCGGGTGCAGGCAAGAGCACGCTCATCCGCTGCGTCAACCGGCTCGTCGAGCCAACAGCGGGCGAGGTCCTGCTCAACGGCGTCAACGTCACCCGGCTGAGGCCGCGGGCTCTGCGGCGGATGCGGCGGCGCATGGGCATGATCTTCCAGGAATACGCCCTCGTCGAGCGACTCACGGTGATGGAAAACGTGCTCTCGGGGCGTCTCGGCTATGTCGGCTTCTGGCGTTCCTGGTGGCGCCGCTTTGCGCCCGAGGACGTCGCCAAGGCCTATCACCTGCTCGAGCGGGTGGGTCTCGCCGAGTTCTACGACAAGCGCGCGGACGAGCTCTCGGGCGGCCAGCGTCAGCGCGTCGGCATCGCGCGGGCGCTCGTGCAGGACCCCGAACTCCTGCTCGTCGACGAGCCGACGGCGAGCCTCGATCCCAAGACCTCGCGCCAGATCATGCGACTCATCTGTGAGCTCTGCAGCGAACGCGGCCTCGCCGCGATCATCAACATTCACGATGTGGTCCTCGCCCAGATGTTCGTCGGTCGCATCGTCGGGCTGAGGGCGGGGGAGATCGTCTACGACGGCCCGCCGCAGGGGCTTTCGCCGGAAGTGCTGACCCGCATCTACGGCGAGGAGGACTGGACCTCGGCGGCGCCCGCGGCGCGTTCGCGGGGACGGCCGGGAACACCCGAGACCGAAGAGGAGCGGCTTCAGGGGATGATATGAGCGCTTGCGCCCCGGCCTTCGATCCGCGGCGCTGGCGGCCGCCGGCGCTCATCCCGTCGCCGCGGCTGCGCTGGGCGATCGCTCTCGGCTTCGGCCTCTACCTCGCCTTCGCCCTCGGCACGCTGGAGATCAACTGGCTGCGCGTGTGGGAAGGTCTCGAGCGCGGCAGGGCGTTCGTCCTCGCCTTCAGCGAACCGGATTTCCTCTCCCGCTGGCGGGACATCAGCCAGGGACTGCTCGAAAGCCTGACCATGACCGTGGTCTCCACGGCGGTCGGAATCGCGATCTCGGTGCCCATCGCCCTCGGGGCGGCGCGCAATCTCGCCCCGCTTCCCGTCTATCTGCTGTGCCGCGGCGTCATCGCCCTCTCGCGCAGTTTCCAGGAGGTGATCATCGCCATCTTCTTCGTCGCCATGTTCGGTTTCGGACCGCTCGCGGGCGTGCTCACCCTCTCCTTCGCCACCATCGGCTTCCTCGCCAAGCTCCTGGCCGAGGACATCGAGGACATCGAGCGCGATCAGGCGGAAGCGATCCGCGCCACCGGCGCCTCCTGGCCGCAGTGGCTGGTCTACGGCATCCAGCCGCAGGTCATGCCGCGGCTCGTCGGCCTCTCGCTCTACCGGCTCGACATCAACTTCCGCGAGAGCGCGGTGGTGGGCATCGTCGGTGCGGGCGGCATCGGCGCCACGCTGAATACCGCCTTCGACCGCTACGAGTACGATACCGCGGCCGCGATCCTGATCCTCATCATCGGCATCGTCATGGCCGCCGAATACATCTCCAGCTTCATCCGGGCGCGGATCCAGTAGCCATGCCGCTCCAGCGCCGAGGCGAACAGCTCCAATGGCGGCGGCGGACCACCGCCCGCGATCTCATGGCGTGGGCGGGCTGGCTGTGCGGCGTCGCCCTCTTCGTCGTGTCCTGGCGGGTGATCTCGGATGCGACCATCTGGTTCTTCGTCACCGATTCGCCGCGCGTCGCCGCGGACATCGCAAGCCGTATGGTGCCGCCCGCCTGGGACTACGTTCCGAGGCTTCTGAAGCCGCTCTGGGATACGATCAACATCGCCACTCTCGGCACCCTGCTCGCCATTCTCCTCGCCGTCCCCGTGGCCTTTCTCGCCGCCCGCAACACCACGCCGAGCGCCCTCCTGCTGCGGCCGCTCGCGCTTCTCGTCATCGTCTCCTCCCGCTCCATCAACTCCCTCATCTGGGCGCTTCTGCTCGTGGCCATCGCCGGACCGGGCGTATTCGCCGGCATCATCGCGATCGCCCTGCGCTCGATCGGCTTCATCGCCAAGCTCCTCTACGAGGCGATCGAGGAGATCGAGCCGCTGCAGGTGGAGGCGGTGCGCGCCACGGGTGCGAGCGAAGCGCAGGTCGTGAGCTACGCCATCCTGCCCCAGATCATGCCCGCCTTCGCCGGCATCTCGGTGTTCCGCTGGGACATCAACATCCGCGAATCGACCGTGCTCGGGCTCGTCGGTGCGGGCGGCATCGGACTCGAGCTTCAGGCCGCGCTCAATGTCCTCGCCTGGCCGCGGGTCACCGTCATCCTGCTTCTGATCCTGGCGACGGTGCTCGTCTCCGAGTGGGTGAGCGCCCGCATTCGCCACGCCATCATCTGAACGCGCCCCCTTGCTCGACCGGAGGCGATGTACGATTCTCTGCGGCGGAGACGGTGGCCGCGAGGCCACCGCCGTTTTGTGTCATCGCTGTGAGGTCGAGGCGTGCTGCGGGAACGCATCGAAGCCGCGCTCAAGAAGGCGAGCGAGACCGGCGACCGGAGGGCCGCGACGACCCTGCGACTGGTCCTGGCGGCGCTTGCGGAGCGGGAACGACAGGCGCGCGAGAAGGGCCTGGACGAGGCCGTCGGCGACAGCGACATCGAGGCGATGATCCGCGAGATGATCGCCCAGCGGCGCGCGGACATCGCGCGCTGCGAGGCGGCCGCGCGCATCGACGAGGCGGCGCGGGAGGAAGAGGAGATCGCGGTGCTCGAGCGTTTCCTCCCTCCGATGATGGACGAGGCACGCATGCGCGCGGTGATCGACGAGGTCATCCGGGAGACCGGGGCGAGCTCGATCAAGGATGCGGGGCGCGTGCTCGCGACCCTCAAGGAGCGCTACGATGGACAGATGGACCTGAGCCGCGCCAAGAAGCTCGTCTTCGAGCGCCTTCACTGAGGGCGAGAGCGGACGGCAGTTGTCGCGTCTTCCACGCCGCGGCGGAGCAAGGGGTGCGCGATCCGGAACTCGAGGCCTTCAAGGCCCGCCTTCCGCTGGCCGACATCGTGGGCCGCTACGTGCGCCTCCGCCGCCGCGGCCGCGAGCTCGTCGGCCTGTGTCCGTTCCACCGCGAAAAGACCCCGTCCTTCACCGTGGCCGAGGACAAGGGCTTCTACCACTGCTTTGGCTGCGGCGCGCACGGCAACGCCATCGACTTTCTCATGGCGATCGAAAATCTCCCCTTCCGCGATGCCCTCGAGCGCCTCTCCGAGCTCACCGGCGTGCCGCTGCCGGCCCGGACGCGCGCAACGCCCGCACCGAAGATCGATGCACGTCTCTATGACGTCCATGTCGCGGCGCTTACCTGGTTCCGTGCCCGGCTGCAGGACCCTGAGGGTGCAGGGGCACGTGCCTATCTCGAGCGGCGCGGGGTGAGGGGCGCGAGCGTCGAGACCTTCGCGCTCGGCTACGCGCCGCCCTCCGGCGACGGCCTCAAACGCGCCCTCCTCGCGCGCGGCTACGGCGAGAGCCTGCTGCTTGAGGCGGGTCTGCTCGCGCGGAGCGAACGCGACGGCGAGACCTTCGATCGCTTCCGCGACCGGCTCATGTTCCCGATCCACGATGCGCGGGGGCGGATCGTGGGCTTCGGCGGCCGCGCGCTCGGGGATGCCCGGGCCAAGTATCTCAACTCTCCGGATACGCCGATCTTCCACAAGGGCGAGCTGCTGTTCAACTTCCACCGTGCCCTGCGGGCCGCCAGGCCGGCGGGGCGGCTGTGGGTGGTGGAGGGGTACATGGACGTCATCGCCCTTCATGAAGCCGGCATCGGCGAGGTCGTGGCACCGCTCGGCACCGCGCTTACCGCATCCCAGCTTCAGCTTCTCTGGCGTGCGGCCCGTGAACCCGTGCTCTGCTTCGACGGTGACGAGGCCGGCAGGCGGGCGGCCTGGCGGGCGGCGGTGCGCGCCCTGCCCCTGCTGGGACCCGGCCGCTCGCTCCAGTTCCTGCTGCTGCCGGAGGGCGAGGATCCCGACACCCTCCTGCGCAGCCGCGGACGGAGGGCGTTCCTCGAGCTCACGAGCTCGGCCCTTCCGCTCGTGGAATTCCTCTGGCGCATGGAGTGCGAGCATACCCCACCGTCAACGCCGGAGCGACGGGCGGCCCTTCGCCGTCGCCTGCGGGAGCTGCTCGGCGAGATCGGGGATGCGGACATCCGAAGGGACTATGCCCGCTGCTGGCGCGAACGGCTCGAGGAGGTGGCGCCGGCGCGCCGCCCCTCGCGCGGCCGGGCGATGGTACCGGTCGATCGCGGCCGCATCGAATCGGCGCTGCGCGAGCTCGAGGCGGAGGCGGAGCGGGCGCTGCTGCGCCCCGTTCTCCGTGATCCCGCACTGCTCGCGGAACACGAGGAACAGCTCGCGGCGGCGGTGTTCACCGATCCGCGCTGCCGCGCACTGCGGGATGAGATCCTGCACTGGTATGCCGGGGCGCACAGGGTTGACGCCGAAAGCCTCCACAACCACTTGTCAGGGCACGACTTCGCAGAGCTGATCGAGGGCATGATCGCCAGCGGCACCGACGCCACCGAGAGCGGATCGCTGACCCCTGAAGCGCTCGAGGAATGGCGGAAGGCGTTGGTGCGCCGTGCGCGCCGTGCGTGGGAGCCCGAGCTGGAGCCGGGGGCCGCGGCGCGCGCTTCACCGCAGGGCGGAGATCCGGCCGCAGGGTGGGGTGGCCGGCGAACGCCGCCGGATACGACATCGGAACCTTCTCTTGAGGAACCGACGCGCGCGGACGGAGGTGCCGCGGGAAGCTTTTCGGCCCGGGATTAGGTGTGCGCATTCCGGGATGTGGGAGCGTCGCCTTTCGGGTCGGCCCGTCGCGGCCGGAGGTTGATCGAGGAGGAAGCTCGTATGGCCAAGGCGCAGGCCAAACCGACGTCGACCATCGCGAAGATGCCGAAACGTGGCGGTTCTGCGTCCAAAGCAAGCCTGGACGGTGAGGTCGCGCGCCTGCTGGCGGCCGCACCCAGGCTCAAACAGACGCTCACCCGGGCCCGCAGCCGGGGCTCGATCACCTGGGACGAGCTCAACGCGGCGCTGCCCGAGGACTTTTCTCCCGATCAGATCGAGAACCTGATCATCGCCCTCGAGGGATGGGGGGTGACGGTCATCCGCGAGGATGCACCGGTCGCGGCCGAGCGGAGCGAGCCGGGAGACGGTGCCGAACCGGCGGTGAAGGCCGCCGATGAGGGTGCGGAGGAGGAGCCCGCCGGCATCGAGGAGGAGGATCTCGGCCGCACCGATGATCCCGTGCGCATGTATCTCAGGGAGATGGGCTCGATCGAGCTGCTCTCCCGCGAAGGCGAGATCGAGATCGCCAAGCGGATCGAGGCCGGGCGCAACATGGTCCTCGAGGCGCTGTGCGAAAGTCCGCTCACCATGCGGGCGATGATCGGCTGGCGCGATGCGATCCGGGAAGGGCGGGTGCTGCTTCGCGACGTCGTCGATCTCGAGGCCACCCAGGGCCTCGATCTCGAGGGCGAGGGGAACGCCGAGGCCAATGGCGAGGCGGACAACGACGATTTCGAGGAGGACAGCTATTCGCTCGCCGCCCTCGAGGCCAGGCTCAAGGACGGTGTCCTCGAGACCTTCGACCGCATCGCCGAAGCCTATGCGGAACTGCGGGAACTGCAGGACGAACGGCTCGCCCTCGTGCAGGCGAACCGGGAGCTGCCCGCCGAGCTGGAGGAACGCTATCAGCGCGCCAAGGAGGCGGTGGTCGAGCTCATGCGGCAGGTGCGGCTCAACCAGGGTCGGGTGGAGGCCCTGGTGGAGCAGCTGTTCGACATGAACAAGCTGCTGCAGAGCCTCGAGGGCAAGCTCCTGCGCCTTGCCACGAGCTGCGGCGTGAGCCGCGAGAGCTTTCTCGAGCAGTACCTCGGCCACGAACTCGACCCCGACTGGGTGGAGCGGGTCGGTTCGCTTCCGGACAAGGGCTGGAAGGAGTTCGTGACCCGGCATCGGGACGAGATCGAGGACATCCGCTTCGACATCGCCGCCATCGCGGAGGAGACCGGGCTGCGCATCGGCGAGTTCCGGCGCATCGTGCAGACGGTGCAGAAGGGCGAGCGGGAGGCGAGTCAGGCGAAGAAGGAGATGATCGAGGCCAATCTCCGCCTCGTGATCTCCATCGCGAAGAAGTACACGAACCGCGGCCTGCAGTTCCTCGACCTCATCCAGGAGGGCAACATCGGCCTCATGAAGGCGGTGGACAAGTTCGAATACCGCCGCGGCTACAAGTTCTCCACCTATGCCACCTGGTGGATCCGGCAGGCGATCACGCGCTCGATCGCCGACCAGGCGCGCACGATCCGCATTCCCGTGCACATGATCGAGACCATCAACAAGCTCGTGCGCGCCTCGCGTCAGATCCTCCACGAGACGGGCCGCGAGCCCACTCCCGAGGAGCTCGCCCAGAAGCTCAACATGCCGCTCGACAAGGTGCGCAAGGTTCTCAAGATCGCCAAGGAGCCCATCTCCCTCGAGACCCCCATCGGCGACGAGGAGGATTCGCACCTCGGCGACTTCATCGAGGACAAGAACGCGGTGCAGCCGCTCGAAGCGGCGACCCTGTCCAATCTCCGCGAGGCCACGACCCGGGTGCTCGCGACGCTGACCCCGCGGGAGGAGCGGGTGCTGCGGATGCGCTTCGGCATCGGCATGAATACCGACCATACCCTCGAGGAGGTGGGCCAGCAGTTCAGCGTCACGCGCGAGCGCATCCGCCAGATCGAGGCCAAGGCGCTGCGCAAGCTCAAGCATCCCTCGCGCTCGCGCAAGCTGCGGAGCTTCCTCGACACCTGAAACCGGCGGTGCCGGTGAGGCGGCTCGCGCCTCCCGGCCCACCGGCGGGAAAGCGGCGCGAATCTCGACAGCCGGCGGCCGCGCGCCCATATCCGAAGCGTAGGCGGGTGCCGGAGAGGGATGTTGGAAAAGCTCGACAACCGGCAGTTCCAGTTCCACTTCTGGTATCTCATCGTCGCCCTCATCCTGCTGCTTGTCATCCAGGACTGGTGGCACACGAGTGCCACCACCGAGGTCATCCCCTACAGCAGGTTCCAGGAGTATCTCGAACAGGGGAAGGTCGAGCGGATCGTCGTCGGCAAGGACTACATCACCGGCTATTTCCGCACGCCCGAGGACGGCAAGGTCCGCTTCATGACCCCCAGGGTCGATCCGGACATCGCGCGGGAACTCCAGAAGTACGGCGTCGAGTATACGGGTCAGCCGGATACCGGATGGATCCGCGAGCTTCTCACCTGGATCGTGTGGATCGTCGTCTTCTTCGCGATCTGGGCGTTCTTCTTCCGCCGCTTCGTCGAGCGCCAGGGCATGGGCGGTCTCATGCAGATCGGCCGCTCCAAGGCCAAGGTGTACATGGAGAAGAACACCGGCGTGACCTTCGCCGACGTGGCGGGCGTGGAGGAAGCCAAGCAGGAGCTCGAGGAGGTCGTCGAGTTTCTCAGGAATCCGAAGGAATACGGCCGCCTCGGCGCCCGCATCCCCAAGGGTGTGCTCCTCGTAGGCCCTCCGGGCACGGGCAAGACCCTGCTCGCCCGGGCGGTGGCCGGGGAGGCGGGCGTCCCCTTCTTCTCCATCACCGGTTCGGAATTCGTCGAGCTGTTCGTCGGCGTGGGCGCCGCGCGCGTGCGCGATCTCTTCGAGCAGGCGCGCCGGCATGCCCCCTGCATCATCTTCATCGACGAACTCGATGCTCTCGGCCGTGCGCGCACGCCGTTTCCGACCGTGGGCGGCCACGACGAACGCGAGCAGACGCTCAATCAGCTCCTCGCCGAGATGGACGGCTTCGACCCGAGCGAAGGCATCGTCGTGCTCGCGGCCACGAACCGCCCCGAGATCCTCGATCCGGCGCTGCTGCGCGCGGGCCGCTTCGACCGTCAGATTCTCGTCGATCGGCCGGACAAGAAGGGACGCGAGGCGATCCTGCGCGTCCACGTGAAGAAGATCCGTCTCGCCCCGGATGTGGATCTCGAGAAGATCGCCGCCATGACGACGGGGTTTTCCGGCGCCGACCTCGCCAATCTCGTCAACGAGGCGGCATTGCTCGCCACGCGTCGACGGGGCGAGGCGGTGACCATGGACGATTTCACCCGCGCCTTCGAGCGCATCGTCGCCGGCCTCGAGAAGAAGAACCGGGTCCTCAACCCCCGCGAGCGCGAGGTCGTCGCCTACCACGAAATGGGACACGCGCTCGTGGCGCTCGCGCTGCCCGGGACCGAGGCCGTGCACAAGATCTCGATCATCCCCCGCGGCATCGGCGCCCTCGGCTATACCATCCAGCGGCCGACCGAGGATCGCTACCTCATGACCCGGGAGGAGCTCGAGAACAAGATCACCGTCATGCTCGGCGGCCGGGCGGCGGAGAAGCTCGTCTTCGGACACCTCTCCACGGGCGCTGCGGACGATCTCGTCAAGGCGACGGACACGGCGCGGGCCATGGTCACCCGCTACGGCATGGACGAGCGCCTCGGCTCGCTGGCCTACGACGTCGAGCGCAGCCCCTTCCTGCAGCCGGCGCCGGGCGCGGTGATCCCCGAGAAGCGCTACAGCGAGGAGACGGCGCGGGAGATCGATCTCGCGGTGCGGCGCATCGTCGATCGCTGTTTCGAGCGCGCGCGCGACATCCTCGCCCGCAACCGGCCGGTGCTCGAGCGCTGTGCGAAGCGGCTTCTCGAGGTCGAGACGCTCGAGGAAGCGGAGCTGCGCGAGCTCACGGCGGATCTGCAGCGCGAGCCGGGGGTGGCGGCGGCGGCGGAATGAGGCGGCGCCGCTTGACGCGGCGGACGGCGGTTTCTAGATCCGCCGCGGGCGCATAGCTCAGTTGGTAGAGCAGCTGACTCTTAATCAGCGGGTCGGGGGTTCGAGTCCCTCTGCGCCCACCAT
>CAZHHU010000089.1:0-9008 GCA_964532215.1 uncultured Geminicoccaceae bacterium
AGCACGAGATGGAGCGCGGTGAGTGCGAGCACGAGGGCGAGCTTGAGGTGAAGCCATCCCTCGCGCCATGCATCCAAGACAGATGCAAGGCCGATGCCGAAGAGCCAGGTCGCGACCATCGCCGGCGTGGCGATCGCCCGCAGCAGGCGGCGCTCCATGATCTTGAAGGTCTCCGACGCCTCACCGCCGACGGCGGCTTCGGCGTGATAGACCATGAGACGGGGAAGATACCACATGCCGGCCATCCATGCGGCGAAGGCCACGATGTGGAGGGTCTTCAGCCAGAGATAGAGACTTCCCAATTCTCGGCACTCGGTGCCCGCGACCTGCGATCGTGATCTCGGAGATTGCGCCGGAGGTCAAACCCGCGCCGCCGCTCACCGCCCGCGGCCGCCTGCGCCGGGATGAATGATTCGCTCGTTCGTTAATTGGCGCATCCGAAGAGCGATTGCAAGTGCCGGACGGCGCGGGCGAGGTGGCCGGGCGGGGTCTCGGGCAGCACGCCATGTCCGAGATTGAAGATCCAGGGGATGCCGTCGGCGGCCGCGGCGAGGGCCTCGATCTCCCCGAGCAGCCCGTCGCCGCCCACGAGCAGCGCCACCGGGTCGAGATTGCCCTGCAGCGCGACGCCGCAGGGCCGGGCCACGGAATCACGCGCCCAGTCCATGGGGACGCTGGTCTCGAGACTGACGCCCTGCAGCGGCACCTCGGCGGCATATCGCGCATGCAGCGCGCCGATGCCCCGCGCAAAGGCGATCACGGGTACCTCCGGAAACCGCGCCCGCAGCCGCGCCACGATGCGCCGGGCGGGATCCAGCACCCAGCGCGCGCACTCGCCCGGCGCGAGCACCCCGGCCCAGCTGTCGAAAAGCTGGACCGCTTCGGCGCCGGCTTCGACCTGGGCTTCGAGATAGCGCGTCACCGCCTCGGCGAGGAGTTCCATGAGCCGGGAGAAGAGGGCCGGATTCTCGCGCGCCATCCGCCGCGCGAGAAGGAATTCCCGGCTGCCGCAGCCCTCGACGAGATAGGCGGCAAGCGTCCAGGGCATGCCCGAAAAGCCGATGAGCGCGACCTCTCCGGAAAGCTCCTCGCGCAGCCGCCGCACCGTCTCGAACACCGGCTGCAGCCGTTCGAGGAGGCGGTCCGGCGAAAGGCGGCGAAGATCCTCCGCGCGGCGCACGGGCTCGAGCCGCGGACCCTCGTTTTCGACGAAATGGACGGGGTTGCCGAGCGCATGGGGGACGACGAGGATGTCCGAGAAGAGAATCGCGGCATCGAGGGGAAAGCGCCGCAGCGGCTGGAGCGTGACCTCGACCGCGAGCTCGGGCGTGTAGCACAGCTCGAGAAAATCCCGCACCCGCGCCCGGACTTCCCGGTACTCGGGCAGATAGCGCCCGGCCTGACGCATGAACCAGACCGGCGGGGGCCGCAGCGCTTCTCCGCGCAGCGCCCGCAGCAGGGGCTTGTCCGGAACCGTACCGCCCCCCGTCGGGCGCTCAGCTGTTGGCATCCTGATCAACTCCAAAGGTAAAGAAATGATTAAGAGTGAGGCGGTTGTAGCACCGGAAGGGAAAACGGGGATCCCCGTCGCGTCCCCGGATTGCTCCACGACGCGTGCCCGAGAGGTAGGATGACGCGAGGCTGTGAAAAGAACGCTTGAAATCGGCGGCCGAGCGTCCGAGTCTTGGGCAGCGCGTACGGTTGTGGAAAGCGGGGATGGCGACCTCTGCCGCGGGCCCCTCCCCGGGATCCACATGCCGCCGCGGCGTATGGCGAGATGGGTGCGCGAGGCGGTGGAAGGCCGTCGGATGGAGGGGTGGCGCGGATTGTCCCCAGCCTTGGCGGCGGCTTTCCCCCAGAGGTGTCCCCTAGGGCGATGACCAGGCCGGTTCGGCTCCACGTTCACCTCGTCTCCGATTCGACCGGCGAAACGGTCACCACGGTGGCGCGGGCCGCGCTCTGCCAGTTCGAGGATGTCGTCGCTATCGAGCATGTGTGGTTCTTCGTGCGCAGCGAGGACCAGCTCGACCGGGTGCTGAGGATCGTCGAGGCGCTGCCGGGACTTGTCGTCTACACGCTCGTTTCGCCGCAGGCGCGCTTCCGTCTCGAGAACCACTGCCGCCGGCTCGGCATCCCCTGCGTGGCGGCCCTCGATTCGGTCATGAATGCGCTGACCATGCTGCTGGGATCGGCGGGGCGGCCACAGGTCGGGCGGCAGCATGCGCTGGATGGAAGCTACTTCGCCCGCATCGAGGCGATGCGCTTTGCCATGCGCCACGACGACGGTCAGCATCTCGACGAGCTCGAGGAGGCCGATGTCGTGCTCGTCGGCGTCTCCCGTACTTCCAAGACGCCGACCTGCGTCTACCTCGCGAACAAGGGGGTGCGGGCGGCGAACGTCCCCCTGCTCGCCGAGGGACCCATGCTCGAGGCGGTGGAGCGGCTGCGCCAGCCGCTCGTGGTGGGTCTCACGATCAAGCCCGAGGCGCTCGTCGAGATCCGGCGCACGCGCCAGCGCATGCTGGGACTGGATCCGGACGCCGAGGGCCGCTTCGGGCGCGAGTATGTGGATCCCGAGCGGGTGCGACGCGAGCTCGTCTTCGCCCGCCGTCTGTATGCGCGCAACCGCTGGCCGGAGATCGACGTCACCCGCCGCTCGGTGGAGGAGACCGCAGCCGCCGTCTACCAGCTGCTGCAGATGCGCCGGCAGCCCGAGCTCGGGGTGCTGGGGGCGCCGCTGCCGGCGCCGGTGCTCGTGGGTTCCGAGGAGTGACGGCGGCGTGCCCGGCCGCGGTTGACAGCCGCGGAACGGCTGCCTAATTGAGCCGCCGCGGCGGGCCCGGGCCCATCGCGTTGTGCGCACGCATCCGTCCGCCGCCCCTGCGCCGTGGCGGAGCTCCGCGAAACCGAACGGGTAGACACGGTCATGAAGACCTATTCGGCGAAGCCGGCCGAGATCGAGCACGGCTGGTACCTGATCGACGCCGAGGGACTCGTGCTCGGCAGGCTCGCGTCCTTCATCGCCGATCGCCTGCGGGGCAAGCACAAGCCCTGTTTCACGCCACATCTCGACTGCGGCGACCACATCGTCGTCGTCAACGCGGAAAAGATCGCCCTTACGGGCCGCAAGCGGCAGCAGAAGGTCTACTACCGCCATACGGGCTATCCCGGCGGGATCAAGGAGAGCAGGGCCGGCGAGCTGCTCGCGGGGCGGTACCCGGAGCGGGTGCTGATCAAGGCGGTGGAGCGGATGATCGGCAAGGGACCGCTGCGCAAGCAGATCATGCGCAAGCTCCACGTCTACCGCGGGCCGGAGCACCCGCATGCGGGCCAGCAGCCCGAACCCATCGATTTCGCCGCCATGAACCGCAAGAACCGCGTCGAGGAGGCCGCCCATGGCCGAAGCTGAGACCCGGACCGGTTTCGAGGCGCTCGAGGCGCTCAAGCCCACGCTCACGCCGGAGGCCGAGGAAGAGCTCCTCAAGCCGAAGC
Organism: uncultured Geminicoccaceae bacterium; assembly: GCA_964532215.1. Taxonomy (GTDB): domain Bacteria; phylum Pseudomonadota; class Alphaproteobacteria; order Geminicoccales; family Geminicoccaceae; genus HRBIN39. Next base: position 3,493 of record CAZHHU010000089.1, read on the forward strand.
TCGACGCGCTCGGGCGGGCCTATGCCACCGGTGGCCGCAAGGAGGCCACCGCGCGGGTCTGGATCAAGCGCGGCAGCGGCAGGTTCACCGTCAACGGCCGCGAGATGCCGCGCTACTTCACCCGGCCCGTTCTGCAGATGATCGTCAACCAGCCCTTCGAGGCCGTCGGCCGCGCGGGCGAGTTCGATGTCTACTGCACGGTTTCGGGCGGCGGGCTTTCCGGTCAGGCGGGCGCGGTCCGCCACGGCATCGCGCGGGCGCTCGTGAACTACGACCCGACGCTGCGGCCGGTGCTCAAGAAGGGTGGCTTTCTCACCCGCGACGCCCGCGTCGTGGAGCGCAAGAAATACGGCAAGCGCAAGGCGCGCCGCAGCTTCCAGTTCAGCAAGCGCTGAGCCCGGGATGGCGGCGCGCGCGGCCGGGCCCGCCTCCGGGCCGTGCGACGATGCGCCGACGGGGCTCGCGTTGCAATGGAGGGGGCGGGCGCTATAGTCCCCCGCGGCTCCGATTCCGGAAGGTTCCGAGGACGGCATGTGGATCTCCCCGGCGTATGCGCAGGCGCCCGGCGGCGGTGGCGGTGATTTCTTCATCACGCTCCTGCCGCTGATCCTGATCTTCGCGGTGTTCTACTTCCTGCTGATTCGCCCCCAGCAGAAGAAGATGAAAGAACACCAGCAGATGATCGAGAACCTCAAGAAGGGCGATACCGTCGTCACCGCCGGGGGCATCGTCGGCCGCATCACCCGCGTCGAGGCGGGCGAGGATACGGTGCAGGTGGAGATCGCACCCGGTGTCCAGGTGCGGATCGTGCGCCACACCATCTCCGAGCTGCGGAGCAAGCCGCGACCGGCACCGAGGGAACAGCCGGCGGAAGGCGCTGGCGGTGCCGCGGGTCTGCTCTCGAAGCTCTTTCCCGGCGGCCGGAAGTAGCGGCGGGGCCGGGCATGCAGTATCTCGCTCCCTGGCGCATCGCCGTCGTTTCCGTCCTGCTGCTGCTGGGGCTGCTGTACAGTCTCCCCAACCTCTTCGATCCCCGCAGCCTCGAATGGCTGCCCGACTGGGCGCCCAAGCGCCAGATCGTGCTCGGCCTCGACCTTCAGGGCGGCTCCCACCTCCTGCTCGAAGTCGAGGTCGAGACGCTCGTGCGCGAGCGGCTCGAGAACCTGGTGAGCGAGGTGCGGCGCACGCTGCGGCCCGCGCGCATCGGCTATCGCGGGCTCGGCGTGCGCGGAGAGGCGGTCGTCTTCACCCTGGTCAAGCCGGAGCAGCGGCAGCTCGCGCTCGAGAAGCTCGCCGAGCTCAATCCGCTCCTCCAGACGGTGGGCTTCGGGGCCGGGGTGACGCGGGAGTTCGAGATCACCATCGACGAATCCGGCCGCGGCGAGATCCGCTTCAGCGAGCGCGGTCTCGAACAGCTCGTGAGCGGGGCGGTCGAACAGTCGCTCGAGGTGGTGCGGCGGCGCATCGACGAGCTCGGTACGCGCGAGCCCACGATCCAGCGCCAGGGGGAGAGTCGCATCCTCGTCCAGGTGCCCGGCGAGCGCGATCCCGAGCGGGTCAAGCGCCTGCTCGGCAAGACCGCGCGCCTCACCTTCCACATGGTGGATCTCGAGACGAGCGTACAGGAGGCGCGGGCGGGGCATCTGCCGCCGGATTCGATGCTCGTTCCGGCCGCGAATCCGCGCGAAGGGCCGGCCTATTATGTGCTCAAGCGCCGCGTCGAGCTCTCGGGCGAACATCTCGTCGATGCCCAGGTGAGCTTCCAGAACGGCCAGCCGGTGGTCTCCTTCCGCTTCGACTCCGTGGGTGCCAAGAAGTTCGCCAAGATCACCCAGGAAAATGTTGGCAAGCTGTTCGCGATCGTGCTCGACGGCAAGGTCATCAGCGCGCCGCGCATCCGCGAGCCCATCCTCGGCGGCTCAGGCATCATCGAGGGGGGATTTACGGTCGAGAGCGCCAACGAACTCGCGATCCTGCTGCGCGCCGGCGCCCTGCCCGCGCCGCTGAAGATCGTCGAGGAGCGCTCCGTGGGTCCCGAGCTCGGTGCCGACTCCATCCGCGCGGGCAAGATCGCGAGCGTGCTCGCGCTCGTCTTCGTGGGCGCCTTCATGATCGTCTACTACGGCCTCTTCGGCCTGTTCGCGAACCTGGCGCTGATCGCCAACCTGCTGCTCATCCTCGGCTCCCTGTCCGCGCTTGCGGCCACGCTCACCCTTCCCGGCATCGCCGGCATCGTGCTCACCATCGGCATGGCGGTGGACTCGAACGTGCTCATCTTCGAGCGCATCCGCGAGGAGGTGCGGCGCGGCAAGACGCCGATGGCGGCGATCGACAGCGGCTTCACCGAGGCGCTGCGGGCGGTGGTGGACGCCAATCTGACCACGCTCATCGCCGCGCTCGTGCTGTTCCAGTTCGGCACCGGGCCGATCAAGGGGTTCGCCGTCACCCTTTCGATCGGTGTGATCACGACGATGTTCACGGCCATCATGTTCACTCGGCTCGTGGTCTGGGCCTGGTACCGGCGCTTCCGCCCGGCCGCGGTTCCCCTCTGAGAGGCTGACCCGATGCGTCTGCCGCGGCTCGTTCCCGACGACATCCACATTCCCTTCATGGCCTGGCGGCGTCCCTTTCTCGCCGGCTCGCTGCTGCTCATGCTGCTCTCGGCCGTGCTCGCCTGGGTGCCGGGGCTCAACTTCGGCATCGACTTCCGCGGCGGCTCCCTCGTTGAGCTGCGCCTCGACAAGCCCGCGGACCTCGCCGAGCTGCGGCAGCTTCTGGGCGATCTCGGCCTGGGCCAGGTGCAGCTCCAGCACTTCGGCAGCGAGCGCGACGTGCTCGTGCGCATCGAGCGGCAGGAGGGGGAGCCCGAGGTGCAGCTCGCGGCCATCGAGAAGGTCAAGCAGGCGCTCAGGGCGCGCTACGGCGACGGGGTCGAGTTCCGGCGCTCGGAGTTCGTCGGCCCCAAGGTGAGCGGTGAGCTCTTCTGGGCGGGCGTGCTCGCGGTGACGATCGCCCTCGCCCTCGTGCTCGTCTACATCTGGTTCCGCTTCGAATGGCAGTTCGGCGCAGGCGCCATCCTCGCCCTGCTGCACGACGTGCTCACCACCATCGGGGTGTTCGTCGTCACCGGCTACGAGTTCAACCTCGCGACGGTGGCCGCCATTCTCACCATCGTCGGCTACTCGCTCAACGACACCGTGGTCATCTACGACCGCATCCGCGAGAACCTGCGCCGCTACAAGACGCTGGAGATCGCGGAGCTCATCGACCGCTCGCTCAACGAGACCCTGGCGCGCACGCTGATGACCTCGATCACCACGCTCATCGCCCTCATCGTGCTGTTCGTGATCGGGCCCGAGGTCATCGAGGGCTTTCTCTTCGCCATGATCTGGGGTGTCCTCTCCGGCACCTACTCGAGCGTCTATCTCGCGGCGCCGGTGCTCATATATTTCGATCTCAAGAGCGTCCTGGCGAGGGAGCGGGCGGCGGCCACCGCCCCCTGAGCGATGGAATTCGAGCTTCTCCGCGCACCGCCCGAGCGGCAGCACATCGACCGTTACGGCCCCGGGAGCTTTCTCGTCTCGGGCGTGCGCTTCTCCGGCTCGATCCTCGTCTTTGCCGAGCGCTGCGCGCCCTGGCCGGTGCGCGGCATGGGGGAGGTGGATGCCGCCGCCCTCGAGCCGGTCCTGCGGGCCGAGCCCGCGATCGACCTCCTTCTCCTCGGCACCGGCGCCACCTTCCGACCGCCGCCGGCGGCGGTGCGGGAGGCGCTGCGGGGCGCGGGCATCGCCCTCGAGCCCATGCCGACCGCGGCCGCCTGCCGCACCTTCAACCTGCTGCTTGCCGAGGAGCGCCGGGTGGCGGCGGCACTCATCGCGCTACCCGGCCGGTCCTGAAACTGCCGCCGCCGCGGCCGGCCGCTCAGCCGACCGCCTTGGCGAGCTCCTCCTCGACGGTCTCCCAGTTGACGAGGTGGTTGATGAAGGCCGCGACGTATTCCGGCCGCCGGTTCTGGTAGTCGAGGTAGTAGGCGTGCTCCCAGACATCGATGCCGAGGATGGGGGTCATGCCGAAGACGAGCGGATTGACGCCGTTCGGGGTCTTGAGGACCTTGAGCTCCTCGCCCTCGACGGCGAGCCAGGCCCAGCCGGAGCCGAACACGGTCACCGCCGCCTCCTTGAATTTCTCGCGGAAGGCGTCGAAGGAGCCGAAGGCGTCCTCGATGCGGCGCAGGAGCTCGCCGCCGGGCTTGCCGCCACCACCCTTCTTCATCACCCGCCAGAACAGGCAGTGGTTCCAGTGCTGTCCGGCATTGTTGAAGATCCCCTCCCTGGCGGGATCCTCGTAGGTCGCGACGACGATGTCCTCGAGCGGCTTGTTCTCGAGGTCGGTGCCGGCGACGAGGTTGTTGAGATTGGTCACATAGGCCTGGTGGTGCTTGTCGTGATGCAGATGCATCGTCTGCGACGAGATGTAGGGTTCGAGCGCATCATAGGGATAGGGCAGATCCGGCAACTCGAAGGCCATCGTTCTCCCTCCTCGAGCAACGGCTTGTGGTGCCTTCTCCCGACCCGCCAGATAGGCACGATCGGGAACGGCGGAAGAGGCGGCACGCGCCACCCGCAGAAAGCGGCTCTAGTCGTCCCTCCCGACGCGCGCAAGCCCCGTCGCGGCGGCGGCATCGCCACCCTTGTCAGGGCCGCGGCAGTTCTTATGTAGGGCGATCAAGCGCGATCCGGTGCGGAGCCGGTCGCGCCGGCGTGCGGCGCGGGGCATCGCGGGCTCCCGCGGCGACGGCGGGCTTGACGCGGGAGGGACCCGGAAGTACAAGCGCGCCGCTTGTCCGCAGGTGCTGGCGGTGACCCTCGCGGATCAGACGCAGCGCCGGGTTCGCAGATAACGGGTCGATGAGAACTCTGACCGCGGCCGGGCGTTCCGGTTGGCCGGTCGGGGTCTCTTACGTCGCGTTCATCGGACCCCCAGGCAGCCGATTCGGGAAGCGTGCGAGATGCCGACGATCAACCAGCTCGTGCGACGTGGCCGCGAGAAGCCCGTCGAGAAAAGCAAGTCCCCTGCGCTCACCTCCTGTCCGCAGCGGCGGGGGGTGTGCACGCGCGTCTACACGACCACGCCCAAGAAGCCGAATTCGGCGCTGCGCAAGGTCGCCCGCGTGCGGCTCACGAACGGCTACGAGGTCACCGCCTACATCCCCGGCGAGGGGCACAACCTGCAGGAGCATTCGGTGGTCCTCATCCGCGGCGGCCGCGTCAAGGACCTGCCCGGGGTGCGCTACCACATCCTGCGCGGCACGCTGGATGCCCAGGGCGTGCAGAGCCGGCGCAACAGCCGCTCCAAGTACGGCACCAAGCGGCCCAAGTAAGCGGGAAGGATCGAGGCGATGCGACGGCGTGCGGCGGAGAGGCGTGAGGTTCTGCCGGATCCCAAGTACGGGGACCGGGTGCTCGCCAAGTTCATCAACTGTGTGATGCGCGACGGCAAGAAGTCGGTGGCGGAGA
>CAZHHU010000090.1:0-8937 GCA_964532215.1 uncultured Geminicoccaceae bacterium
CCCTACATCAACTCCTACAAGCGCTTCCAGGCGGGGTCCTTCGCCCCCACCAATGTCGTCTGGAGCCGCGACAACCGCACGGCCGGCTTCCGCATCGTCGGCCACGGTGCCTCGACCCGCGTCGAGTGCCGCATGGCGGGCGCGGACGTGAATCCCTATCTCGCCTACGCCGCCATGATCGCGGCCGGTCTTCACGGCCTCGAGGAGAAGCTGGATCCGGGGCCGGAATTCCGGGGCGATGCCTACAGGGGCGGGGACATCCCCTCGCTGCCGCGGACGCTGCGCGAGGCCGCCGATCTCTTCGACCGCTCCGAGGTGCTGCGCGCCGCCTTCGGGGACGAGGTGGTGGATCACTACGTGCACGCGGCGCGGTGGGAGGTTTCCGTCTTCGACCAGGCGGTGACCGACTGGGAGCGGATCCGCTATTTCGAGCGGGCCTGAGCGCGCCTCCCGGGCTGGCGCCGGGGATCCGCCGCGCGCTCACGCGCTCGTGACGTCCGCGGCATCCCTGCCGTGTCGTCCCGCGCCGGCCGCCGGCGTATAGGACGGCCGACGACATGGAGCCTTGCGGGAGGGACGCCGGCATGACGAAGATCCTGTCGCGGACGGCCGGGATCATGCTGGGCGCGGTGATCGCGGCCACGGCTGCCACAGCTCCGGCCGCGGAACAGAAGGTGCAGGTCACCCTCTCGGAGTGGAAGATCGACCTCTCCCAGAGGGTTCTCGCGCCCGGTGCGGTGACGTTCGAAATCCGCAATCTCGGCCGCTACCCCCACGCCTTCGAGATCGACCGCGAGGGCGAGGAGTTCGAGGTCGCGAGCGAGACCGTCGCGCCGGGCGGCGGGGCGGTGCTGAAGGCGCGGCTTCCGGCCGGAACCTATGTGCTCGAGGCCTACTGCCCGCTTCCCGGGCACCGGGAAAGCGGCATGGAGGCCGAACTCGAGGTCCGCTAGCCGCAGACGGGGCGCCTGCCCGGCTTCCACTGCGGCGCTGTGGCTCCTTTCCTCCGTCGTCCCGGGCGAGGGTCAGAAGCCCGGCCAGCCGGGTGCGCGACAGTCGCCGCAGGGCGTGGTGGGCAGGCCGCGTCGCAGCCATCCGGGGCCGTTCGGGCCGCCCGCCACCCCTTCGGCGATGTTGTAGACGCGGCTGAAGCCCAGGCTCTCCAGCCAGCGGGCGGCGAAGCTGCTGCGGCCACCGGTGCGACAGATGAGCGCCACCGGCCGGTCCTTGGCGCCCAGAAGGACCTCCATGTCGGCCGGGAATCCCGGCCGCGGCTTGAGATCCGGTGCCTGCAGGGCAAGCCCGACCGCACCCGCGGGAAGGCCGGTCTGCTTCCATTCGGGCGGCGTGCGCACATCCACGATCACGAGCGCACCGGCCTGCTGACGCGCGAGGGCCTCCTCGGGGCTCAGAACCTCGAAGGCACCAGCTGTCCCCGCTGCGCAGACGAGCATGGCGAGCACGAGCAGGAGGCGGGCGAACATGGCTCTTCTCCCGGCAATCGGCTAAGAAGCGGAAGCCCGGAGATGGTGAGGGGAGAGAGGGCGCGGCAAGATGGAGGCCGGCAGGCATGCGGCGATGGCTGCGGCGATCGCCGAAGGCCAGGGGTGCAGGCACCGCCGCGCAGGCGAGCGGGCATGCGAGGGGTGATCGCGCCGCAGCTGCGGTGAGGGGCGGGAGGGGACATCGTGCTCCGCTACATCCTCTGGCGTATCGCCATGATGGTACCGACGCTGGTGCTCATCAGCATCGTCACCTTCGTCATCATCCAGTTGCCGCCGGGTGACTATCTCTCCGCCCAGATCGCCGAGATGCGCGCCCAGGGCGAGTCGCTGCAGGCGGAGAAGATCGAGTATCTGCGCCATCTCTATGGGCTCGATCTGCCCCTCTGGCAGCAGTACCTGCGCTGGGTATGGGGGCTCCTCCACGGCGATCTCGGATGGTCGTTCGAGTACGACCGCCCGGTGAGCGAGGTCATCGGTGACCGCGTCTTTCTCACCTTCGTGATCTCCTTCGCCACGATCCTGTTCACCTGGATCGTCGCCTTTCCCATCGGCATCTACTCGGCGACCCACCAGTACAGCTGGGCCGATCACGGGCTCACCTTTCTCGGCTTCCTCGGTCTCGCCACCCCGAACTTCCTGCTCGCGCTCGTGCTCCTGTATTTCGCCAATGTGTGGTTCGGGACCTCGATCGGCGGGCTCGTGGATCCGGAATATCTCGACCAGCCCATGAGCTGGAGCAAGTTCGTCTCCGTGCTCGAGCATCTGTGGGTGCCCGTGGTCGTGGTCGGGACTTCGGGTACCGCGGCGACGATCCGCAGACTGCGCGCCAATCTCCTCGACGAACTCAGGAAGCCCTACGTGATCACCGCCAGGGCCAAGGGCATGCCGCCGCGGCGGGCGCTGCTCAAGTATCCCCTGCGCATGGCGCTCAATCCCTTCGTTGCGGACATCGGCAATCTTCTCCCCGAATTCATCTCCGGCTCGGCGCTCGTCGCCGTGGTGCTTTCGCTTCCCACCACCGGGCCGCTGCTCGTGCGCGCGCTCCAGACCCAGGACATGTATCTCGCGGGCTCCTTCCTCATGCTCGAGGCGCTGCTCGTGGTCGTCGGGGTGCTCGTCTCCGACATCCTCCTCGCTTGGCTCGATCCCCGCATCCGCTTCGGCCGAGGTCTCGCCCGGTGAGCCGCCGTTTCGTCGACCCCGAACCGTTCCGTCCCGAAGCCGAGGAGGTGGTCGAGGACGCCGCGCGCGAGCGCTTCTACACCGCATCCCAGTGGCAGCTCCTGTGGTGGCGCTTCCGGCGCCACCGCCTCGCGCTGGTCTCGCTCTGGTTTCTCGGGGTGCTCTATGCTTCCCTGCTCGTAACCGAGATCCTCGCTCCCTACGCGCGCGACAGCCGCGACCCGGACCACATCCTGGCGCCGCCGCAGACCCTTCATCTTTTCCACGAAGGACGCCTGGTCGGACCCTTCGTCTACGGCTATCGCATGACTCTGGACATGACGACGCTGAAGCGCGTCTACGAGGTCGATCCGGCGCGCATCCATCGGCTGCGCTTTTTCTGCCGCGGCGACCGCTATCGCTTCTGGAATCTCTTCGAGGCCGATTTCCATCTCGTCTGTCCGGCGCAGGGCGGGACCTTCTTCCTGCTCGGTACCGATCGCCTCGGGCGCGATCTCTTCTCGCGCATTCTCTATGGTGCGCGGGTTTCGCTCACCGTCGGGCTGTTCGGGATTGCGGTGAGTTTTGCGCTCGGCCTCCTGCTCGGCGGGGTTTCCGGCTACTACGGCGGCATCGTGGACCATGCGGTGCAGCGCACCATCGAGGTCATCCGCTGCTTTCCCACGATCCCGCTGTGGCTTTCGCTGTCCGCGGCGATGCCGGTGTGGTGGGACCCGCTCTGGGTCTATTTCGGCATCACCGTGATTCTCGGTCTCATCGACTGGACGGGTCTCGCCCGCGCCGTGCGCTCGAAGATCCTGGCCCTGCGGGAGGAAGACTTCGCCCAGGCGGCGAGGCTCATGGGGGCGAGGCCGGGGCGGATCATCTTCCGCCACCTCGTCCCCTCCTTCGCTTCCCACCTCATCGCCTCCGCCACCCTGTCGATCCCGAGCATGATTCTGGGCGAGACGGCGCTCTCCTTCCTCGGCCTCGGCGTGCGGGCGCCGATGGTGAGCTGGGGGGTGCTGCTCAACGACGCCCAGAACATCAACGTCGTCGTCCTCTACCCCTGGCTCATGCTGCCCGTGGTGCCGGTGATTCTCGTGGTGCTCGCCTTCAACTTCCTCGGCGACGGGCTGCGCGATGCGGCGGATCCCCATGCCTAGGCGCGCGGTTCAGGCGCGAAGGGCACGATTTTCCGGATCATAGGGGCTCTCGGCGATGATGCGCGCGGGGCGGAGCTGATCGAGCACCCGCACGCGGCATTCGCGGCCGACCTCCGCGAAGGGGGCCCGGACATAGCCGAGCAGCAGGCTCTTCCCCACGAAATGGCCGTATCCTCCGGCCGTACCGCGGCCCACCACCTCGCCATCGATGAACACGGGCTCGTTGCCGAAGGGATCCGCGTCCTCGGCCTCGACCTCGATGGTGCAGAAGCGGGTCGGGACGCCCTCCCGCTGCTGACGCAGGAGCGCCTCGCGGCCGGGAAAGTCGCCCTTGTCGAGGGCGACGAAACGCTCCATCCCGGCTTCGAGGATCGTGTTCTCGGCGTTGAGGTCGCTGCCCCAGAGCCGGTAGCTCTTCTCGAGCCGGCAGGAGTCCATCGCGCGCATGCCGCAGAGGCGGAGATCGAAGCGCCTGCCCGCTTCGAGAAGCGCGTCGAAGAGGTGGCACTGGTATTCGATCGGGTGATGGAGCTCCCAGCCGAGCGAACCCACGAAGTTGACCCGGAGCGCCCGCACCCGTTCGCAGAAGCCGATCGCGATCTCGCGCCCGGTGAGCCAGGGGAAGGCCTCATTGGCGAGGTCGGCGTCGGCGAGCTCCTGCAGGAGCTCGCGCGCTAAGGGGCCGGCGAGCACGAACACGCCGTAGCGTCCGGTAACGTCCTCGAGGATCACGGAACCGTCCGCCGGCAGCGCCCGCGTCAGGATGTCGAGATCCATGTCGTGCGCCGCCGCCGGACCTACGAGATAGAAGCGCTCGCCGAGCGGCCCGTCCTCGAGCCGGGTGACCGTGAACTCGCTGCGCACCGAGCCCGAGCGGTTGAGGAGATGGCAGAGGCGGATATGGCCCGGCTTGCGCGGCAGGCGGTTCGCGAGCAGGGAATCGAGCCAGCGCCGTGCGCCCGGGCCGGTGACCTCGTACTTGGCGAAGGAGGAGAGTTCGATGAGGCCGACGCGCTCGCGCAGCGCGCGCACCTCCTCGCCGACATGGGGAAACCAGTTCGAGCGCCGGAACGAGAAGATGTCCCGCCGCTCCACACCTTCGGGCGCGAACCAGTTCGGCCGCTCCCAGCCGAAGCGCATGCCGAACACCGCCCCCCTGGCGGCGAGCCGGTCGTAGACGGGCGGCGTGCGCGCGGGACGCGCCGCGGGCCGGTTCTCGTATTCCATCGGATAGTGGGTGAAGAACACATAGGCATAGGCCTCGGCGTTCTTGAGCACGGCGTAACGCCGCGTCACCACGCCGAAGCGCCTTGGATCGACGCCGAGCATGTCCACCGAGGGCTCGCCGTCGACGATCCAGTTGGCGAGCTGCCATCCGGCGCCGCCGGCAGCGGTGATGCCGAAGCTGTGGCCCTCGCTGAGCCAGAGATTGGGCAGGCCCATGGCCGGCCCCACCATGGGATTGCCGTCGGGGGTGTAGGGGATGGGGCCGTTGAGGACCTGCTTGATCCCCACCTTCTGCAGCGACGGCACCCGCCGCATGCAGGCCTCGACATGCGGCAGGATGCGGTCGAGGTCACCTTCGAAGAGCTGGTGCTCGAAGTCCTCCGGGACGCCATCGACGAAGCACACGCGGGCATCCCGCTCGTAGGGACCGATGATCCAGCCCCGCTGCTCCTCGCGCATGTAGTAGGACTCATCCGGCTCGCGCAGGATCGGCAGTTCGCGGTTGCCGGCCTCGCGGTAGGCCACGAGTTCCGGATCCACATCGGTCACCACATACTGGTGCTCGACCGGGATCACCGGGATCTCGAGCCCCACCATGCGGGCGGTCTGGCGGGCGTGATTGCCGGTGGCGAAGACGAGGTGTTCGCACCGCACCGCACCCTTCGGGGTCCTGACGAGCCATTCGAGTCCGCGCGTGCGCTCGATGGCGACCACGGGGGTGCGCTCATGGATCTCGGCCCCGCGCTGCCGCGCCCCCTTGGCGAGCGCCATGGTCACGTCCGCGGGGGCGATATGCCCGTCCGTGGGGTGCCAGAGCGCGCCGACGATCCCTTCGGGGTCGAGCAGCGGCCACAGCTCGCGGACCTCCCGGGGGCTGAGGATGTGGCATTCGACACCGATGGTCTCGGCCGTCGACTGGTAGTTCCGGTATTCGTCGAGACGGTCGCGGTTGCGGGCGAGCCGCAGGTTGCCGGTACGGTGGAAGCCGACCTCCTGGCCGGTCTCGGCCTCGAGCGTGGGGTAGAGTTCCACCGAGTACTTGTGGAGCTGGCCGACCGAATAGCTCATGTTGAACAGGGGCAGGAGCCCCGCCGCGTGCCAGGTGGAGCCGGAGGTGAGGCTCGCCCGTTCGAACAGGACGACGTCCGACCACCCGCGCCGCGCGAGGTGGTAGAGCACGCTCACCCCGGCGATGCCGCCGCCCACGACGACCACGCGTGCTTCGCTGCGCACGATCGGCCTCCCCATTCGCTCTCCAGCGGAGGACCGTTACGACAGCGGACGGCGGAAGCCAAGCCGGAGGCGGACCCGGAGTTGTCCCAGCGCGTCACCGCCCGGCTTTCTCCCCTTGCGGGCGCGGATGCGGTCCGAGCGCGGCACTTGGAGGGCGAAGGTGACGGGCCTATAAGATCGTTCTCGGCCCGGGAGAGAGATGGCGGGGGCCGAAGCCCGAGATGCATATGCGCCGGCTGTTCGTTCTCGTTTGCGCCGTGGTCGCGGTCGCGCGGATCGCCGCGGCGGAGCCGCGGCGCGCACCGGTGGTCGCCGCCACGGTGTATCCCGAGGGCGCGGAGGTGGTGCGCATGCTGCGCCTTCGCCTCGAGCCGGGACGGCCGCAGCTGCGCATCGCGGGGTTGCCCGAGAAGCTCGATCCCGCCTCGCTGCGGGTCGCGGTGAAACCCGGCGATGTCGTCGATCTCGAGGGCCTTGCGACCCGCGAGGTGCCCCAGGCGGAGCTCGCCGGCGAGCGCGAGGCGGCGCTCGTTGCCGAGATCGAGCGCATCGAGAACGCCATCCAAAGGGAGGAGGACCGCATCCGGGCGGCGGAGGTCCAGCTCAAGCTCATCGAGCGCATCGGGCGGACGGCGGCCGACATCGCCACGCGCGAGCTCGAGCTCGGGCGTCCGGATCCGAAGGCGTGGCGTCGCAGCTGGGAAGCCGTCGGTGCCGGTGCGGCCGAGATTCTCGAGCTCATCCGCCAGAGCGAGATCAGCAAGCGGGCACTCGAACGGGAGCTGGATGCGAGGAAGCGGGAGCTCGAGGCGATCCGCACCGGCGCCCGGGGCTACCGCGAGCTCACCCTCGACCTCGAGGTCGAGGAAGCGACCGAAGTGACCGTCGAGATCCGGCATTTCGTGGCCGAGGCGGGCTGGGAGCCGCTCTATGACGTTCATCTCCGCACCCGCAAGCGCGAGGTCACGCTGCAGCGGCGGGCCCGCGTCTGGCAGCGGACGGGGGAGGACTGGCGCGAGGTCGCCCTTCGCCTGTCGACCGCCCGGCCGCAGGCGGGGATCGCACCGCCCGAACTCGAGCCGTGGTACATCGACGTTCTCGAGATGCGACCCATGGGCACCGCCCGGGCCCCGGTGGCACCGCCTCCCATGGCGGCGGCACGCGCCGGCGGCGAGATGACCATCAGGGTAGGCGAGTTTGTCTCCACCTATACGAGCGGCGGGACGCTGACGCTTCCCGCGGACGGCAGTACGCGCGTGGTGGCTCTGGACCGCCGCCGCATGCCCGCCGAGGTGCGGGTGGAGGTGGCCCCGAAGCTCGACCCGGCACCCTATGTGATCGCCGAATTTTCCTACGCGGGGCAGGATCCGCTGCTGCCCGGGCGCGTGCGTCTGCGGCGCGACGGCGTGTACGTCGGAGAGACGTCCCTTCGCCTCACCGCGCCCGGAGCCCGGCTCACCCTGGGGTTCGGACGGGACGACAAGGTGGAGGTGGAGCACCGCTTCGACCTCGAGTCGAAGTCGCGGGAAGGGATCTTCGACGACTACCGGCGCATCGAACGGCGCTGGGTCACGCGGATCCGCAACCGCCACCGCGTGCCGATGACGATCGTGCTGTACGACCGCTTTCCCGTGCCGCAGGATGAACGGATCACGGTCGAGCTGCTGCGGGACGGCACGCCTCCGACGAGCCGGGATGTGGACGGCAGGCGGGGCGTCCTCGCCTGGCGCTACCGCTATGCGCCCAACGAGGAGCGGGCGATCCGCTTCGGCTTCGCCGTGAGCTATCCGGCAGAGCTCGAGATCGGCGGCTTGTGAGGCGGAAATGGCCTGGCTCCGGCGCAGCCCGCTGCGACTTCCCGAACCGGGACAGGCCCTGCCCGGAAGGCGGCGCTACGCCTTCGAGCCGCTCCCCTTGCATCGCGTCCACGGCCGCGCCCTCCTCCCGCCCTATCCGCCAGGTTGCGCGCGCATCCTCTTCGGCATGGGCTGTTTCTGGGGCGCGGAGCGGCTGTTCTGGGCCGAGCCCGGGGTGTGGACCACGGCGGTGGGCTACGCCGGAGGGCAGACCCCGCATCCGACCTATGACGAGGTGTGCACGGGGCTCACCGGTCACGCCGAGGTCGTGCTCGTCGTCTACGACCCGGCGCGCTGCGGGCTCATGCGGCTTCTGCAGCTGTTCTGGGAGAACCACGACCCTACGCAGGGGATGCGTCAGGGTGCCGACGTGGGAACCCAGTACCGCAGCGCCATCTATGTCTTCGATGAAGCAAGCCGCCATGCGGCCGAGTGCAGCCGTGAGATCTTCGCCCATGCCCTGCAGCGGGCAGGGTTGAGGAGCGAGATCACCACCGAGATCCGCTCCGGGGTCGAATTCTATTTCGCCGAACCCTATCATCAGCAGTACCTCGCCCGGGTTCCCGGAGGCTACTGCGGCCTGCAGGGTCTGGGAATTCCGTTTCCCGCCGAGGCGTCCACGACCTCGGAGGGGACGGGCAGCGGGCGATCACGAAACCGATAAGAGAACAAGAGGAAGCGCAGCGTCGGGCCGGGGGCCGTCCCACGGAGAGCGGCGGTGCCTGTGCGTTCTTCCGCCGCCAGTGAGGAGGGTTGGTGATGGCTGCGCTCGTGACCACATCTAGTTCG
>CAZHHU010000091.1:0-6910 GCA_964532215.1 uncultured Geminicoccaceae bacterium
CGGGAGGGCTCGAATGCGCATCCATTTCCTCGCTGCCCGGTCGGAACCGGCACGCCACGCCCTCGAGCGGCTCGTGCGACGCTATGGTCAGACGCCGCTTGCCGAGGCCGAGCTCATCGTCGCGCTCGGCGGCGACGGCTTCATGCTCGAGACCCTGCACACCCACATGGACCTCAATCTGCCCATCTACGGCATGAATCTCGGAACCGTGGGCTTTCTGCTCAACGGCTTCGCCGAAGAGGGGCTGCTCGAGCGGATCGCGGTGGCGACGCCGGTGGATCTCCACCCGTTGCGCATGCGCGCGGAGCGGGTTTCGGGGGAGGTCGTCGACAGCCTGGGCATCAACGAGGTTTCCGTATTCCGCGAGACCCGGCAGGCGGCCCATCTCGCCATCGATATCGACGGCGTCTGCCGCATGCCCGAGCTCGTCTGCGACGGCGTGCTCGTCGCCACACCTGCCGGCAGCACCGCGTACAACCTCTCGGCCCATGGTCCGATCATTCCGCTGGGGTCGAACCTGCTCGCCCTCACCCCCATCTCCGCCTTCCGACCGCGGCGCTGGCGCGGCGCGCTTCTCCCCTCCCGCACGCGCTTTCGCATCCGCGTCCTCGACCCGGAAAAGCGGCCGGTCTCCGCGGTTGCGGACTACACCGAGGTGCGGGAGGTCGGCATCGTCGAAATATGGGAGGATCGCTCCATCTCCTTCCGGCTCCTGTTCGATCCCGAGCACAACCTCGAGGAGCGCATCCTCAAGGAGCAGTTCATTCCCTGAGCGGGACCTCAGAGGGCGGTATAGCCCGCATCGATGAGGATCGTCTGGCCGGTGACGAGGTCGGAAGCGGGCGAGGCGAGATAGAGCACGAGATCGGCGACCTCCACCGGCTTGCCGAAGCGGCCGAGCGGCGTGCGGGCGAGGACCGGGCCGCCCTTCTCGGGCGGGCTCCAGATGCGTTCGCCCATCGGCGTCAGGATCACCGTCGGACAGACGGCATTGACCTGGATGTTGTAGCGCCCCCATTCCGCCGCCATGACCTTGGTGAGGCCGTTGAGACCGGCCTTGGAGGCGGCGTAGGCGGCATGCTCCTCCATGGCGATGATGCCCGTCTGCGAGGAGATGTTGATGATCTTGCCGCGCCGCCGGGCGATCATCGCCGGTGCGAGGGCCTGGGCGAGGAGGAAGGGGGCGCGGAGATTGACCGCCATGGTGCGCTCCCAGTCCTCCACCGTGGCATCGAGAAGGGGGGCGGTGAGGGCGATTCCCGCATTGTTGACGAGGATGTCGACGGTGGAGAAGGCCTGCAGCGCCTGCTGAGCGGCTGTACCGGGGCCTTCCACCGTGGCGAGATCCGCCTCGATGACCAGGCAGCGCCGCCCGAGCCGCTCGACCTCGCGGCGCACCGCGGCAAGTCCTTCACGGTCGCGGGCCACGGCGGCGATGTCCGCACCGGCATCGGCGAGCACGCGACAGATCTCGAAGCCGATCCCTCTGGATGCCCCGGTAACCAGTGCCGACCGCCCCTCGAGAGAGAAGCGGGAGAGGAACTGCGGAAGCGCTTCCTGCTTCATGTCACCGCTCCCGTGATGGGCCCGAGCGAAACCTCGCATCCGTCACGGCACCGATCGGCACCCGCTCAGGGCGGTGGCCCGTCCGGAAACAGGGCCGCCTTGACGATGCCCGCCGCCCGCGCCGCCTGGAGTGCGAATGCATCGGCCGCCGCTTCGAGGGGAAAGCGGTGGGTGACGAGGCGTTTCAGTTCGACCGCGCCCGAGCGCGCGAGCGCGATCGCGCGCGGATAGACATGTCCCATGCGGCGTGAGAACTTCACGCTCAGACCCTTGCGCCGCGCGAGCGCGGCGTCGAGGTGGTAGCGATTGCCCTGGGGGATGCCGACGAGGACGATGCGCCCGCCCGGGCGGGCCGCCTCGGCCGCGAGTTCGAAGGCCTCCGCCGCATCGGTGGCCTCGAGCACGAGATCGGCCCCGCCTTCGGGGACATGTTCGCATGCCTCCGCCACCGTGGCCGCGGTCGCATCGGCGCCGAGCGTCCTCGCCATCTCCCGCCGCTCCGCGATGGGATCGACCGCGACCAGGGGGGCGACCCCCTCGCTGCGGGCGACCTGCAGCAGGAGGAGGCCGATGGGGCCGCAGCCGAGCAGCATGCAGCTCTCGCCGCGCCTGGGACGGGCGAGTGCGACGGCGTGGATGGCGACCCCGAGCGGCTCGAGCATGAGCCCCGCCACCGCGTCGAAGCCGGCCGGCAGGCGGTGGAGATTGCCGGCCGGGGCGCAGATCCGCTCGCGCATCGCGCCGGCGAACGGCGGCGCACCCATGAACCGGACATGGGGGCAGAGATTGGCGTGCCCTTCCCGGCAGCGGGGGCAGCTGCCGCAGGGCACCGCGGGATCCACGGCGACGAGCTCGCCGGGCTCGAAGCCGAACTGCCGTGCCCGCGCATCGATCACCCGGGCCGCGAACTCGTGGCCGGGCACGAAACCCTCGGCGGGAACCTGATCGCCGATCGCCCCCTCGAGATAGTAATGCAGATCGCTGCCGCAGATGCCGACGGCCGCGACCTCGAGGAGCAGCTCGCCGTCCCCGGGCACCGGCTCATCGAGCGCGCCGATCCGTACCCGGTGCGGGCCCTCCAGAAATACCGCACGCACCCGTAAACGCCTCCCGGTGGCCTGCGCCCGTCACTCCGCGCAGGTTGCGATCAGGCTACATGCCGCCGGAATGGCTGTCCAGCAACGGCGGCGTGGCCGGGGGCGGAGGTGCGGGCGTCAGGCCCGGCTCAGGCGGCCGATCCGACTTCGACCTCCAGGAGCGCTCGCAGCCCCTCGCGGTAGCTCGGGTATTTCAGCGTCACCCCGAGCTCGCGCTTGATGCGCGCGTTGCGGACGCGGCGGTTGTCCCGGTAGAAGCTCCGCTGCGCCGGCGTGAGTACGGCGGTCTCATAGGGAATCTCGGGCGGCGGCGGAACGCCGAGAAGCTGCGCCGCGTAGGCGACGACCTCCTGCGGCGGTGCCGGCTCGTCGTCGGCGACGTTGTAGATGCGCCCCGGCTGTGGTCGGCGCATCGAGGCCTCGAGCACGCTCACCAGATCGTCGATGTGGATGCGGGAGAAGACCTGCCCCGGCTTGCGGATGCGGTGCGCGCGACCGTCGAGGAGATTGCGGATCGGATTGCGTCCCGGGCCGTAGATGCCCGAGAGGCGGAAGATGTGGACGGGCAGGCCGGATCCGAGCCAGGCCGCTTCCGCCGCGAGTCGCCTTCGCGCCCGCTCCAGCGTCGGCCGCGGCTCATCCTCTTCCGATACCCATCCTCCGCCGCGATCACCGTAGACGGCGGTGGTGCCGAGCCAGCCCAGCCAGCGCAGGGTCGGGACGCGGGCGATGTCGGCATGGTGGAGATCGTGCACGATATCGCCCTGCTCGTCGGGCGGGATCGCGTGCAGGATGTGTGAGACCCCGGCCAGCGCGGAAACGGGATCGGCGAGCGGCCGCGTGCGCGAAAAGGGGAAGACCCGGTATCCCAGCGCCTCGAGTGCGCGCACCGCCCCCGCATCCCGCACGGTACCGCGGACCTCGAAGCCCTGTGAGGCGAGCCGCGCGGCGAGATGCCGCGCCACATAGCCGAGACCGAAGCAGAACAGCACGCCGCGCATGAGCCACCTCCGCTCCGGATCTGCGCGCCCCGGAGCGGGCGTCAAGGAGGAACCCTGCGCGCGGTCGGCGCGATCTGCGATCGCCTCTTGATCCTGTAGCTGCTACAGGATCTATCTGAGCTTCGGTCGGCAGACTGGCGCCGGAGGAATGCGGCTCATGGCACAGGAAAGGAGCCTCGCGCGGACAGGTGGTGTCGCCGCGGGCGAACAGCGCAGGGCGGGGCTTGCCGCCGCGGGCGGCGTGCTCGGCGCGGTCCTGAGCTCTTCCTGCTGCATTCTGCCGCTTGTTCTGTTTCTTCTCGGTGCGGGCGGAAGCTGGATCGGCACGCTCACGAGTCTCGCGCCCTACCAGCCGTACTTCATGATCCCCACGGTGGCGCTGCTCGGTTATGGCTTCTGGCACGTCTACGGTCGACCCGCGGGCTGTGCGGCGGAGGGCGCCTGCGCGCGGTCGCCGACGCGGCCGCTCGTCCGCTTCGGTCTGTGGTTCGCGACTCTGCTGGTCGCCGCGGCGGCGACCTTCAACTGGTACGCGCCCTGGCTTCTCGGATGACGAGGGAGGACAAGCGCATGCACCTGATCGTCCGCCGTACCGCCTTCGCTCTTGTCGCAGTCCTGGCCGCCGTCGCCGTCCGGGCGCCCACGCCGGCTCTTGCCGGTGAGAAGAAGGTCCTGCTCGAGGTCGAGGGCATGTGGTGTCCTTCCTGTCAGTACATCGTCGAGCAGGTGCTGGAGCGCGTGCCGGGGGTCATCGACGCCCGGGTTTCGGCGGCCGAAGGGAAGGCGCTCGTGATCTACGACGACGAGAAGACCTCCGTGGACCGGCTTGTCGCCGCCACGGGAAACTACGGCTACACCGCGCGGCCCGTGGGTGGGGAAGGCTGAGCGTGCCCGAACTCCGGAGAGACTGACCGTGTCTTCCTGCTGCGACGACCCGGGCGGGTTCGATCTCGCCGTCATCGGTGCGGGTTCGTCGGGTTTCGCCGCCGCGATCGCCGCCGCCGAGGAGGGCGCGCGCGTGCTCCTCGTCGGCCACGGGCTGATCGGCGGAACCTGCGTCAATGTCGGTTGCGTGCCTTCGAAGTTCCTCATCCGTGCCGCCGAGGCCGCGCATGCGGGAACCCGCGCCCATCGCTTCCGCGGCATCCGGGGGCATCTCGAGTTCACCGACTGGCCGGCGCTCCGCGCTCAGAAGGACGCGCTCGTGGCCGCTCTGCGCAAGGCGAAATACGAAGACCTCCTCGGGATCTATCCTTCGATCACCTACCTCGAGGGACGGGCCCGGCTCACGCCGGCGGGCGTCGACGTTGCGGGGCGCAGCTTCGCGGTGCCGCGGATCGTCATCACCACGGGAAGCCGCCCCGCGACCCTTCCCGGGGTCGAGATCGACGAGCAGCACGTCCTCACCTCCGACGGTCTTCTCTCGCGCGACCGCAGGCCCGATCATCTGCTCGTGATCGGCGCCGGCGCCATCGGTCTCGAGCTCGGCCAGACCTTCCTCCGGCTCGGTGCGCGGGTTACGGTGGTGGAATATCTCGAGCGGATTCTGCCGCCCGCGGATCCCGACATTTCCTCGGAACTCAAGCGGCATCTCGAGGCCGAGGGGGCCGAATTTCGGCTCGCTCACCGTGTCCAGGCGGTGCACGCGCGCGACGGCCGGGTCGAGGTCGTGGCCACGCCGCGTACGGGCGGGCGCGAGAAGCGGATCGTCGGCGATGCGGTGCTGGTCGCCGTGGGCCGCCAGCCGAACACGGAGGGGCTGGGGCTCGAGGAACTCGGCGTGCGGCGGGACGAGCGCGGCTTCATCGCGACCGACGCCTACATGCGCACGAGCCGCGAGGGCATCTATGCGGCCGGCGACGTCACCGGACGCCACATGTACGTCTACATGGCCGCCCACGGCGGACGCATCGCCGCGCTCAACGCCCTCCGCGGCGACGTCGAGACCTACGACGAGACGGCCGTGCCGCATGTGGTCTTCACGGATCCCCAGGTGGCCTGGGTCGGGCTCGGCGAGCCGGAGGCGAGGGGGCAGGGCATCGATGCGCGAGTCTCGCGCCTTCCGCTGGATCAGCTCCCGCGTGCCCTCGCCGCCCTCGACACCCGCGGCCTCATCAAGCTCGTCGCCGATGCGGAAAGCCTCAGACTGCTCGGGGCGCACATCGTCGCCCCCGAAGGCGCGGACGCTGTCCAGACGGCGGCGCTCGCGCTGCGCCGTGGCATGACGGCGGGCGAGCTCGCGCGCACGATCGTCCCCTATCTCACCACGGTCGAGGGCCTCAAGCTTGCAGCCCAGGCGTTCGAGAAGGATCCGGCGAAACTCTCCTGCTGCGCCGGATGAGGAGGTACCATGCCCAGAGAACCCGGCCTCTGGGGACTGCTGGCCGCCAAGCTCGCCTGCTGCTCGCTGCTGCTTCTCGCTCTGAGCGGGGGTACGGCGACGGTTGCCGCCTGGCTCGCCCGAAGCGGCCTGTGGCTGCTCGCGGCGGTGCTGCTCGGAGCCCTCGCCCTGGGGCTCGGCTATTGGGTGGCGCGACGGCGTGCGCTTGGGATGGACCCGCCCGCCGCAGCCGATACCGAGTAGGGCGGCGGGCCCGGCACGGCGGCGCGGGCCCGCCCCGCGGCTTTCAGCTGCCCTGGAGTGCCGGAAGTCCGAGCATTTCGCGGACCTTCTTCTCGCGCGAGGGCTTGAGGCCCGCGGCCCGTCCCTCCTGGATCGCGATCTCCGGCGGCACGCCACGGCGCGCGCGGTAGAGCGCCCAGGCGGCCCCGGCGCGGTTGGCCGAGTGGCAAAGCAGAAGCACGGGGTAGTTGGCGGGATCCTCGACCACCGCGACGATGTCGTCGATCTGCTCCCAGCTTGGTGCCTTGCCGGCGACGGGCAGCCACACGGCCTTGAGGCCCGCGGCCTTGGCCGCCTCCACCTCGCGGTCCGCGCCTTCCTTGGCCGTCCGCAGGTTGATGACCGTTCTGAAGCCGAGCGAGGCCACATAGCCGTAGTCCTCGGGCTTCACCACGCCCGAGGTGGCGACGAAGGGTGCGGCGCGGTTGTACTTGGGAATGCGGGAATCGATCTTCGCCGCGAACGGCGCCTGGGCCGTGTCCTTGTAGGTGATGATGTCGAAGGGATTGGCGGCCGCGGCCGGCATGGCCTGCGGCAGAGCCGCCTTCTCCATCATCGCCGGCGCACAGGGGTTCATCATCGCCGGTGCGCAGGGATTGGCCGCCGCGCACGGATTCATCATC
>CAZHHU010000091.1:7010-8918 GCA_964532215.1 uncultured Geminicoccaceae bacterium
GGGGCCTGCGGTCTCGAGCGCCCAGGCGCGGATGTCGTCGAACATCGCCGCGAACAGGGCGGAGCCCGCCACCATCCCGATCATGAAGACGAGCGCATCCATCCGTCCGGAAGCGAAGCCCACGGCCGAGGTTCCGGGACAGTAACCGCCGAGCATGAAGCCCACGCCGATGAGCAGCCCGCCTCCGATCGTCCCGTACAGGAGCAGGGTGGGGACGAAATAGGACCTGGGCGCGATCCACCCCAGGGTCTCGAACAGCCACAGGCCGAAGGCGGCGACGATCACCGCCGTGAACATGACCTTGAAGACGGACCAGTCCTTGAGGAAGAACTGGCCGGTGAGACGTCGCGGGCTGCCGAAACCGGCTCCCTCGAGCACATAGCCGAAGAGCAGGCCGATCAGCAGGCCCGAGAGCAGACCGTTGTCGTAGAGCGGCAGATTCATTGCCACAGCCTCCGCGTGAAGGCGCTCGTGATGAAGCCGGCGAGGAAGAAGCCGGCGAGAAACACGAACCCGGCCACAGCGAGGGCGGCGCTGCCGGAAAGGCCGATCCCGCTCGTACAGCCCTGGGCGAGGCGCGCACCGAAGCCCGTGAGCACGCCGCCCAGAAGCGCGAAGCCGAGCCGGCTTCCGGAGGAGATGCGGGGGCCGTGCTCGATGCCGAGACGGAAGCGCCCTGCGGCGGCAGCTCCGAGGAATCCGCCGAGGATCACCCCCACGATCTCCCAGGAAATCCATGCGCCGAGGGGATTGCCGCGGAGATAGGGCGCGAGGTAGCTGTTCTGCTGCGCCCAGTCCGCAGCGAGAAGCGACGATAGCCAGGCCGCGAGACGGGCGAAGAAGCCGCTCGCTCCCAGGCCGTGGCCGGTGATGATGAAGGAGAAGAGCAGCACGAGGCCGAGCGCGACGCCGGCCGCGAAGGGCGGCCAGAAAGGACGCGGTCGAGCTTCCATGGGCGACCTCCCGCAATAGGCCTTCGTCGGCACAGGCGAACGAAGCATATCAGCATTTAGGAATACGCGATAGAGCAAAAAAGGGGCGGCCGTCGGGCCGCCCCGCGACATTTCGCCCGCGATGCGGCGCTCAGCCGCCGACGCGCTCGAGCAGCATGCCGGCCGCGCGGGCGTATGCGCGCGCACTGTCGGCCTTGGCGATGGCCCGCGCGTGATCGTATTTCCCCTGCGGCTTCTCATGATTGTGCTTGGCTCCAGCGAGGAGCATCTTCGCGTCGTCGAGCAGCGCATGCACGAGCGCCCGATCGGCGGCGGGGACGCGGTCGCCGGCGGCTTCGAGCGCCTTGCTGACGCGCGCGATCTCCGCCTCGGTGGCGGCAAAGTGCTTGGGGCATTCGAAGGCGCCTGCGGAAAGGGGAAGCAGCATGAGGGCGACCGCGAAGGCTCCGGCTGCAAACGGCTTGCGCATGGCTCCACTCCTCCCTGGTTCAGGATGATCGCGAGCCGGCGGGTCGGGCGCACCGGCTCCGGCTCGATGAAACATACACCAGAGCCGCCTCGGCCATTCCCCGACCGTCTCACGAGTTCGTGAACCCCGCGGGACGGGCTCAGCCCGCTGCGAGTCGTCCGACCCACAGCGCCGCCAGCACCGCAAGGCCGATCTCGCGATGAAAGCGGAAATGGCGGAGGCAGGAGCGCATGTCGTCGAAATCGACGCTGCGCACCTGCCAGGCGAGCAGGACCGCCGGCAGCAGCAGGGCGGCGAGGTACGGGCCTCCATATCCCGAGGCGATGCCCGCGAGGGCGAGCAGCAGCATCATCAGCAGGTAGAAGCCGGCGATCCAGTATCGGCTGCGGGCACCCAATCTGAGGGCGGTCGATTTCACCCCGATGGCAAGATCGTCCGCCTTGTCCTGATGGGCATAGACGGTGTCATAGCCGAGGGTCCAGAAGA
>CAZHHU010000092.1:0-8906 GCA_964532215.1 uncultured Geminicoccaceae bacterium
CGCAACTCCTCGGCGAGAATCGCGAGTTCGACCGTGCCCCCGCTCTCGGTTGCGCGCCTCAGGGCCGCCGCGGCCTCCATGAGCGCCTCGCGATGGCGGGCACGGGTGATCACCGCCTCCGCAGCGCTCGGAACCAGCATCGCCGCGCGTTCGTGGAGCCAGCCGACGAGTTGCGCGATTCCCGCACCGGTCACGCAGGATATGGCCACATGAGGACGGCCGAGCGGGGGCGGCGGGCTGAGATCGATCTTGTTGACGACGAGAAGGGTGCGATCGTCTTCCGGGGGAAGCTCCGCAGCCGGTGTGCCGGCCTCGAGGACGAACAGGCGCAGATCGGCCGCCTCCGCCCGCGCGCGGGCGCGGCGGATGCCTTCGGCTTCGACGGGATCGGAGCTCTCGCGCAGCCCCGCGGTATCGTAGAGGGTCAGCGGCAGGCCGCCGAGATCCAGCGCCACCTCGAGGACGTCGCGGGTGGTGCCGGCGATCGGCGTCACGATGGCCACCTCCCGCCGGGCGAGCAGATTGACGAGGCTGGATTTGCCGGCATTGGGAGGGCCGATCACCGCCACCGCGAGCCCGGCACGCAGGCGCTCGCCGCGCCGGTCGTCGGCGAGATGATGCTCGATCGCGGCGCGGAGCTCCAGCGCGTCTGTCAGGACTTCGTCCTCGAGCGTTTCGGGCACGTCCGCCTCCTCGGCGCCGAAATCGATCGCCGCCTCGATGCGGGCCAGAAGATCGAGGATCCGCGCGCGCCACTCCTCGCAGCGCCGTCGCAGCCCCCCCTCGAGCTGGAGAAGGGCGAGGCGGGCCTGCGCCCGCGTCGTCGCGGCCACGAGATCGGCGACCGCCTCGGCCTCGGTCAGGTCGAGCTTGCCGGCGAGAAAGGCCCGCCTCGTGAATTCGCCGGGCTCGGCGAGGCGAAGCCCGGGCAGGCGGCCGAGCGCATCCAGCAGTGCGGCAAGTACGGCCGGTCCGCCGTGATGCTGGATCTCGAGCATGTCCTCGCCCGTGTAGCTGGCCGGCGCCGGATAGTAGAGGAGCAGCGCGCGGTCGAGCTTCTCGCCGCTGTCCGGATCGCGAAGCCAGCGCAGACACGCCCGGCGTGGCGGAAGCCTCGCCACCCCCGCCAGCCGGTGCGCGACCTCGAGGGCGCAGCTGCCGGAGACGCGAATGACGCCGATCGCCGCCCGCCCCGGCGCCGTAGCGGGGGCGTAGATGGTCTCAGCGCCCATCGCGCCCGCTCAGTCCCGCTTCTTCTCCCGCCTGCGAGTCGTGCTCCCGCCCGCGGCTGCAGCCTCCCCGGCGGCGCCCGCAAGCCGGGCCCAGAAACTCTGCCACTGCTCGATTCCCTTGATCGTCAGCGGCATCCACTGCTCGACGAGGGTGTGGCTGTCCATCGCACGGATCGCTTCGAGGAGGCGCTGCTGCAGGATCTCGAGGAGCTCCTTCTGCATCGGCGCGACATCCGGAAAGCCGAGAAAGCGACGCGCTTCCTCCGGAGTGCAGTCGATCTCGATGTTGATCTTCATGACGTTCCGGTTCCCTTCGCCATATGCTGCAAGATATAAGCGTGCAAGGCGTGCGGGCGACAGTCCGCGAAGGGGGGAAGTCATGGCCGATCGCCTCGCCGGCGCGGCGAGTCCCTATCTGCTGCAGCACCGGGACAACCCCATCGACTGGTGGGAGTGGGGGGAGGAGGCCTTCGCCGAGGCACGGCGGCGCGACTGCCCGGTGCTTCTTTCCGTGGGCTACGCCGCCTGTCACTGGTGCCACGTCATGGCCCGGGAATGCTTCGAGGATCCGCGGGTGGCGGAGATCGTGAATCGCGAATTCGTCGCCATCAAGGTGGATCGTGAGGAACGCCCGGACGTCGATGCACTCTATCAGCAGGCGCTGGCGCTGCTCGGCCGCCCCGGCGGCTGGCCGCTTACCATGTTCCTCACCCCCTCGGGCGAAGCCTTCTGGGGTGGCACCTACTTTCCCCCCGAGCCGCGGCATGGACTTCCCGGCTTTCGCGAGCTGCTGCTGCGGATCGCCGAGCTCTGGCGGCACGAGCGTGCGCGCATCGAGGAGAACCGGACGGCGATCGCCGCGGCGCTCGAGCGGCTCAACCGGCCCGAGAGCGGTCGGCTCGATCTCGCCTTTGCGGATGCCGTCGCGGAAGCCCTCGCCGCCCGGGTCGATCCCATAAACGGCGGCTTCGGTGATGCACCCAAATTCCCCCATCTGCCCGTCCTCACCTTCCTCTGGGAGGCGGGCGCGATGGGGCATGCGAAAGGTGCCGGAGACGCGGTGCGTCACACCCTCGAGCGGATCTGCCGGGGCGGCATCCGCGATCACCTCGGCGGCGGCTTCGCCCGCTATGCGGTCGATGCCCGCTGGCTCGTCCCCCACTTCGAGAAGATGCTCGGCGACAACGCCCAGTTCATCGAGCTCCTCGCCGAGGTCCATCACGCGAGCGGGGATCCGCTTTTCCTCGAGGCGGCCACGGAGACGGTTGCCTGGCTCGAGCGGGAGATGCGCACCGAAGCGGGTTACGCCTCCAGCCTCGACGCCGACAGCGAGGGCGAGGAAGGTCGCTTCTACCTCTGGAGCTTCGACGAACTCGAGCGGCTTCTGGGGCCGGATTTCGAGCTCTTCGCCCGCGTCTACGGGGTCAGGCCCGAAGGGCATTTCGAAGGCCGCAACATCCTCCATCGCCTCGACGGTAAGGATCCGCGGGATGGCGCAGAGCTCAGCCGCATCGCCCGCGCCCGGCAGATCCTGTTCGCGGCCCGCGAGCGCCGCCCGCGCCCGGCGCGCGACGACAAGGTGCTCACGGACGCGAATGCGCTCACCCTGGCCGCCCTCGCCTGGGCGGGCTACCGGCTCGAGCGGCGGGACTGGATCAGGCACGCGGCAGAGATGTTCGCGCGTCTCGTGGCGCATGTCGCGGACGGCGACCGTCTCTGCCACGGCTGGTACCGCGGCCGCCGGCTTCGCGGCTCCTATCTCGACGACTATGCGCAGGCGATGCGGGCGGCACTGCTGCTGCATGCGGCAACGGGGGACGACATCTGGATCGCGCGGGCGCGCAGCTGGGCGATGCGGGTCGAGCGGGACTTCCGCGAGGAGGAGGGGCTCTACCTCCTCGTGCCGGTGCACGCGCGCGAACTTCCGCTGCGTCCGGCAGGCGCCACGGACGGCCCCGTGCCCTCGGCGGTGGGCACCCTTGCCTGGGCCTATGCGGCGCTCGCCCACGGCAGTGGCGAGATGGACTGGCTCGAGCGGGCGGAAGCGATCCTCACACGCTTCGGGGGCCACGCGCGGCGCGATCCGTTCGGGCATGTTACGCTGCTGCGGGCGCGGCGTGCCATCGAACAGGCGGTGCGGGTGCAGCTCGCCGGCGATCCGCGGCATCCGCGTTATCGGGAGCTTCAGCGCACGGTGGCGCGCTGGGGACCGCCGGGGCATCTCCTGTTTCACGTGAAACAGGATCCTGCCGCCGCCGGCGAGGTGCGGGCGAGCGTCTGTCGCGGTTTCCGCTGCAGCGCGCCGGTGAATGCCGCCGAGGCGTTGCGGGAGGAGCTCCGCGGGCGTTGAAGACCGCCTGGTGGCGTGCCAGTTTCCCTCCGCCATGGAACGGTTCGACGTCATCGTCGTCGGCGCGGGGCATGCGGGATGCGAGGCGGCCGCAGCGGCCGCCCGCATGGGTGCGCGCACGCTGCTTATCAGCCAGCGCCTCGACCGCATCGGCGCCATGTCCTGCAACCCCTCCATCGGCGGGCTCGGACGCGGCCATCTGGTGCGGGAAGTGGATGCCCTCGACGGTCTCATGGCCCGTGCCATCGACGAAGCGGGCATCCAGTTCCGCATGCTCAACCGCAGCCGGGGGCCTGCGGTACAGGGGCCGCGGGCCCAGGCCGACCGCAGGCGCTACGCTGCCGCGGTGCGGCGGCTGCTGGATGCGCTGCAGGGACTTGAGATCCGCGCGGCGGAGGTCGAGGCGCTGCTTCTCGAGCGGAACCGCTGCAGCGGGGTGCAGACCCGCGAGGCGGGCGCCATCGCGGCCGGCGCCGTGGTCCTCGCCACGGGGACCTTCCTCCGCGGCAGGATTCACCTCGGCCGCCGCTCCTGGCCGGCGGGACGCTACGGGGACCGCCCGGCGATCCCGCTCGCGGTCCAGCTCGAGGCGCTCGGCCTGCGCATGGGCCGGCTCAAGACCGGCACGCCGCCGCGACTCGACGGCCGCACGATCGACTATAGGGGCCTCGCCCGCCAGCCGGGCGACGAGCCGCCACCCGCCTTCTCCTTTCTCACCGGGCGCATCCGGCAGCCTCAGATCGACTGCTGGATCACCTGGACGAACCCGGCGGTGCACGATCTCATCCGCGCCCATCTCCACCTCGCGCCCATGTATGCGGGGGAGATCCGGGCCACGGGCGTGCGCTACTGCCCGAGCATCGAGGACAAGGTCGTGCGCTTTGCCGACCGCGCCCGCCATCAGATCTTCCTCGAGCCCGAAGGCTACGACGATATCACCGTCTACCCGAACGGCATCTCCACCTCGCTGCCGGAGGAACTGCAGCTGCGGATGCTCCGCCTCATCCCCGGCCTCGAGCGGGTCGAGATGCTGCGCCCCGGCTATGCCGTCGCCTACGACCATGTCGATCCCCGCGAGCTCCTTCCGACCCTCGAACTGGAGCGGCTTGCGGGGCTCCTGCTCGCGGGCCAGATCAACGGCACGACGGGATATGAAGAGGCGGCGGCGCAGGGCGTGATCGCCGGCATCAACGCCGCGCTCAGGGCGTCGGGGCGGGTGCCGGACTTCGTGCTCGACCGTGCGGATGCCTATATCGGCGTTCTCGTCGACGACCTCACCACCCGCGGCGTGAGCGAGCCCTATCGCATGCTCACTTCGCGCGCCGAGTACCGGCTTCTGCTGCGTGCCGACAACGCCGATCTGCGTCTCACCGAGAAGGGGGCGGCGGTGGGGGTCGTCGGGGGCGCGCGACTGCGCCGGGTGCGGGACAAGCGCGCGCGCCTCGAGGCGCTGCAGCGCAGGCTGGACGAACTCGGGATGACGCCGAGCGCGGCCGCGCGTCGGGGCATCCACCTGCGCCGCGACGGCCGGCGGCGCACCGCCCGCGAGCTGCTCGGCCTTCCCGGCGTGGGCTTCGCCGGGCTGCGGCGGATCTGGCCGGAGCTCGACCGCTTCGGGGAGGACGTGGCCCAGCTCGCGGAGATCGAGGCGCGATACGCCGCGCACCTCGAGCGGCAGCGGCGCGATATCGAGGCCTACCGCCGCGAGGAGGCGCTCGAGCTTCCCCCCGATCTCGACTACGCTCGCCTGAGTGGACTTTCCGCCGAAGTCCGGGCTGCGCTCGCGCGCGCCCGCCCCCGCAGCCTCGCTGCCGCGGCCCGCGTTCCCGGGGTCACCCCGGCGGCCCTCGCGCTTTTGCTGCGCCATGTCCGGCGCGCCGCCTGAGCGGCCACTCGGACGCGAGGGCTTCACGCACCTCTTTCCCGTTTCACGTGAAACACTCGCCTGCCTCGAAGCCCACCTCGCGCTGCTCGAGCGCTGGCAGCGCAGGATCGAACTCGTGGGCCGCAGCACCCTCGCCGATCCCTGGCGGCGTCATCTGCTCGATTCCGCTCAGCTGCGGCCGCTCATTCCCGAAGGCGCCCGCCGGCTCGTGGATCTCGGATCGGGGGCGGGGTTCCCGGGGCTCGTGCTCGCCATTCTCGGCGTGCCCGAAGTCCATCTCATCGAGGCGGACAGGCGCAAGGCGGCGTTCCTGCGCGAGGCCGCGCGGGTCACCGGATGCCGCAACGTCGTCGTCCACGCGCGGCGCATCGAGGAGCTCGACCCGTTCCCCGCCGATGTCGTAACCGCGCGGGCATTCGCGCCCCTCGACCGTCTGCTCGCCTGCGCGCGCCGTTTCTGGCGGCCGGGGACGCTTGGACTGTTCCTCAAGGGACGCGGCGTCGAGCGCGAATTGACCGCGGCGCGGGAACATTGGAGAATGCGCACGGAGCTGAGGCCGAGCCTCAGCTCGCCGGAAGGACGCATTCTCCTCGTCCACGAGCTCGAACCGATCGATGGCTGAATCACGCCGGATCCTCCTGCGCGGGCGGGTGCTCGCCGTCGCCAACCAGAAGGGGGGTGTGGGCAAGACGACGACGGCGATCAACCTCGCAACGGCCCTCGCGGCCGTGGGCAAACGGGTGCTCATCATCGATCTCGATCCCCAGGGCAATGCGAGCACCGGGCTCGGGCTGCCGGCTGCGAAGCGGCGGGTGAGCTCCTACGAGGTGCTCCTCGGACGGCTCGCAATCGAGCAGGCGGTCCAGCCCACGCCGCTCCAAGGCCTCCGGCTCGTGCCCGCGACCGTGGACCTCTCGGCGGCGGAAATGGAGCTCGCCGAAGACCCGCGCCGCGTATGGCGGCTGCGCGATGCGCTGCGCCGCCTGCGCGAGCCCTACGAGTACATCTTCGTCGACTGCCCGCCTTCGCTCGGACTCCTCACGGTGAATGCGCTCGTGGCCGCCCACGCCGTGCTCGTGCCCCTGCAGTGCGAGTTCTACGCCCTCGAGGGGCTGGGACTCCTGCTCGCGACCGTCGAGCGCGTGCGCCGCAACTACAACCCCATGCTGGAGATCCAGGGAGTCGTGCTCACCATGTTCGATCGGCGCAACAACCTCTCCGAGCAGGTGGCGGCGGATGTCCGCGGCTTCCTCGGCGAGCGCGTCTACAGCACCGTGATCCCGCGCAACGTCCGCGTCTCCGAGGCCCCCTCGCACGGCCTGCCCGTGCTTCTCTACGATCACCGCAGCAGCGGTGCCCGCGCCTATGCCGAGCTTGCCGGCGAGCTGCTGCGACGCGAGCGGAACGCCGCCTGATGGGCCGCAGCCGGCGCCGCGGGCTGGGAATGGGACTGCAGGCCCTGCTCGGCGAAGCGGCCCCACGCGCAGGCCAAGATTCCGGCCTGCGTCTGGTGCCGCTCGAATATCTCGAACCTTCTCCCCTGCAGCCGCGTCAGCAGTTCAGCGAGGCCGAGCTCGAGGAACTCGCCCATTCGCTGCGCACGCACGGCCTGCTGCAGCCGCTGCTCGTGCGCCCTTCGCGCGCGCTCGCGAGCGGGTACGAGATCATCGCCGGGGAACGGCGGTGGCGCGCGGCCCAGCGCGCCGGCCTGCACGAACTCCCCTGCATCGTGCGCGAGCTCGACGACCGCGAGGCGCTGGAGATCGGGCTGGTCGAGAATCTCCAGCGCCAGGACCTCGATCCCCTCGAGGAGGCCGCGGCCTATCAGCGCCTCGTCGAACACTACGGCCGCAGGCCCGAGGAGATTGCGCGCGCGGTGGGCAAGAGCCGCAGTCACGTGGCCAACACCCTGCGGCTGCTCGGACTGCCCGAGGCGGTGCGCCGCCATCTTCGCGAAGGCCGCCTGAGTGCCGGCCACGGCCGCGCTCTGCTCGCCGCGCGGCAGCCCGAACGCCTCGCCGAGATCATCGTCGCCCGAAAGCTGAGCGTCCGCGACACCGAAGCCCTGGTGCGCCGGGAGCGCCGCCTGCAGCCTGCCCGGAATGTGCGGCCGCAGGGACAGACGGAAGAACCCGACATCCCGCTCTTCGCCCGCGAGCTCTCGAGGCGCCTCGGACTTCGCGTCATGATCCGCCACCGTGGTCGCGGCGGCGAGATCGTCATCCGCTATTCGGACCTCGCACAGCTCGCCGACCTCTGCCGCCGGCTCATCAAGTAATCCACAAGAAATCCATCGAGCTAACGCTATTCCAGGTTGACAGCGCCTATCACCTGTGAGGTGATGCGGTCGGGGCGAGACCCCGAAGGAACGTGCCTTCGCGCGCGCCGGGCGCCTCGCCGCCTGCCCGTCGCGCGGGGGCTCCCGCTGCCCAACCCACCGTTCGACCTGAAAAGGATAAGGAAAGGCCGCGGATCGCCCGCAGGGGCGATCCCGCCTTTCCATCATGCGCGGACGCTCAGAAGGCGAGCGGAATCGGAATGCCGCCCGAAATGCCGAGAGTAACGCCCAGGAGCAGGATCACGAGCTGCAGGGCAACGAGCAGATAGGCGAGAAACATCCACATGTCGGGCTCCCGCGATGCGGCCCGACGGATGATGAGAGGGAACGGACTGACGATTCCCTAACGGGCGCAAATTTGCAACCGCTGCGTTCGGTCCTCCCGGCCTGCCCCTCCACTGCGCGTTCTGCCCATCGCCCCGGAACGCGCCGCTCAGCTCGCGACGCGGCGGCGGAGCTCGGCCTCGATCTCGTCCATGAAGGCGGTGGTGGTGAGCCAGGGATGATCGGGGCCTATGAGAAGGGCGAGGTCCTTCGTCATCTTCCCGGATTCGACGGTATCAACGCAGACCCGCTCGAGCGTGCGGGCGAAGTGCTGGACTTCGGGTGTGTCGTCGAGCCGGCCGCGATGTTCGAGACCGCGGGTCCAGGCGAAGATGGAGGCGATGGGGTTGGTGGAGGTCTCCTTGCCCTGCTGCCACAGGCGATAGTGGCGGGTGACGGTGCCGTGCGCCGCCTCCGCCTCGACGGTGCGGCCGTCCGGGGTCATCAGCACCGAGGTCATCAGGCCGAGGGAGCCGAAGCCCTGGGCCACCGCGTCGGACTGCACGTCGCCGTCGTAGTTCTTGCACGCCCAGAGGAAGCCGCCCTCCCACTTGAGCGCGCAGGCGACCATGTCGTCGATCAGGCGATGCTCGTAGTGGATGCCCCTGACCTCGAACTTGTCCTTGTACTCCGACTCGTAAACTTCCTGGAAGATATCCTTGAAGCGGCCGTCGTACACCTTGAGAATGGTGTTCTTGGTCGAGAGGTAGACCGGGTAGCCGCGCTGCAGGCCATAGTTGAAACAGGCGCGCGCGAAGTCGCGGATCTTGTCGTCCT
>CAZHHU010000093.1:0-8767 GCA_964532215.1 uncultured Geminicoccaceae bacterium
GGCGCTGGAACTCGAGATCACGGAGCGGGTCCTGCTCGAGACGACGCCGGCGGTGCGCGACAATCTCGCCGTTCTCGAGCGGGCGGGGATCGGACTCGCCGTCGACGACTTCGGCACCGGCTATTCCTCTCTGCTCTACCTCAAGCGCTTTCCCATCCACCGCCTCAAGCTCGACCGCTCCTTCGTGAGCGGTCTGCCCGACGATACCGAAGACACGGCGATCGTCCGCGCCGTGCTCACCCTCGCACGGGCGCTCGATATTCCCGTCCTCGCCGAGGGGATCGAGACCGAGGCGCAGCGGGACTTCCTGCGCGATGCGGGCTGCATCGAGGGGCAGGGGTATCTGTGGTCCCCGCCGGTGCCCCTCGCCTCCCTCCAGGTCTGGCTGGCAGACCGCGACGGAAGCGTGCCCGCGCTTGCGGATCTGCGCCCGCTCAGAGGCATCGAGGGCCTCCTTCCGCCGGCCCTCACGCTTCCATCAGATGGATCCCGTCCGCCAGCAGGGAAACCCGAAGCGCCGCGCCGGGTACGAGGGCGTTGCGCCGCGCCACGTGACTCGGCACGCTGAAGTGCAGCCGCGCCCCGTCCGCGCCCAGGGCGAGCGCGACATTGGTCGTCTCCCCCAGGGCCACGAGTTCCGCGATCGTTCCGCTCACCGGGTTCTCCCGCTCGCCCCGCGAGGGGCGGTCGCGCCGGTGCATGACGATGAACCCCGGCGGCACCACCCAGAACACCCGGCTTCCGGGCGCGAAGGCGGGCTGCAGCCGCGCCTCGAGACGTTGTCCCCGCCAGGACAGCCAGGTGCGTCCGTCGCGGTGCTCGAGCACCCGGCCCTCGAAGATGTTGGCGAGATCGACGAGACGGGCGACGAGGGAGGATGCGGGGCGGTTCAGGATCTCCTGCGGGGGCGCGACCTGCAGGGTGCGGCCGTGGTGGAGCACGCAGATGCGGTCGGCGAGGCGGGCCGCCTCCTCGAGGTTGTGCGTCACCAGCAGCGTGGGTACCGGCAGGCGCTGGCGCAGCAGCACGAGCTCCCGCTCGAGGCGCCTTCGGGTGACCTGATCGACGGCCGAGAACGGTTCGTCGAGGAGCAGTACCCGGGGCTCGCGGGCGAGCGCGCGCGCGAGCGCAACCCGCTGCCGCTGTCCCCCCGAGAGCTCATGCGGACGCCGATGCTCGAGGCCGGCGAGGCGCACCGCGGCGAGCAGCTCCCGCGCCCGCTGCCGCCGTTCGCCGCGGGATCGGAGCGCGAGCGCGATCTCGATGTTCGCGAGTGCCGAGAGATGAGGAAAGAGGGCGTAATCCTGGAACAGGAAGCCGACGCGACGGCGCCGCGGGCTCAGGTGGAGACCGCGCGCGCTGTCCGCCCACACCTCGCGGCAGCAGGCGATGTACTGATGACGCGCCCGGTAGAGCCCCGCGATCGCACGCAGGATCGTCGTCTTGCCGCTGCCCGAGGGGCCGACGAGGGCGAGCAGCTCGCCATCCTCCACCGCAAGCGACACCTCGAGAGGGACCGGGCCGGGCTGGCGGAGCTCCACCCTAAGCGCGCCGAGCTCATCCATCGCGGTGTCCGCCGCGGGATTCGGCGAGATAGGCGACCGCGATGGTGGTGAAGGAGATGGCGAGCAGCACGAGCGCCATCGCACCCGCGGCGGCGTCGTCGAGCGCCTGCACGCGATCATAGATCGCGATCGCCACCGTGCGCGTCTCGCCCGGGATGGCACCGCCCACCATGAGCAGCACGCCGAACTCGCCGAGGGTGTGGGCGAAGACGAGGACGAAGGCCGACAGCAGTCCGGGCCAGGCGAGCGGCAGCTCGATGCGGAAGAAGGTCGCGGGGATCGAAAGACCGCTCACCCAGGCGGCCTCCCGCACGCTCCGCGGAATGGCGGCGAAGGCACGCTCGAGCGGCTGCACGGCGAAGGGAAGATTGAAGATGAGCGCCGCGGCGATGAGACCCTCGAAGCTGAAGACGAGCGGCTGCCCGAACAGGTCTTCATAGAGCGCGCCGAGCGCCGATCCGCCGCCGAAGGCGCGCAGCAGATAGTAGCCGAGGACGGTGGGCGGAAGCACGAGCGGCAGCGCGACGAGCACGCCTATGAGGCGGCGCACGAGCGGCCGGCGCATGACGAGCCAGCGGGCGAGCAGGGTGGCGGCGGGCAGCAGCAGCAGACAGGTCCAGAAGGCGAGGCGGAGCGAGACGGAGAAGGCCTGCCAGTCCATCGCTCAGGAGCGGGCGGGGAGATCGAAGCCCGCGCCTTCGAGCCGTCGTCGCGCCGACGCGCCCGTGAGGTGGGCGAAAAAGGCGGAGGCGGCGGCATTTCCGGGGTCCAGGAGGACCATGCGCTGCTCGAGCGGGCGGTGCCAGGACGCGGGCAGCAGGGCCTGCCGGCCGCGTTCACGGATGCGCGGCGATCGACCGAGGGCGCGCGCGAAGATGGCGCCCTCGCAGCTTCCCGAGACCGCGAACTGCGCCGCCTGGGAGACATTCTCGGCATAGACGAGAAACGGCCGGATGCGCGGCCACAGGCCGCGGTGCTCGAGCACCTCCACCGCACGGCTTCCATAGGGCGCGCGATCCGGATTGGCGATGGCAAAGCGCCGGATCTCGCCGCGATCGAGGGCGCGCGCGAGACCGTCGAGGCGGGCGTCGACCGCGAGCGGGGAGCGCGCGTGCGCGAACAGTACGAGACGACCCAGAGCGTAGACGACACCGGGATCCGGCACCACACCCTCGGCGTGGAGGCGCTCCACATAGCGGCTGTCGGCCGAGAGAAAGAGCGCGAAGGGCGCGCCGGCGCGGATCTGGCGGTAGAAGCTGCCCGAGGCTCCGAACACGAGCTCGACCCTGTGACCGGTCTCGGCCGCGAAGTCGGCGGCGATCCCGGGCAGCACGAAACGGAGGCTGGAGGCGGCCGCCACCAGCGCCGCCGGCCGCGCCCGGGGGCTTCGGGCGGAAAGCAGCGAGGCCGCCGCGATCGCGGCCAGGAGCGCGCGCCTGTTCATCGCTCGCCGACATCCCGACGCGGACGTGATCCCATCTAACAGAGACCGTATCCCGGGCAAGATCGCGTCCCGCCTGCGCATTCAGCCGCGGATGCGGACCAGCTCGCGGTGCGGCCCCCAGTCCCCGGGGCGGGCCTCGAAGCGCCCGGGAAGGCGCCGGCCGCAGCGGCGACAGCCGCCCTCGGCGTCGAGATTCCAGGCCGTGATGAGATACCAGTCGCGGCCGATGAGCTTCTCCCCGCAGCCCGCGCACCAGCTGCTCTCGGCCTCCTCGTCGTGCACGTTGCCGACGTAGACGTAGCGAAGGCCCATCTCGATCGCGATGCGCCGCGCCCGCCGCAGGGTGGCAGGCGGAGTCGCCGGCACGTCGCGCATGCGGTAGTCGGGATGAAAGGCGGTGAAATGGAGCGGCACATCGGCGCCGAGCCGCCCGCGCACCCACTCGCAGAGCCGCCGCAGTTCCGCATCCGAGTCGTTGTACCCGGGGATGAGCAGGGTCGTGATCTCGAGCCAGCAGTCCGTCTCGCGGTGGATGTATTCCAGCGTCTCGAGCACCGGCTGGAGATGACCGCCGCAGATGCGGCGGTAGAAATCCTCGCTGAAGGCCTTGAGATCGACGTTCGCGGCGTCCATGGCGGCGAAGAACTCCCGCCGCGGCTCCGCGCAGATGTAGCCGGCGGTGACCGCCACATTGCGGATGCCCTGCGCACGGCAGGCGGCCGCGACATCGAGCGCGTATTCGAGGAAGATCACCGGATCGTTGTAGGTGTAGGCGACGGCGCGGCAGCCGGTGCGCGCCGCGGCACGTGCGATCTCCCCAGGCAGCGCCTGCTCCTGCAGGCGGTCGAAGGCGCGGGCCTTGGAGATGTCCCAGTTCTGACAGAACCTGCAGGTGAGGTTGCAGCCGGCGGTGCCGAAGGACAGCACGGGCGTGCCGGGAAGAAAGTGGAACAGCGGCTTCTTCTCGATGGGATCGATGCAGAAACCCGAGGAGCGCCCCCAGGTCGTGAGCAGGAGCTCATCCCCGACCCGGGCGCGCACGAAGCACAGGCCGCGCTGGCCTTCGTGGAGCCTGCAGAAGCGCGGGCAGAGATCGCACTGGATGCGTCCGTCGGACAGCCGGTGCCAGTAGCGGGCCGGATGCCGCGCCGCGATCTCCTCCACCGCTCCTTCGCGCGAAAGCACCCCCTGCGCCACCTTCCTCTCCCTGCAGGTCGCCTGGAGATGAGATTGGGTGCCGGCGCCGGGGGTGCAATCGCGCGGGCTGCGAAAAGGCTCCTGCGGCTCGGCGATCAGGCGTCCACATCGGGCAGCCGTGGCAGGCGACCGACGCGGATTCCCTCCTCGCTGAGCTCCTCGATCTCCGCCTCGCTCGCCTCGCCGTATATGTCGCGGGGCTCGCTCTCGCCGTAGTGAATCCTGCGCGCCTCCTCGGCGAAGCGGGGGCCCACATGCTCGAAATGGGTCTCGACGTAGTTCTGGATGGCGCGCAGCGCGCGGTAGAGGGCCGCGACCCGGTCGTTCTTCCGGCGCTCCTCCCCCTGCGTCCTCGCGCCGCGCGCGATGGCCGGGGCCATCGGCGCCTTGCGCACCTCGCCGCCGCCGCACAGCGGACAGCGCAGGAGCCCCGCCGACCGCTGCTCCTCGTAAGCGGCGCTGCTTGCGAACCAGGCCTCGAATTCATGCGCGCAGGCGCAGACGAGCTGGTAGCGGATCACGCCCCGACTCCCGCTTCGGCGAGCAGCCGGTCGAGCTCTCCCGTGGCATCGAGCAGAGAGAGGTCGTCGGCGCCGCCGAGATGCCGCTCGCCCAGAAAGATCTGGGGCACGCTGCGGCGGCCGTTCGCGCGCGCCTCCATCTCCGCCCGTCGCTCGGGCGCGCGCATCAGGTTGATTTCGCGAAAGGCGATCCCCTTGCGGCGAAGCAGGCGCTTGGCCCGCCAGCAGTACGGACAGAGGGGAAGGGTATAGATCTCCACCCGGGTCATGGCCGCGTTCACGCGCGAACGGTCCGCAGCGCTCATATAGGCCGGGATTCCTCGCGCACCACCCGCGCGAGCGCGAGCACGTCCACCGCTGCCGCACCGCCGCGCAGAAGCGTGGTGGCGCAGGCCTCGGAGGTGGCGCCGGTGGTGAACACGTCGTCCACGAGCAGCAGCCGCCGGCCCTCGATCCGCCCCCGCCACCGCCGCGCGATGCGGAAGGCGGCCGGGGTCACGTTCTCACGCCGCGCAGCGGCGGAAAGACCCTGCTGCGAAGGCGTGGCCCGGGTCCGCAGGAGGAGGTCGGGGATCACGGCAAGGCCGGACGCCCGGGCGAGCGCGCGGGCGAGCAGCGCCGACTGGTTGAAGCCCCGCCAGAGAAGCCGCCAGCGATGGAGGGGTACGGGTACGAGCAGCTCGGCATCCTGGAGGAGCTCCTCGCCGGCCTCCATCATCCAGGCGGCGAAGGTCGAGACGCCCTCGAGCCGGCCGCCATGCTTGAAACGCAGCACCATGCGCCGCGCGACGTCCTCGTAGACGAGCGCCGCGCGCAGGCGCGCAAAGGGAGGAGGCCGCTCGAGACAGGCGCCGCACAGGGGATCGGCGACGGGCGTGCGCGGCAGAGGATAGCCGCAGATCCGGCACAGCGGCCGGGTGATGAAGCGCAGCGCGGCGAAACAGGCGCCACAGAACCCGCCCTGTGCCGCCACCGCAGCGCCGCAGCCGAGGCAGCGGGGCGGCAGCAACAGGTCGAGCCAGCGCCGCGCGTGCACGGCCAGCGAAGCGGAAGCCGGGCCCGTCATCGCCTCGTCCCTGCGGCTGCTGCAAAACAGTCATCATATCTTCGAAGCTGTTTCAACTTCTGATTGGGTTCACCTCAGTCCAGCCCGGCGCTGCTGGACAGGCGGCGCGCGAGAAGGCAGCCTTGCCGGCAGGAGACGGGCGAGACCATCGGCGAGGAGGTACCGGGATGCGCAGACAGCTCATGGCCGTCCTCGGTGCGGCCCTGATCGGTGCCGCCGGGACGGCGGGCGCTCAGGAACTCCGCATCGGGCTGCTCACCACCCTCTCGGGGCCCGGCGCGGGCCTCGGCACCGACATCCGCGACGGTTTCCGGCTCGCGCTCGAGCACCTGGGCGGCAGGCTCGGCGGTGTGGAGACCGTGATCATCGAGGCCGACGACGAACGCAAGCCCGATGTCGCGGTGCAGAGGACGGACGAGATGATCACCCGCGACGGCATCTACATCATGACCGGTCAGGTGTGGTCCAATCTCGCCCTCGCCATGATGCCGACACTCGCCCGCAAGCGGGTGTTCTTCATCAGTCCCAACGCCGGTCCTTCGCTGCTCGCCGGCAGGCAGTGCAACCCCTGGTTCTTCAACACCGCCTGGCAGAACGACAACAACCACGAGGCCACGGGCGCCTTCGTGCAGAAGAAGGGCTACCGCCGCGTCTATCTGCTCGCACCCAACTATCCCGCGGGGCACGATGCGCTCGCCGGCTTCAAGCGCTACTATGAGGGCACCATCGCGGGCGAGGTCTACACGCCGCTCGGGCAGATGGACTATGCGGCGGAGATCGCGAACCTGCGGGCGGCGAAGCCGGATGCCGTGTTCTTCTTCTATCCCGGCGGCATGGGGATCAATTTCATCAAGCAGTACGATCAGGCCGGTCTCATGGCGGAGATCCCGCTCTTCGGCCCCGCCTTCTCCTTCAGCCAGGACATCCTGCGGGCGGTCGGCGCGGCCGCGGTCGGCGCCTTCAACGGTGCCCAGTGGAGCCCGGATCTCGACAACGCCCTCAACCGCAAGTTCGTCGCGAGCTTCCGCGAGCGCTACGGACGGCTCCCTTCGCTCTACGCGTCGCAGGGCTACGACACCGCGCTTATCATCGACGCCGCGGTGCGCCGCGCGGGGGCGAAGTGGATGGATCGGGCCGCCTTCCGCGAGGCGCTCGAGGGGGTCGTGCTGGAGACGACGCGCGGTGAATTCCGCTTCAATGTCAACCACTTCCCGATTCAGGACTTCTACATCCGGCAGGTCGTGAAGCTCGAGGACGGAACGATCACCAACCGGCTCGTCGAGAAGATCTTCGACGACCATGCCGACGCCTACGCCAAGGACTGCCGCATGCGCTGAGGTGATCCGGGGGACGCGCCGCGGGCCCGTCGCCCCGCTCTGGACAGTTCGTGCCGCCCGGGGCATCTGCGGGTGGAGGATGTCCGCCCGGGGAGACGCGCGCGATGCATCTGCGCGTCGCGAGCTTCAATCTCGAAAGCCTCGACGATCGTCCCGGCCTCGATCCGCCGCTCGATGCCCGCATCCGCGTGCTGCGCCCGCAGCTCCTCAGGCTGCGCGCGGACGTGCTCTGCCTGCAGGAGGTTCACGCGCAGAAGCGCGGTGGCGGGCCGCGGCGGCTTGCAGCCCTCGACCGCCTTCTCGAGGGTACGCCCTATGCCCGCTTCGCACGGGCTGCGGCCGGAAGCGGGAAGGAGGGCGAGCTCGCCGATGTCCACAATCTCATCATCCTCTCGAGGCTGCCCATCACCACGGCCCGGGGTCTGCGGCACGATTTCGTGCCCCCGCTGGTCTGGCGCTATCTCACCGCGCGACCCTCGCGCGGGCGCAGCGAGCAGCTCCACTTCGAGCGGCCGCTGCTCTACGCCGTCCTTGAGCTGCCGCGGGGCCAGCGGCTCCATGTCCTCACCCTCCATCTCCGCGCCCCGCTCGCGGCGCCGGTGCCGGGACGCAAGAAGGCGCCCTTCGTCTGGGACGGCACCGACGGCTGGGCCGAGGGGTTCCTGCTCGCGGCGCTCAAGCGCAGCGCGCAGGCCCTCGAGGCGCGCCTGCTCGTGGACCGCATCCTCGACGAGGATCCGCAGGCGCTCGTGATCGTGGCCGGCGACCTCAATGCCGAGCTCAGCGAGGTGCCGACGCGCATCCTCCTCGCCGAGCCCGGAGATACCGGCAACGGCGCGCTCGCCTGGCGCGCCCTCGTGCCCCTCGAGCGCGGCCTCGCGGCGGATCGCCGCTATTCGGTGGTCCATCACGGACGCCGCGTGATGTTCGACCACATGCTCGTGTCGCGGAATCTCCTCGCTGCGCTCTGCAGCTTCGAGGTTCACAGCGAGACCCTCGAGGACGAGGTGGAGGCGGAGTTCGCGGTCACGAGCGCGACCGAGTCCCATCACGCGCCGCTGGTTGCCACCTTCGCCCTCTAGCCGCGCCTCTCTTGAAAACGCGGTGCCGGACTCCTTGTTGTGGAGCGGAGGAGTTGGCGTGAACGACGACGAGCCCATCCTGCTGCACGAAGGCGATCTCATGATCGCGCTGCTCGAGAGCGCGGCGCCGGGAGAGGACGGGTTCGAGGCGGCCGAGCGTCATCTGCGGCATCTGCTCGCCGAAGCCGGGGAAGAGCCTGAGCGGGCGGACTGGGAGGAGGTGCGCCGTCGCCTCAAGCGTTGTGCCCTTCAGCTCCTTTGCGCCGGCGCGCTCGAAGCGGTGACCGCGAACCGCTTCCGGCTCACGCCGCGGGGGCGCGAACTGCTGGCCGGAAAGACGCGCGGCATCGACGAGACGGTGCTCATGCGCTTTCCGGAATACCGGCACTTCGTCGAGACGACCGGCGGGCTGCATGCGGTCGAGGATCCGCGCCACGACGCCTTCATCGCGGGCATGCAGGCCTTCGAGGCCGGCGTTCAGCTCACGGACAATCCCCACCCCTTCGACACCGTCGATCATCTCGCCTGGGAAAACGGCTGGTTCGCGGCGCGCGA
>CAZHHU010000094.1:0-8669 GCA_964532215.1 uncultured Geminicoccaceae bacterium
TCAACCCCAGGTCACGAGAGGCTCCGTCGAAGATGCTGGCGCCCACGTCCCTTTGCGCGGACGAAAGCCGTCCCACCTTGTGCAGCGGGCAGCGAGGCCTTGTGGTGTCCCGAACCCCGCCCCCTTCCTCATCGGAGACGAACCCCGAAACCTGGCTCCTCGCCGAGGCCCGGCGGGGAGACCCGGAGCGGGCGTTGCTCTGCGCCCTGCTGCCCCGGCCCGCACGGCTCAGAGCCGCCGCGCTGGTGCTGCTCAACGCCGAGCTTGTACGCGTGGCGGAGATCGCAAGCGAGGAAATGGTGGCCCTGCTGCGTCTGCAGTGGTGGCGCGAGGCCATCGAACGGACAGCAGCAGGCGGCGTGCCCGAACATCCGCTGCTGCACGCCCTCGCCCATCCGCTGCACGCGCAGCCCGGACTTGCGCGGGAACTCCTCGCCCTGGTCGATACCCGCGAGGACTTTCTGCTCACACCGCGCTTCGACGACGTGGGAGCCTTCGAACGTTTCGTCCGCGCGACCTCGGGGCGGCTGCACGAACTGCTCGCCAGGGTCGACCCCGACGCTGCCGGAGGCGCGCCGGATCCCCTCTTCGCGCATCTCGGCACGGCCTACGGTGTGAGCGGCCTGCTCCGCGCCCTCCCCCACTATGCCCGCCGCGGCATTTCCGTGCTTCCTGAAGACATGCTGCCGCGAAAGACCGTTCTCGCCGCCGGGCGCGACGCCGCAGCGCGGAGCCGGATTCGCGCTGCGGTCGCGGAACTGGTCGCGCAGTTTGCGACGATCCCCGGGCTTCCGCAACCTCTTGCCCCGGCCCGGGCGCTTCACCTGCGCATGCTGCGGACGCTCGCGCTCTGGAGCCGACGGGTGCTCGCGCGGGCCGCGTTCGATCCCTTCCGCCTCACTGCGGGGCCCCGCCCGGGCCTTGCCTTCCGGCTCCTGCTCGCCCACTTGGGCGCCAGGGTCCGAAACCTCCGCTGAGCGCTCCGGTGTGGCGGGGATTCGACCCTCAGGCCCCATCACCGGAGATTCGCCATGCGCGCTGTCGGCATCCTCGCCTTTCTCCTCCCGCTCGCTCTGGCAGCAGCGGCATGGGGGGCGGAGGACCCCGTGGTCGCCAGGGTCAACGGGGTCGAGATTCGCAAGAGCGCCCTGGACCGTGCCTATGCGGGTCTGCCCGAGCAGTACCGACAGGTCCCGCAGCAGGTCCTGCTGCGGCCCCTGCTCGACCGGGTGATCGACGACGAGCTGCTGCGGGCCGAGGCGGAGCGGCGCGAACTTGCCGCGGATCCCGAGGTGCGCGCCGCGATCGCGCGTGCGCGGGCGGAGGTGCTGCGCACGGCTCTGCTCGAGCGGATCGTCAATGAGGCTTCCACGGACGAGAAGCTGCGCGCCGCCTACGAGGAGATGAAGAAGGAGCCGGACTTCGCGCGCGAGGAGGCCCGCCTCCGGCACATTCTGGTCGCCACCGAGGAGGAGGCGAAAAAGCTCATCGCCGAGCTCGATGCCGGTGCCGATTTCGCCGAGCTCGCCAGGGCCCACTCCACCGGCCCCTCGGCCCAGAGAGGCGGTGATCTCGGCTGGATGCGCAAGGATCAGCTCGTGCTCGAGTTCGCAACCGCCGCCTTCGCGCTCGAGCCCGGCACCTATACGAAAACGCCGGTGCAGACGCGCTTCGGCTGGCATGTCATCCGCCTCGAGGAGAAACGGACGAAGATTCCGAGCTTCGAGGAGGTACAGGACAAGGTCCGTCTGCGGGTCGCGCGCGCGGCGATCCGCGACTTCGTCGAGGAGCTGCGCCAGAGCGCCGAGATCGAGCGCTACGAGGAGGCGCTCGGCCTGTCCGAGCAGGCGCCCAAGGAGGAATGAGCGGAACCGTCTCGCCGCTCGCGCCGGAGCGCATCTCCGCCCCGTGCGGAATCCCCGGGGTGCGCCTTGCCGCCGTCGAGGCGCGGCTGCGCTACCGCGATCGTAAGGACCTCGCCCTCGCGGTGTTCGAGCCGCATGCTGCGGCAGCCGGGGTCTTCACGCGCTCCGCAACGCCCGGACACCCGGTCTGCTGGTGCCGGGATATCCTGCGCTACGGGCGGGCCCGGGCGCTGCTCGTCAATGCGGGCAACGCCAACGTCTTCCGTGGCGCGGAAGGTGACGAAGCGGTGCGCAAGGAAGCCGACGCCGTCGCCGCCGCACTCGGCTGCGCCCGCGAGGAAGTGTTCGTGGCCTCCACCGGCGTGATCGGCGAGCGCCTGCCCGTCGAGCGCATCACCGCTAAGCTGCCCGCGCTCGTCGCCGGGCTCGCCCCGCATGGCGCGCTCGACTTCGCTCATGCCATCATGACCACCGACACCTTCCCCAAGCTCGCCGAAGCGCGCTTCGAGGTCGGCGGTGTGCCCGCATCACTTCTCGGCATCGCCAAGGGCTCGGGGATGATCGCCCCGAACATGGCGACCATGCTCGCCTTCCTGTTCACGGACGCCGCCCTGCCCCCGGCGGTGCTGCAACCGCTGCTCGCGCGCGTGGTGGCGCAGAGTTTCAACGCGATCACCGTCGACGGCGACACCTCGACCTCGGACATGGTGCTCCTGTTCGCGACCGGCAGGGCCGCAACCCCGCCCATCGAGCGCCCGGACGACGCGCGCCTGGCGCCGTTCCAGCGGGCGCTCGAAGAGGTCTGTCGACGGCTTGCGCAGCTCATCGTGCGGGACGGCGAAGGAGCCCAGCGTTTCGTGGAGATCCGCATCCGCGGCGCGCTCGATGAGACCTCCGCGCGGCGCATCGGTCTCACGGTCGCGAACTCGCCCCTCGTCAAGACGGCGATCGCCGGCGCGGACGCCAACTGGGGGCGGATCGTCGCCGCCGTGGGGCGGGCAGGCGAACCCATCGCACGGGAGCGGCTTGCCATCGCCTTCGGCGGTCACTGGGTGGCCCGCGACGGCTGTGCCGCGCCGCAATTCGACGAGGCCGCCGTGACCGCCCATCTGCGCGGCCGGGAGATCCTCATCGAGATCGTGGTCGGTGAGGGGCCCGGCACGGCGACGGTGTGGACCTGCGATCTCACCCACGGCTACATCGACATCAATGCCAGCTACCGGAGCTGAGCTCGTTCTCGTTGCCGCCTGCGCGCTCGTCGACGCCGACGGTCGCGTGCTCGTCTGCCGCCGTCCGCAGGGTCGCCCGATGGCGGGGCTGTGGGAATTTCCGGGCGGCAAGCTCGAGCCCGGCGAGACGCCGGAGCGCTGTCTCGTGCGCGAGCTCGCCGAGGAGCTCGCCATCGACACCGAGGAGAGCTGCCTCGCGCCGCTCACCTTCGCCTCCCATCGCTATCCGGACTTCCATCTCCTCATGCTGCTCTACGTCTGCCGCATCTGGCGCGGCATCCCGCGTGGCCGCGAGGGACAGGCGACGCGCTGGCTGCGGCCGGAGCGGCTCGCGGAGCTCGAGATGCCTCCCGCGGACCGGCCGCTCGTGGCGATGCTGCGCGACCTCCTGTAGGCTCGCCCGCGGGCTCTGAGAGGAGGCATCGGCGATGGCGAAGCTCGTCGAGTACGAGGAGGCGAGCCCGGAGGTCCGGGCGGTGTTCGACGACATCAAGGCGGTGCGCGGGGTTCCGGATGTCAACAACTTCTGGAAGGCGCTCGCGGTTCATCCGCCTACGCTGCGGCGGACCTGGGAGAGCCTCAAGGAGGTCATGGCCCCGGGTGCGCTCGATCCGCTCGTCAAGGAGCTGATCTACATCGCCGTGAGCGTCGCCCAGGGCTGCGAGTACTGCATCGCGAGCCACACCGCGGCCGCGCGCGCCAAGGGCATGAGCGAGGAGATGTACGGCGAGCTGCTCGCCGT
Source organism: uncultured Geminicoccaceae bacterium (assembly GCA_964532215.1). GTDB lineage: Bacteria > Pseudomonadota > Alphaproteobacteria > Geminicoccales > Geminicoccaceae > HRBIN39. The sequence continues at coordinate 3,837 of CAZHHU010000094.1, forward strand.
GGTCGGCATGGCCGCCGAGACCAACCGCCTCGCCCAGGCCCTGCGCGTGCCCGTCGATCCCCAGTTCCGGGAATAGCTGGCCTGCCTACTCGGCGTAGAAGAAGGTGTCGGGACGGTAGATGCCGATCTGGGCGTGGGGCTCCCAGCTGTAGATCGCCCGCTCGGGAATGTTGCGAAGCGTCTTCCGGGCGGCGACGGGAACGAGCACGTCCCGCACCAGGCCGATGGTCCAGCACTGACGGGCATACAGCCGCAGCATCTCCTTCCAGATGCGGCGGCGCTCGCCTTCGGCGGTGGCGCGCTTCCAGCTCTCGAACAGCTCAAGCAGGCGTGCGGCTTCGGGAAGGTCGGGGGGCTCGCCCGCCTTGCCACGGGTCTCGTAGTACTGCCCCCACATCGGCCACTGCGGCTGGTCGTACTGGCTCGTGGGCGCGAATTCGTGCGGACTCATGGCCGGTGTGGGCACGCCGTTCTCGATCCCGTACCAGATCGTCATCAGGGCCTGGCCCGCGAAGATGCGGTTGCGCAGCACCTCGCGCTCGCTCGGCTTGACGTGGATGCGAAAGCCGATCTCGCGCCAGTCATCGGCGATCAGCTCGAGCGCATCGACCTGCTCCTGCTCCTCGCCCGCGGTCTCGACCACGAGCTCGAGCGGCCTGCCGTCGGGGAGAAGACGGATGCCCTCCGCGTTGCGCCGCGCGAGACCGAGTTCGTCGAGGAGGGCATTGGCCCGCGCCGGGTCGTGACCGAGACAGGCGGTGCCGATCTCCTCGTCGTAGAGCGGACTCTCGGGCAGGATCGTATTGTTCGAGGGCCTGGCGAGGCCGAAGTAGAGATACTTGCTCAGCTCCTCGCGGTCGATCGCGAGCGAGAGCGCGAGGCGGAAGCGCCGATCGCGCATGAGCCGGCGCCACTCGGGGTCGGCGGCATTGAGATTGGGATAGAGGGCGAGATGGGCGCCCCGCCCCTCCTTCCACAGCAGCGTCCTGAGGCCGGAGCGCGGCTCACTCTCCCTGAGAAACGTGACATCCCGGAAGGACAGGCCGCGCGGCTGGAGATCCGTTTCTCCCGCACCCGTCTTCACCGGAATGAGCTTGGAATCGACGACTTCGAGCACGATGCGGTCGATGTAGGGGAGCTGCTGCCCGCGGGCATCGACGCGGTGGAAATGGGGGTTGCGCACGGCGACGAAACGCTGGGCGGGCGGGCGGGTCTCCAGCACCCAGGGCTGCAGCGTGGGGAGATCCGGGTTGTTCACCTTGTACGCCTTGGCCCGTCTCAGAAACAGCTGCACCCAGTCGCGCGCCTTGTCCTTCTCGATCATTTCGGCGAGCTTGCCCGGGTCCTGGTATTTCTTGTGAAACTTCTTGAGGTAGTGGGCCGGCGCGTAGATGATGAGCGGCGTCGCCTGCGCGAGCGAAGGCAGGAAGAGCGGATTCGGCTTCGACCAGCGGTAGCGGATCCTCAGCTCGTCCACCACCTCGACCTCGGGCGGCTCCCCCTCCACGAGCATCTGTATCGGTGGACCTGCTGGATAGAGCTCGGGATTGAGCGCGATGTCTTCCCACCAGAAGCGGAAATCCTCGGTGGTGAAGGGTTCGCCGTCCGACCAGCGGTGCCCCTTGCGCAGCTGGAAGGTGAAGATGCGCCCCTCCTCCACCTCGAACGCCCTGAGAATATCGGGCACGAGCTCGAGCTCGGGGGTATAGTTCACGAGCCGCGCATGCCCGTACACGTAAAGAAGGCGCGTGTCCTTGCTGCGCGAGACGAGCATCCGCAGCACGCCACCGGGTCGGCCGATCTCGGGAATGTCATCGAGCACCAGCGGCTCCGCCGGGGGCGCTGCGCGGGCCGCCGTGCCCGCCAGCAGGACCATCAGCGCGAGCATTGCCGCTCTGTGCGAATCTGTCGCCACCGCGCTCCCTCCCTTCTCAGGCGCCGAAGCGGACGAAATGTCCCGGCCCCACCGGCACCAGTTTGCCGGGCCCGTCGCGCAAGGTAAATGGCGCGGGCCATTCCTCCGGCGCCGCCATCCCCGCTTCCGCAACCGTTGCGAAGTCGAGCCGGCGGGTCGGATCCGGTTCGGGAATGGCTGCGAGCAGGGCCCTCGTGTAAGGGTGGCGGGGTGCGTCGAACAATACCCCGGTGGGCGCGAGCTCGACGATCCTTCCCCGGCACATGACGGCGATGCGCTGCGCGAGGTAGCGGACCACGGCGAGATTGTGGGAGATGAACAGATACGTAAGTCCCAGCTCGCGCTGGAGATCCTTGAGCAGATTGAGAATCTGGGCCTGGACCGAGACGTCGAGGGCGGAGACGGGCTCGTCGCAGATGAGCAATTCGGGCCCCAGCGCGAGCGCGCGGGCGATGCCGATGCGCTGGCGCTGGCCGCCCGAGAAGCTGTGCGGATAGCGACGCATGTGACGCGGCTCGAGGCCGACGGCGGTGAGCAGCGCGCGCACGCGCTCGATCCGCTCCTCCCTCGTACCGATGCCGTGGATGACGAGCGGCTCGGCCACGATGTCGAGCACCGTCATGCGGGGATCGAGCGAGGAGAAGGGATCCTGGAAGATGTACTGGATGCGGCGCCGAAGCGGCAGCAGCTCGCGCTCGCTGAGACGCAGCAGATCGACCGTCTCGCCGTCGCTGCCGAACAGCACCCGGCCGCCGTCGGCCTCGAAGGCGCGGAGGATGAGCTTGCACACCGTCGTCTTCCCCGAGCCGCTCTCACCCACGAGCCCGAAACATTCGCCGGCGGCGATCTCGAAGGATACATCCTCGACCGCGCGCAGGATGCGCTTGCGCGCATGGAGCCAGCCGCCCGCACGCAGCACGAAGCGTTTTTCGAGCCCCTCGACGCGAAGCAGCGGGGCGTTGCGGCGAATCTCGTGCCGGACGAGAGGGCGGAGCATCTCGATCGCCCGGCGGTCGCCCAGCTCGCGCAGGCTCGTGAGCCTGCGGTCCGGATCGTCGTGCAGGCGCGGCACGGCGTCGAGGAGTGCGCGGAGATACGGGTGACGCGGCTGCGCGATGAGCTCCGCGGCAGGTCCCTTCTCCATCACCCGTCCGCGGTACAGCACCACCATCTCGTCGGCGAGATTGGCGACGATGCCGAGATCGTGGGTGATGAACAGGACCGCCATGCCGAACTCGGCCTGGAGATCCGCGAGCAGCTTCAGGATCTGCGCCTGGACGGTGACGTCGAGGGCGGTCGTGGGTTCGTCGGCGATGAGCAGCGCGGGGCGGCACATGAGCGCCATGGCGATGACCGCGCGCTGGCGCAGTCCGCCCGAAAGCTCGAAGGGATAGGCCCGATAGGCGCGCTCGGGATCGGGAAAGCCCACCCGGGCCAGCATCTCGAGGGTCCGCGCGCGCTCCTCGCGGCGCGAGACCGGACGATGGAGCCGGAGCGCCTCGCCGACCTGATCGCCGACGGTGTGCAGCGGCGAGAGCGCGGTCATCGGCTCCTGGAAGACGATGGCGATGCGTCCGCCCCGGATGCGACGTCGCTCCTCACCCTCCGGGTCGAGCGCGAGCAGATCCACGGGCTCCTGCCGTTCGGGATCGCGGAAGAGAATCCGCCCCTTTGCGATGCGCGCGTTCGCCGGCAGGATCCCGAGGATGCACTGGGCGATCGCCGTCTTGCCCGAGCCGCTCTCGCCCACGAGCGCGACCGTGCGGCCATGGGGCACCTCGAAACTGACCCCGCGGGCCGCGGAAACGTGACCGCCATCCACCTCGAAGCCGAAGGTGAGATCCTCGACCGAGAGCAGGGGCGCGTTCATGCGGGCGCTCCGAGGAGCTCGTCCGTCGAGAGGAAGCGGGCGCGCTCCTTGGCGCGCAGATCCGCGAGAAAGCCGCCGAGAACGTCGAAGTCGCGATCGCTCAGCACGCGGTGATGGGTCACGATCCCGAAGGGCCCGGGAATGCGGGCCTCCAGAAGACGGGCGAACGCCTCGCGCATCTCCGCCGCCGTGAAGGGACGGCGGTTCCTCCAGTCCACGGGATCGAGATGGACATCGAGCCGCAGCAGTCCCGGAACCCGCGGACTCCGGCGGCGGTATTCCGTCGACACGGCGCGGTAGCCGAGCTGCGGGAGGCGGCGTTCGATCTCCGCGTCGATGCGGTTCCAGGGGGGCACGAGCACCGGGCGGAAGCGATCCGCGAAGGCGCGCTCGAGGCTCTCGCGGCCGCAGACGAGCTCGCGCAGAAGACGCGGCCGATCGACCGCGCCGCCGAGCTCGATCTTCTTCTCCCCGGGCCGGGCATGGTTCTCGTGGGCGACGCCGTGCTGGACCACGGTCGCCTGCGGGCAGCCCAGAATGCGCCGGCGGGCGGTCTCGCCGAGCCAGGCGGGCACGACCGCGAGCATGAGCGGGAGCTCGAGCGCCGCGGCGAGCGCGAGGAGCCGCTCGAGCTCCGGGCCGTCCCCTCCGGCGTCGTCGTCGCGCCACCACAGATCCATGCCTTCAGCCCAAAACGTCCACCGCCTCCCGCAGCAGCCGGGCAGTGCGCCGCGCCCCGTCCAAGGCGATGCCGCGCGGCGCGATGCGCATCTCCGCGGCGGCATCGATGGCTGCCGCGAGCCGTTGCGGCGTGAGCTCGGAGGCCTCGAGATGCACCGCGAAACCCCGCCCGGCCATGATCCGCGCCCGGCGCGCCTGCTCGTCCTCCCGCGCAGTGCCGAAGGGCACGAGGACCATGGGCGTGCGACAGGCGAGAGCCTCCACCACCGTGTTGTAGCCCGCCTGGGATACCGAGACACGCACCGAGGCGAGCCTGGCTGCGAAATCCGGGAACACCCTCTGCACCTCCGCGCGATGCGCATGCGCG
>CAZHHU010000095.1:0-8587 GCA_964532215.1 uncultured Geminicoccaceae bacterium
TCAGCCGCCGGTGACGCTCATGTGCCGCGTCACCGCCGGGCGGCGGTGGCGGCGGTCGATGACGAAGTCGTGGCCCCTGGGCTTGCGCGCGATGCCCTCGAGGATGGCCTGGCGCACGAGCTCGTTGGACTCGGAGGCGCGCAGCGCATCGCGCAGCTCCGCCCGATCCTCCTGACCGAGGCACATGTACATGGTGCCCGTGCAGGTCACCCGCACCCGATTGCAGCTCTCGCAGAAATTGTGCGACAGCGGGGTGATGAAGCCGAGGCGCCGTCCCGTCTCCTCCACCCGCACATAGCGCGCGGGCCCGCCGGTGCGGTCGGGAATGTCGGTGAGCGTCCAGCGCTTCTCGAGGCGCGCGCGCACCAGGGAGAGGGGCAGATACTGATCGGTGCGATCGACATCCACCTCGCCCATGGGCATGGTCTCGATGAGGGTGAGGTCGAAGCCCTCGGCGCCGCACCAGGCGATCATGCGGTCGAACTCGTCCTCGTTGAAGCCTCGGAGCGCGACCATGTTGATCTTGATCGCGAGGCCCGCGGCCTTGGCCGCTTCGATGCCGGCCATGACGCGGTCGAACTTGCCCCAGCGGGTGATCGCCTCGAAGCGTGCGGGATCGAGCGTGTCGAGGGAAATGTTGAGCCGGCGCACGCCAGCTGCCGCGATCTCTTCCGCATAACGGGAAAGCTGGCTGCCGTTGGTGGTGATGGTGAGCTCCCGCAGGCGGCCGTCACGGACCCGCGCGCCGAGCTCGCGAATGACGAACATGATGTTGCGGCGCACAAGCGGCTCGCCGCCGGTGAGCCGGATCTTCTCGACCCCGAGATCGATGAACACGTCGGCGAGGCGGACGATCTCCTCGAGGGTGAGGAGCTCCCGTTTGGGGAGGAAGGTCATGTGCTCGGCCATGCAGTAGGTGCAGCGGAAATCGCAGCGGTCGGTGACCGAGATCCGCACGTAGGTGATGCGCCGCCCGAAGGGATCGATGAGCATGGCCGGCCTTCCTCCCGATGCGAACCTTCCCGGTTCATGCAGCTTATGAACATCCTAACGCCATGGGAACGGTTTGTGAATGCCGCGGCGCGCCCGCCTGAGGCTTCGCGACGCATGCGGGAAGATTGACCGCGGCCGGAGGCATGGCTAGCTTTCCGCACCCGCGGGGAAGCTCCCGACGGCGCGAGGTTCTGCGCCGCGATTCCGGGCACCGTCGATCACCGAGAACATGGAGTTCCAGCCGATGAGCGCCCCGAACCCGTCCGTTTCCTCGGTCGAGGCCGAGACCCTGAACGGCGCCCAGGTCGTGATCCGCGCCCTGCTCGAGCAGGGGGTGGAGGTCATCTTCGGGTACCCCGGCGGGGCCGTACTTCCTCTCTATGATGAGCTCTTCAAGCAGGACCGGATCCGCCATGTGCTGGTGCGCCACGAGCAGGGGGCGGTGCATGCGGCGGAGGGTTATGCCCGCTCCACGGGCAGGGTCGGGGTCGTTCTCGTGACCTCGGGACCGGGCGCGACGAACACCGTCACCGGGCTCACCGATGCGCTCATGGACAGCGTGCCCGTCGTCTGCCTCACGGGCCAGGTGCCCACCCACATGATCGGCAACGACGCCTTTCAGGAGGCGGATACGGTGGGCATCACCCGCCCCTGCACCAAGCACAACTATCTCGTCAAGCGTGCCGAAGATCTGGCGCGCGTTCTCCACGAGGCCTTCCACGTCGCGCGCACGGGAAGGCCGGGTCCCGTGGTCGTCGATCTGCCCAAGAACATCCTCATGGGACCGGCTCCCTATCTGTCCGAGAGCGCGGCGGTGAAGCGGCGCTACCAGCCGCGGCGCGAGCCCGACCCGGAGCGCGTCGAGCGGGCGGTGGAGCTGCTGCTCCGGGCGGAGCGGCCGATCATCTACGCCGGCGGCGGGGTGGTGAATTCGGGCCCCCTCGCCTGCGCCCTGCTCACCGAATTCGTGCGCGCGAGCGGCTGTCCGATCACCCTCACCCTCATGGGCCTCGGGGCCTTTCCCGCCGACGATCCGCAGTTTCTCGGCATGGTCGGCATGCACGGCACCTACGAGGCCAACATGGCGATGTACGACTGCGATCTCATGATCGCGGTCGGGGCGCGGTTCGACGATCGCGTGACCGGACGCCTCGACGGCTTCTCGCCGCGCAGCCGCAAGGTCCACATCGACATCGATCCCTCCTCGATCAACAAGAACGTGCCCGTCGACGTGGCGATCGTGGGCGACGCCGAGCGGACCCTCGAGCTCCTGCTCGAGGTCTGGAAGCGGCGCGCACAGGGCGTGGATCGCGAGCGCCTCGCACCCTGGTGGGGCCAGATCGAGCGCTGGCGTGCCGTCGACAGCCTGCGCTTCCGGCAGGAAGGTGAGAAGATCAAGCCCCAGTATGCGATCCGCCGGCTCTACGAGTTCGTCAGAGATCGCGATCCGATCGTCACCACCGACGTGGGCCAGCATCAGATGTGGGCGGCCCAGCACTTTCCCGTCCTGCGTCCCCAGCGCTGGCTGACCTCGGGCGGCCTCGGCACCATGGGATACGGCTTCCCGGCCGCGATCGGTGCTCAGATCGCGCATCCCGACCGGCTCGTCATCAACATCACCGGCGACGCCTCCTGGATCATGAACATGCAGGAGATGTCGACGGCGATGCAGTACCGGCTGCCGGTCAAGATCTTCATGATCAACAACCGCTGGATGGGCATGGTCCGCCAGTGGCAGGACTTCTTCCATGGCAGCCGGCGGGCGGAAAGCTACATGGACAGCCTGCCGGACTTCGTGAAGCTGGCCGAGGCCTTCGGCGCCAGGGGACTGCGGGCGACCCGGGTCGGCGAGCTCGACGAGGTCATCGCCGCGATGCTGGACCACGACGGACTCGTGCTCACCGAGATCGTCGTCGATCCGGTCGAGAACGTCTATCCCATGATCCCGGGCGGCGCCGCGCACAACGAGATCAAGCTCTGCCCGGAGGATGACGGCAGCGGCGAGGCGATATCCGAAGAAGGCATGGTCCTCGTCTGAGCGCCGCTCATTCCCGTCCGAGAGCAGATGATGAAGCAGCAGCCAGAGGAACGTCCCCATACCATCTGCGTGCTCGTCGACAACGAGCCCGGCGTGCTCGCCCGGGTGATCGGCCTCTTCTCCGGGCGCGGCTACAACATCGACAGCCTCACCGTCGCCGAGGTGGACCCGGTGCGCCACCTCTCGCGCATCAACATCGTCACCTCGGGCACCGAGTTCGTGATCGAGCAGATCAAGGCCCTGCTCGCCAAGCTCGTGCCGGTGCACGAGGTCCAGGATCTCACCGTCGAGGGACCGCACATCGCGCGCGAGCTCGCGCTCGTGAAGGTGCTCGGCGACCGCGAGCGGCTCGTGCAGGCGCTCAGGATCGCCGACTTCATGCACGCGCGCCTCGTCGACAGCACGCCGGGCGGGCTCATCTTCGAGGTCACCGGCAGCTCCGAGGAGATCGACGCCTTCATCGATCTGGTGGCGCCGGTGGAGGTGAGCCGCGCCGGCGTGGTGGCGATCGGGCGCGGCGAGGTGATCCTCGACAGCGGTCGGGAAGAGAAGCAGGGATCGGCCTGAAGAGGCGGAACCGGAGGAGCGTGAGATGCGGGTGTTCTACGACAGCGACGCCGACCTCGGCCTCATCCGCAGCCGCAGGGTCGCGGTGATCGGCTACGGCAGCCAGGGCTTCGGCCATGCCAACAACCTCCGCGACAGCGGCGTCGAGCAGCTCGCGGTGGGGCTCAGGGAGGGCTCGCGCTCGCGCGCCAAGGCCGAGGAGGCAGGCCTGCGCGTGCTCACCCCGGCCGAGGCGGCGGCCTGGGCCGAGGTGGTCATGGTGCTCGTGCCCGACGAGCTGCAGGCGGATCTCTACCGTGAGGAACTCGCTCCGCATCTGCGCGAGAACGCGGCGCTCATGTTCGCCCACGGCTTCAACATCCACTACCGCCTCATCGAGCCGCGGCCGGATCTCGATGTCATGATGGTCGCCCCCAAGGGACCCGGTCATCTCGTGCGCTCCGAGTATCTCCGCGGTGCCGGCGTGCCCTGTCTGCTCGCGGTCCATCAGAACGCCTCGGGGGCCGCCCACGAGCTCGCCCTCTCCTACGCGGCGGCGATCGGCGGCGGGCGTGCGGGCATCATCGAGACGAGCTTCCGCGACGAGGTGGAAACGGACCTCTTCGGCGAGCAGGTCGTGCTCTGCGGCGGCCTCACGGCCCTCATCAAGGCAGGTTACGAGACCCTGGTCGAGGCCGGCTATCCGCCGGAGATGGCCTATTTCGAGTGCGTGCACGAGGTGAAGCTGATCGTCGACCTCATCTACGAGGGCGGGCTTGCGAACATGCGCTATTCGATCAGCAACACCGCCGAGTACGGCGACTACACGCGCGGCCCGCGCCTCATCGATGTCGCGGTGCGGGCGGAGATGCGACGCATCCTCAAGGAGATCCAGGACGGCAGCTTCGCCCGCGAGTGGGTGCTCGAGAACCGGGCCGGCCAGACCCGCTTCAAGACCCTGCGCCGGCTCGAGGCCGAACATCCGATCGAGGCCGTGGGCGAGAAGCTGCGCGCGATGATGCCCTGGCTTTCCGAGCGCAAGCTCGTCTCCGGCACCAAGGACTGAGCGGCAGCTAGAACAGCCGCTGCGGCAGCCACAGGGCGAGGCCGGGGAAGGCCAGGAGCAGCGCGAGGCGCAGCAGGTCCGCGAGCAGAAAGGGCGGCAGGCCGCGGACGATGGTCGCAAGCGCGAGGCCCGGAATCGTGCCCTGGATGACGAACAGATTCATGCCCACGGGCGGCGTGATGAGGCCGAGCTCGGCCACCGTGACGACGACGATCCCGAACCATACCGGATCGTAGCCGAGCGCCTGTACGAGCGGGAAGACGAAGGGGATCGTGAGCAGGATCATGCTCAGGCTGTCCATGAAGCAGCCGAGCAGCACATAGGCGAGAAGGACGGCGACCATCACCGCGGGCGGCGGCCAGCCCGTGGCCGCGACCGCACCCACGAGGCTGCGGGGAAGACCGGTGGCGTCGACGAAGTAGTTGAAGATCGAGGCGCCGATGAGCACGAGAAAGATCATGCCGGTAATCCGCGTCGTCTCGGCCACGGCGTCGGCGAATACCGCCGCGGTGAGCGCGCGCCGCAGGAGGGCGAGAAGAACCGCACCCGAGGCCCCCACCGCCGCCGCCTCGGTCGGGGAGAACAGGCCCGCGTAGATGCCGCCGATGACGAGCAGGAAGAGGACCGCGACCGGCCAGATGTCGCGCAGTACACGCATGCGCGTCTCCCAGTCGTGGTGCTCGCGCGCGGGCGCGAGTTCGGGCCGCCAGGCGAGGGCGAGACGCACCGCGATCATGTAGAGCAGGGTCGCGAGCAGCCCCGGCAGGAGCGCGGCCGCGAACAGGGCACCGATCGACTGTTCGGTGAGGAGTCCGTAGATCACGAGCAGGATCGACGGCGGAATCATCACCCCGAGCGTGCCCCCGGCGGCGATGGAGGCCGCCGCGAGGGAGGCGGCATAGCCCCGCGCGCGCATCTCCGGGAAGGCGACGCGGGCCATGGTGGCCGCGGTGGCGAGGGAGGAACCGCAGATGGCGCCGAAGGCGGCACAGGCGCCCACCGTGGCGAGCGCGAGCCCGCCGCGAAAGCCGCCCACGAACACCTGGGCGCCGCGGAACAGGGCGGCGGAGAGCCCCGCCCGCGCCGCGAAGACACCCATGGCGACGAACAGGGGAACCACGGAGAGCGAATAGGGAAAGATCGCCTCGAAGGGGGCCGCGCCGAGCACGAAGGCGACCGTCGTCCAGCCGTCGGTCACGGCGAGCCCGAGGGCGCCCACGAGCCCCATCGCCACGGCGACCGGAACCCGCAGCAGCACGAGCAGGAGCGCGACCGCAAAGCCGAGCGCGCCCAGAAGCGCGGGGGTCATGAGCGCCGGCGGGAGCGGTCGGGGAACAGCGAAAGTACTGCCGCGAGCGCGGACAGGGCGAGACCCGCGAGGAACGGGATCCAGTACGCGCTCATGGGCAGCTGCAGCGTCACCGAGCGGTCCCCGAACAGAAGGACGGTCTCGAGCTGCGCCCGACCGTACAGGAACAGGAGCAGCAGAAAGGCGAAGCCGAGCAGTCGGGCGAGCACATCGAGCCGCCGCCGCCAGCGCACGGGCAGACGGCGGTGGAGGAAATCCACCGCGACATGCCCGTCCGTGAGGAAGGCCTGCGGTATCGCGAAGGCGGCCGCGGCGACGATGCCGAGCTGCACGAGATCGACCGCGCCGACGAGACCATAGCCATAGGCCTGGCCGGTCATGAAACGGAGGAGGCGGGAGAGGGTGCGGAGGCCGATGTCCGCGAGCGTCACCGCCGCCGCGAAAGCGAGAGCGAGACCGGCAAGCCCGCTGAGCAGGCGCGCGAGCCGCAGACGGAGCCCGACCGCACCCATCCGCGGCACGGCTCAGCCCTCGAGGCGCCGGATCTCGGCCCGCATGGCGGCGTGGATCTCACGCGCGTTCGCAACGCCCTGCTGCTCGAGCCCATCCAGGTAGGCGTCGATCATCGGGGCCAGGGCCTCCCGCCAGCGATCGCGCTCCTCATCGGAGAGATGTGTAATCACATTGCCCGCTTCGATGGCGGCGCGGCGGCCGGGCTCGTCCCATGCGTTCCACCAGGCGCCGAACCTGCCGATCAGGGCATCGCCGGAGATCGCATCTACCGCCTCGCGGACCTCGGTGGGAAGGCTTTCGTAGCGGCGGGCGTTCATGACGAAGTAGAAGGCCACCGTATAGGCTCGGGCGTCGAGATGGTAGCGGATGAGATCGACGAGCTTGAAGCTGGCGATCGGATCCCAGGGCATGATGAGCCCGTCGATGACCCCTTTTTCGAGATTCTCATAGATCTGTGAGGGCGGCAGCCCCACCGGGATGGCCCCCAGATGTTCGAGCATCAGCTTGGTCGCCGTGCTCGGCACGCGCAGCCGCAGCCCCCGCAGGTCCTCCATGGTCCGCACGGGCTTGTCCTTGGTATGGATCAGGCCGCCGTTGTGGGCATGAAGCGCGAGGACCTTGACCCCCGGGTATTCCACCTCGAGGTAGCGGGGGAACATCGCCCACAGAGTGCGCGTGGCCGCGTCCGCGCTTTCCGTCATGAAGGGAAGTTCGATGATCGAGGTGCGCGGGAAGCGTCCGCCCGGAATCCCCCGCAGGCCGTGGGCGATGTCCACCACCCCGGCGACGCACTGATCGTACTGCTTGGCCACCTTGCCGAGCGGGGTTCCGCCCGGGGAAATGGTGACCGCGACCGCACCGCCGGTGCGCGCCTCGAGCTCCCGCGCCCAGGGCTCCATGAAATCGACATGCATGCCGTGCGTCGGCGGCAGGAAATGGCTGAGCTTGAGGGTCAGCCGGGGGCCTGCGCGCAGTACCGCGGGCGCCGCGAGCGTCGCCCCGGATGCCGTTACGGTCGCGAGAAAGCGGCGTCGCCTCCACATCTTTCGCCTCCCCGGTGGGTCGTCCGCGAGCCCGAGTTTCACGTCAAACCGGAGCCTGCGCAAGGGGCGGGCCCTCGCGCTTGACCGGCCGCAACCGGCGGTCATGATGCCTGCGGTCACGCCATGGGGAGGTGCGGAGGATGCGGATCACCTGGCTCGGACACGCGGCCTTTCACATCGAGGCGGCCGGACGCGACATCCTCATCGATCCCTTCTGGACCGGCAATCCCAGGTATCCCGAGGGGTACGAGGACCGGCTCGCGAAGGTCGACACGATCGTGCTCACCCACGGTCACGAGGACCACCTCGGGGACACCGTGCGGCTCGCGAAGAAATACGGTGCCACCGTCGTGGCCCAGTTCGAGATCTGCATGTACGTCGCCGGCCAGGGGGTGGAGAAGCTCGAGCCCATGAACACGGGCGGCTGTGTGGAGCGGGACGGGGTGCGCTACTGCATGGTGCCCGCCCACCACAGCTCGGCGATCATCAAGGACGGCACGCCGATCACCATGGGCGATCCCGCGGGCTTCGTCATCCAGGCCGAAGGCACGGGCGTGTATCACGCGGGCGATACCTGCGTTTTCTCCGACATGGCGCTGATCCAGCGCATCTACCGGCCCCGGGTCGGCCTCATCCCCATCGGCGACCGCTTCACCATGGGGCCGGATACGGCGGCGCTCGCCTGCAACGAATTCCTCGATCTCGAGATCGTGGTACCCATTCACTGGGGGACCTTCGATCTTCTCACCGGCGACCCGCAGACCTTCGCCCGCCAGGTGCGACGCGGCCGGGTGCTCATCGCGACGCCCGGCGAGCCCTTCGAGGTGTGAGGGCGGCGCTCACTTCGAAGCCTGGGCGAGCTGCTGCGGCCGGCCCGCGGCGCGGGGACGGATGCGCAGGCGGGTAAGCCGGTGCTCGCTGCGGTCGAGGACCTCGAACTCGAAGCCGTCGATGACGAAGCGTTCGCCGGGTGCCGGGATGCGCTCCGCATGGGCGATGACGAGCCCGGCCACGGTGGCCGCCGGCTCCTCCGGGAGATCCCAGTCCATCTTGCGGTTGAGATCCCGCACCGTGACCTC
>CAZHHU010000096.1:0-8525 GCA_964532215.1 uncultured Geminicoccaceae bacterium
GCGTTTTGACATCACATGAGCCGCGCCCTACCCTCGGCTCCACGCCAACGCGACCGGCCAGGGGAAGGGAAGTCATGACGAACGACGGCGCCCGGGGGCGGTTTCATCCCCTCGTCCACGAGATGATCGACCAGCTGCGGCGGGGCCGATGCGATCGGCGCAGCTTCCTGCGCACGGTGTGCCTGCTCGGCGTGAGCGCGCCCGTGGCTTACGCCATGGCCGGCCGCATCCTCGGCGAGCGGCTCGTCGATCCGCTCCGGGCGCAGCAAGCGGGCACGCCCCGCATGGGCGGCACCCTGCGCGTGTCCATGCCCGTCCCCGAAATCCGCGATCCGGCGGTGTTCGACTGGACGCAGAAGTCGAACTGCGCCCGTCACATGATCGAGTATCTCACCTATACCGGGCCCGACAACGTCACGCGCCCCTATCTCGCCGAGCGCTGGGAAGCGTCCGATGATCTCAGGACCTGGACCTTCCATCTGCGCCGCGGCGTCAAATGGCACAACGGCGACGAGTTCAACGCCGACGACGTGGTCTTCAACTTCACCCGCTGGCTCGATCCGAGGACCGGTTCCTCGAACCTCGGCCTCTTCTCGGCGATGACGGAGGAGTACGATACCGGCGAGAAGAACGAGGATGGCACCCCGAAGATGGGCCGACGCATGCGCGCGGGGGCGATCGAGCGGGTCGACGACTACACCGTGCGGCTGCACCTCAACCAGCCGGTGCTGTCGATCCCGGAGAACCTCTACAATTACCCCACCGGCATCGTGCACCGGGAGTTCGAGGACCGCGGCGGCGATCTGCTGAAATGGCCGGTGGGCACCGGTCCCTACACCATCGCCGAGTTCGCGGTGGGAGAGAAGTGCATCCTGCGCAAGGTGGAGCGCCCCTACTGGGGCCGCGATCTCGACGATCCCGTCATCGGCGGTCCCATCTATCTCGACGAGATCCACTACTACGACCACGGCTCGGTGTCCCCGGCGCAGCTCGCCGCCTTCCGTTCGGGCCAGGTCGACATGACCTACGACCTCGACAAGGACTCGCTCCGCATCGCCGAGGCCATCCCCGGGGCGGTGATCTACGAGGCGGTGACCGCGCAGACGGGCGTGGCCCGCATGCAGGTGGACGTCGAGCCCTTCACGGACCGCCGGGTGCGCCGTGCCATCCAGCTCTGCTGCGATCCCTCCGTGTTTCCGAAGCTCGTGTACTTCGGCCGCGGCATGGAGGGCGAGCACCACCACGTGGCGCCGATCCATCCCGAGTATTTTCCCCTTCCCAGGCCCAGGCAGGATTATGAGGAAGCGCGCCGGCTCCTGCGCGAAGCGGGTTTCGAGAACGGGCTGCGGCTGTCGATCGACGTCGGCAACACCGCCGGCCCCTGGGAGCAGCAGGTGTGCGAGATCCTGCGCGAGCAGCTCAAGCCCGCGGGCATCACTCTGGATATCAACCTCATGCCGACCCAGCAGTACTGGGAGATCTGGGACAAGACACCGTTCGGCTTCACCGCCTGGACCCACCGCCCGCTCGGGACGATGGTGCTCTCGCTCGGTTACCGCTGCGGCGTGCCCTGGAACGAGAGCCACTACTGCAACCCCGAGTTCGACCGCGCGCTCGATGAGGCGGAGGCGACCCTCGATGTCGAGGAGCGGCGCAGGAAGATGGAGCGGGTCCAGCGCATCCTGCAGGAGGATGCGGTGATCGTGCAGCCGCTGTGGCGGCCGGTGTTCTTCGTGGCCTCGAAGAAGGTCCGCAACCTCCACGCCCATCCGACCCAGTACCACCAGTTCCACCGGGTGTGGATCGAAGCCTAGGCCCGCGGGCTCAGGGCGCTTCCCGGGGAGCGGATTCGCGCGACTATGCTGGCTCTGGCGGCGCGGCGGCTTGCGGCCATGATCGGGCTCATGGCCGTGGTGTCCGTGATCCTGTTCGCGATCTTCGAGGCGGACAAGCTCGCGGTGGCGACCAAGGTCCTGGGTCCCTACAGCTCGCTCGAACAGCGCGAGCTGTGGCTGCAGCAGAACGGTTACAACCGCCCGTTTCCCGTCCGCTACCTCGAATGGCTCCTGCGGGCGATCCGGGGCGATTTCGGAGAATCCCTGCGCTACAAGGTGCCCGTATCCGAGATCGTCCGCGACCGTCTCGCGAATACGGCCATCCTCGCCGCCTGCGTGTTCGCCCTCATGATCCCGATCTCGCTGCTCCTCGGGGTCCTCGCCGGCATGCGCGAAGGATCCCTTCTCGACCGGGTGATCTCCTTCCTTTCCGTGTTCACGACCTCGATCCCGGAGTTCGCCTCCGCCGCCTTTCTCGTCGCCCTGTTCGTGTTCCAGCTCGGCTGGCTTCCCGGCACCTCCTCGATGACGGCGGGCTTCGATGCGCGCGAGCTCGTGCTGCCGGTGCTCGTGCTCGTGCTCTATGATTTCGGCTACGTCGCGCGCATGACCCGCGCCTCGATGGTCGAGGTCATGGGGTCCGCCTATGTGCGCACCGCGATCCTGAAGGGGCTGCCGCGCTGGCGGGTGGTGCTCGTGCACGCGCTCCGCAACGCGCTCATCGCCCCCTTCACGGTCATCGTCCTCCAGCTCAACTGGCTCCTTTCCGGAGTGATCGTCGTCGAGGTCTTCTTCGCCTACAAGGGGTTCGGCGCGCTTCTGTACGAGGCCGCCACCTTCGGCGACATCTTCCTGATCGAGGCCTGCACCATGGTCGCGGTATCCGTCGC
Organism: uncultured Geminicoccaceae bacterium; assembly: GCA_964532215.1. Lineage (GTDB taxonomy): Bacteria > Pseudomonadota > Alphaproteobacteria > Geminicoccales > Geminicoccaceae > HRBIN39. Next base: position 2,726 of record CAZHHU010000096.1, read on the forward strand.
CGTTCTCTCGCAGTTCATCTCCGACCTCGGCTACATGCTCCTCAACCCCCGCATCCGTTTCGAGGGCCGCTAGGCGATGGCGGGTGAGCGGCCCCTGCCTTCGCCGTCGTCGATCCCGCTGCCGGGACTTCTGCGGGAAAGTCCGCTCCTCGTCGCCGGCGCGCTGCTCGTCGCCTTCTGGGTGGTGCTGGCGCTGCTCGCACCCGCACTCCCGCTGCTCGACCCCAACCGCCCGATCGAGCCGCTGCTGCCGCCGCTCTCGGTGGGATCGGACGGCGAGACGGTGTTCTGGCTCGGAACCGATCCCAAGGGGCGGGACATTCTCTCGCGCCTCATCTGGGGGGCGCGGCGGGTCCTCCTCTGGGCCTCGCTCGCAACCCTCTCGGCCTATGCGGCGGGAATCGTCATGGGACTGGTGGCCGGCTACCGCGGCGGCCTCTGGGACGATGTGCTGTCCTTCCTCGCCAACCTGCTCCTCAGCTTCCCGGTGATGGTCCTCTACATCGTCATCATCACCCGCATCGGCGCCTCGCCCCTCAACATCGTCCTCGCCGTCACCTTCGCCTCGGCGCCGGGCATCATGCGCATCGTCCGCGGCCTCGTGCTCGATCTGCGAAACCGTGACTACATCGCGGCGGCCCAGATCCGCGGCGAGCGCGAGCTCTACATCCTCTTCGTCGAGCTCCTGCCCAACGCACGCGGTCCGCTGCTCGTCGATGCCTGTCTGCGCATGGGCTATACGACGATCACCCTCGCCACCCTGGGCTTTCTCGGTCTCGGCCTGCCGCCGCCGGATCCCGACTGGGGGGCGATGATCGCCGAGACCCAGCCCATGGGCGCATTCGCCGGCCATGCCATGATCCTGCCGGCTCTTGCCGTCTCCTCGCTGGTCCTCGGCTTCAACATGCTCGCCGACGGGCTGCGCGAACGGTCGCTCAGGGAATGAGCACAGCCATGCCTGCTGCGCGCGAGCCGCTGCTTGAAATTGCCGGTCTCGGCGTCGCCTACCGCACCCGCCGCGGCGAGGCCCATGCGGTCACCGGCTTCGATCTCAGGATCGAGGCCGGCGAGGCGGTGGGGCTCGTCGGCGAATCGGGCTGCGGCAAGAGCACCGTCGCCTTCGCGATCATGCGCCACCTCGGCGCCAACGGTCGCATCACGGGCGGCGCGATCCGCTTTCTCGGACGCGATCTCCTGCGTCTCGACGACCGGGAGATGCGCCGGCTGCGCGGCGCCGAGATCGCGATGGTCTATCAGGAGGCGACAGGTTCCCTCAATCCGACCATGACCGTCGGCCGGCAGCTCGCCGAGGTCCCCATCTGGCACGAGGGAGTGGACGCCCGGGAGGCGCGCGCGCGGGCGCTCGCCCTGCTCGCCGAGGTGCAGCTGCCGGATCCCGAGCGCATCTACGCCTCCTATCCGCACGAACTCTCGGGCGGTCAGCAGCAGCGCGTGGTCATCGCCATGGCGCTGCTCGGCGCGCCGCGGCTGCTGCTGCTCGACGAACCGACCACGGCCCTCGACGTGACCGTCGAGGCGGCGATCGTCGATCTCGTGAAGGATCTCGCGGCGCGCCGGGGCATGGCGCTGCTCTTCATCAGCCACGATCTCGGCCTGGTGGAGCGGGTGTGCGACCGGATCGCGGTCATGTATGCCGGCGAGATCGTCGAGGAGGCGGAAACGGAAAGGATCTTCCGCGCCCCTCGCCACCCCTACACCCGCGCGCTGCTGCGGGCCCTGCCCCTCGCCGGCTCCGACCGGCGCAGAAAGCCCCTCGAACCGATCCCCGGATCCGTGCCCTCACCCCTCGCCTGGCCGACCGGCTGTCGCTTCGCCCCGCGCTGCCCCCATCACCTGGCGGACATCTGCGACGCGCATCCGCCGCTTCTCGAGCCGGACTCGGGCCATCGCGTCCGCTGCCCGCGTCACGCGGATATCCCGCGCAGCGAGGAACGGCAGACGGCACCCCTGCCCGAGCCCGCCATCGGTGCCAGCGTGCTCGAGGTCCGCGGGCTCTCCAAGAGTTTCCTTCTCAGCCGTGGGGGCGGTGTTCTCGGCCGGTTCGCCCGCGGCCGCCGCCGGGTGCAGGCCAATGTCGCCCTCGATCTCGATGCCCGGCAGGGCGAGACGGTGGCGATCGTCGGTGAATCGGGCTCGGGCAAGTCGACCTTCGCCCGCATCCTGCTCGGCCTGGAGACGGCGGATTCAGGCGCGGTGCGGTTCGAGGGCCGCGATCTCGCGCAGCTTCCCGTCCGCGGCCGGCCGCGGGAGCTCCTTGCGCGGCTGCAGATGGTCTTCCAGAACCCCTTCGATACCCTCAACCCGAGCCAGCGGGTGGGCCGGCAGATCCTGCGCGCGCTGGCGCGGACGGGCGGTGGCGGGAGCCGCCGCGAACTGCGCCGGCGGGCCCTCGCCCTGCTGCGGGCGGTGCAGCTCGCGCCCGACATCTACGACCGCAGGCCCGCACAGCTCTCGGGCGGGCAGAAGCAGCGCGTGGCCATCGCGCGCGCCTTTGCCGGCGCGCCCGCGCTCGTCGTCGCCGACGAGCCGACGAGCGCGCTCGATGTGTCGGTGCAGGCGGCGATCGTCCGCCTGCTTGCGGACATCCAGCTGCGCAACCGCACGACCCTGCTGTTCATCAGCCACGATCTCGCGCTGGTGCGCCATCTCGCGGATCGGGTGGTGGTCCTGTATCTCGGCCGGGTGGTGGAGGCGGGGCCCGTCGCGCGGGTGTTCGACCCCCCCTACCACCCCTATACGGAAGCCCTGCTTTCGGCCGCGCCGGTGCCGGGTACGGGCCGACGTGCAAGGCGCATCATCCTCGAGGGCGACATGCCCTCACCCTCCGATCCGCCCTCGGGCTGCCCCTTCCACCCCCGCTGCCATCGCCGCCTGGGCGCGATCTGCAGGCGCGAATCGCCGCCGCTGCGGCGCCTCGGTGGCGGCCATGTGCTGCGCTGCCATCTTTCGCCCGAGGAGCTCGCGCGCATGCGGCCGGTGTTCGCCGGCGCCGAGTCCTAGGCGTGCCCCATGTGGATGGAGAGCAGGCTCGGATCGATCCCGAGCTTGGCCAGCGCGCGGTTCCACTTGGTGTCGTTGTCGGCGGCGAAGACGAGATCCGGGTCCGCCGGAACCACGAGCCAGCCGTTGGCCTGGAGCTCCGAATCGAGCTGTCCGGGAGCCCAGCCGGCGTAGCCGAGCGCGAGCAGCCGCCGCCTGGGGCCGCCACCGGCCGCGATGACCTTGAGCATGTCCACCGTGGCGGTGAGCGCGAAGTCGCCGTCGATGACCAGCGTCGGCTCCTGCACGTAATCCGTCGAGTGGAGCACGCAGCCGCGCCCGGTTTCCACGGGTCCCCCGAAATGGACGGGCATCTCGACCGCGATCTCGTCCGCCTCGATGCCCACCTGGCGCGCGATTTCCGCGAAGCTCACGCGATCGAGGAGCTTGTTGACGATGAGGCCCATGGCGCCGTCCGGCGAATGGGCGCAGAGGTAGATGACCGAGCGTGCGAAACGCGGATCCGGCATGCTCGGCATGGCGACCAGAAGCTGGCCCGTGAGATGGGAGCGCTCGCGGCGTTGTTCCGTCATGGCGCTGACATAGGCGGGGGCGCCGGCGGCAACAAGGTGGGCGGCGCGGAAAAGGTGGATCGAGGCGGGCGGCGCGCGCCGCGCCCGGGCGGCCCGTCCGTCAGGCCTCCGCGGTCGAGACCGGCAGGCGTCGCCGCGCCCGCTCGAGAAGCTGCGCATTGATGGCGACGATGACGGTGGAGAGCGACATCAGCGCCGCGCCCACGGCCGGCGTGAGAAGGATGCCGAGGGGATGCAGGATGCCGGCCGCGAGCGGCATGGCCACGGCATTGTAACCCGTCGCCCAGAGGAGATTCTCCACCATCTTGCGCCAGGTCGCGCGGGCGAGATGCAGGATCGCGGCGACATCCCGCGGATCGTTGCGCACGAGCACGATGTCCGCGGACTCGATGGCGACATCGGTGCCGGCGCCGATGGCGATGCCGAGATCCGCCTCCACCAGCGCCGGCGCGTCGTTCACGCCATCGCCCACCATGGCGGTCCTGAGACCCCGCGCACGAAGTTCGCGGATCTTGAGGGCCTTCTCATGCGGCAGCACCTCGGCGAACCAGTCCGCAAGGCCGAGCTCGCGCGCGACCCAGCGCGCCACCTGGCGGCTGTCGCCGGTGAGCATCATGCAGCGGATCCCCATGGCCGAAAGCCGCTCGACGGCCTCGCGGGCCTCGGGACGGATGATGTCGGCGAGGGCCAGGGCGGCGAGCGGACGGTCGTGCTCGAGCAGGAAGACGACGGTCTTCCCCTCCTCCACCAGCTGCTCGAGCCGTGCATGCGCGAGCTCGAGGCCCGCTTCGCGCAGATATCCGGGGCTCACGAGCAGGAGCTCGCGGCCATCCACGCGGCCGCGCACGCCGCGGCCCGGAAGAGCCTCGAACGCCTCCGGGGTTGCGGGACGAATGCCGCGCTCCTCTGCCGAGCGCACCACGCCGCGGGCGATGGGGTGCTCCGAGCGGCTCTCGAGCGCGGCCGCAAGAGCGAGCGCTTCATCCTCGGCCAGGCGGTCGAAGACCACCACATCGGTGACACCGAAGCGCCCCTCGGTGAGGGTGCCGGTCTTGTCGAACACCACGGCATCGAGCTCGCGGGCGCGCTCGAACGCCGCCCGGTCGCGGACGAGCAGTCCGTTCTGGGCGGTGAGCCGGGTGCTCACCGCCACGACCAGGGGTACGGCGAGGCCGAGCGCGTGGGGACAGGTGATCACCATCACGGTGACCATGCGTTCGAGCGCGAAGGCCAAGGGGTATCCGAGGGCGAGCCAGACGGACAGGGTGAGCCCGCCGCCACCGAGCGCGATCCAGGTAAGCCAGGAGGCGGCGCGGTTCGCGAGGTCCTGCGTCCTCGAGCGCGTCTCCTGGGCGCGACGGACGAGTTCGATGACCTGGGCGAGATAGGTCTCGGAGCCCCTCTTGCGCACCTCGATGACCACCGCGCCTTCCCCGTTGACCGCACCGCCGATGGCTTCATCGCCGGGGGCCTTGGCGATGGGCTTCGACTCGCCGGTCAGCATCGACTCGTCGAAGCTCGAGCGCCCCTCGAGGATGACGCCGTCGATGGGGACCTTCTCGCCGGGACGCACGAGGACGCGATCTCCGGGAGCGAGCTCGGCGACCGGGACCTCCTCGATGGAGCCGTCGGGGCGCAGGCGTGCCGCCGTCGCCGGAAGCAGGCGGACGAGCGCCTCCAGGGCGCCCGACGCTCCCATCACCGACTTCATCTCGATCCAGTGACCGAGCAGCATCACGTCGATGAGGGTCACGAGCTCCCAGAAGAAGACCTTGCCGGGGAGGCCGAAGACGACCGCCGTGGAGTAGACGAAGGCGACGCCGATGGCGAGCGCGACGAGCGTCATCATGCCCGGCTGCAGGCGTCGCAGCTCGCCCGCCATGCCGACGAGAAAGGGCTTGCCGCCGTATGCGAACACGACCGCGGCGAGGGCGAACTGGAGGTAGCTGTCGCCGGGAAAGCGCAGTGCCGTACCGAGACCGAGGAGCCGCTGGATCAGGGGTGAGAGAAGCAGCACGGGCACGGTGAGGACGAGAGATACGAAGAAGCGGCGGCGGAAATCGGCCACCATGGCGGCATGATCGTGCCCTTCATGGCCCCCGGCTGCCTCGCCGCGGGCATGCTCCGCATGTGCGTGGGCGGCGTGGTCGTGCATCGCGTGGGCACCCCCGGCATACAGGCTTCCCATCGCGAGATGGGGTTTCCGG
>CAZHHU010000097.1:0-8368 GCA_964532215.1 uncultured Geminicoccaceae bacterium
CGCCCTGCTGCTGCGCCGCTGCGGCCACCGACATCTCGCTCGCAGCCTGACGCGACCGCAGGCCGCGGCACGCGGCAGAGGGCGGAGTCATGCGTGCGCTCCTCGTCTGGCCGCCTTCGCCCGGCTCACCGGTGCTGGGATGGGCCGATCTCGGCGCCGTGGCCGAACCGCTCGCCCTCGAATATGTGGGCGCCGTACTCCGGCGACGCGGCTGGGAGGTGCGGCTGCTCGACCTGCGGCTGCACCCCGGAGGTCTCGAAGCGGCTCTGCGCGCGTTCGAGCCCGATCTCGTCGCGGTCACCGCCTACAGCATGCATGTCCATGCCGCGCTCAAGGTCTGTCGCGCGGCGAGGGCGAGGCGATCCTGCTGCCGCACCGTCGTGGGCGGTCATCACGCACGCTTCCTGCCCGAGGACTTCTTCGACCCGGCGGTGGATTTCATCGTCCAGGGTGAAGCCACCGAGCCGCTCGCAGCGATTGCCGAAGCGCTCGAGCAGGGTGCGATGCCGGAGCCCGCGCCCGGGCTCTGGTGCCGCAGCGCGGACGGTCGGTATCGCTCCGGCGGAGCGCCGCCTGCGGTGACGCCGGCCGCGCTCGATGCGATGCCCTTTCCCGACCGCAGTCTCACCCGGGGTGATCGCCACCGCTACTTCATCGACTGGATGAAGCCGGTGGCGTTGCTGCGCACCTCGATCGGCTGCCCCTACCGCTGCAGCTTCTGCTCCATCTGGCGGGCGATGGAGGGGCGCTATCACTACCGGGAACCCGATGCGGTGGTGGACGAGCTGCGGCAGATCGAGGAACCGTGGGTCTTTCTCGTCGACGACGAGGCCTTCATCAACCGCCGTCGCATGCTCATGCTCGCCGAGGCGATCGCGCGCGCCGGCATCCGCCGGAAGTTCTTCACCTACTGCCGCATCGACACGCTGCTGCGCAACCGCGAGGCGATCGCGGCCTGGAAGGAGATCGGGCTCGAACGCCTGTTCATCGGCATCGACGGCGTCACGGAGGGCGAGCTCGCGCGCTACAACAAGGGCTGCGACATTCCGAGCATCGAGGAGGGCCTCGCCCTCGCCCGCGCGCTCGGCATCGAGGTCTTCGCCCAGTTCGTGATCGATCCCCTTGCAACCGAGCGCGATTTCCGGCGCCTCGAGCAGTTCATCGAGCATCACCGCATCCGCTATCCCTCCTTCACCGTCCTCACGCCGCTGCCCGGTACGCCGCTGCTCGAGAACTTCGATGCCGTCACCATGAAGCGTCCGGACGGCCGTCCGGACTGGGATCTCTTCGACTGCCAGCAGGCGGTCACCGCCACCGCCATGCCGCGCGAGCGCTTCCAGAGGCGCTTCCGCCAGCTCTACGAGACCTTCAAGGGAGCCTATCTGCAGCATCGCGAAGGCGAGCTCCTGTTCATGCGGGAACTGCGCACGGCGTGATCCCGTCGGAGGTCGCCATCGCACACGGGGAGGAAGGGTCAGACCATGGAGAAGCCGCAGGGAGCGGGCCAGGCGCAGGCAGCAGCCGCGGGCCGTCTGCGCGCGCTGCCGGTACAGATCGTCATCACCGAACGGGGCGTCGTCCTGAGGCGCGGTTACACGCGTCTCAGCGTGGAGGGCGAGGGGGCGCTCGAGGCGGTCGAGACCATCTTCGACCGGGCCCGCGACGGCGCGCAGGCGGCGACGATCCTGGAGGCGATCGAGCCCGAGATGCGGGAGACGGCAAGCCATCTCCTCGAGCGGCTCGTGGCCCTGAGGCTGCTGCTTCCCGAATCGGCTGAGGGCGGCAAAACGGCGGATTCCCTCGAGCGTGCTTCGGACGTGTTCTACTGGCAGCACGGTCTGAAGCCGGAGGAGGTGCACGCCCGGCTCGCCGCCACGCGGATCGCGGTCGTCGGCTGCAACCGCATCGGAAGCCGCATGCGCGATACCCTGACCGAGCTCGGCTTCCGCCAGGTCGAACTCATCGACCATCCGCTGCTGCGCAACCTGGAGATGATCGAGGAGGGGGATTGCGGCGGCGGAAACGGACAGGCGCCGGCGGACGCCCTCGACTCCGAGGCCTGGGCGGCGGTGGAGCCGGAATTCGATCTGCTCGTCGTCACGAGCGATTTCGGCGGCCTCTCGCTGATCCGCGAGTGGAACGAATTCGCCCTCGCCGCGGAGCTGCGCCTGCTGCCCGTCGTGCTCCAGGACGGCGTCGGCTTCATAGGACCGCTCGTGCAGCCCGGAGCCGGCCCCTGCTATGAGTGCTTCCTGCGACGCCAGGACAGCCATCTCGAAGAGCGCGAGCTCATGCGGCGCACCGAGATGGCGGCCTTCTTCGGCCAGATCGTCGACGGCCTGCTGCCACCCGCGGCCTCGATCGTCGCGGATTTCGCAGCCCTCGAACTGCTACGCCACGTCACCGGCCTCACGCCGGGCGGGCTCGTGGGCCATCTGCTCGAGGTCGCGCCCATGGAGCCCGCCCTCGAGCGCCGCCGGCTTCTCCGGGTGCCGCGCTGTCCCGCCTGCTCCGGGCTGCGCGCCCATCCCGCCCGGACGAGCAGGCGAAGCGTCCGTATGCCGGGGAACGAGCCGTGAAACCGGAACTGGGCGGCGACCGCGACGCGGCGGCGCTCGAGGAGCTGCTGCCGCTTCTCGTCGATGCCCGCCTGGGCATCATCGAGACCGTGCGCGAGATCCCGATCGAGCCCGGCGAGCCGGCCTTCGTCCATTACGCCGCGCGCGCCTGCGATGCGAGTGCCTTCGCGGAGCGGGCGAATTTCCGCAACAGCGGTGGCGCCGCGGTACGGCGCGAGCGCGCCCTCGCCAAGGCGGTCGGAGAGGCCGTGGAGCGCTATTGCGCGGCCCTCTACGAGCGCGAAGCGCTCCCCCTCGCTGCGGCCGCGGAAGCCGACTTCGCCTGTGCCCCGCCGCAGGAATTCGCTCTGTACACGCAAGCGCAGTACGCCGAGCCCGGCTTTCCCTGGGCTCCGTTCGACGCCTTCACCCGGGTGCGCTGGACGCCTGCGATCGACCTTGAAAGCGGACAGCAAGTCTTCGTTCCCGCCGCCATGGTCTGGATCCCCTACGCCTATGTACAGGGAAGCGGGGATGCGCCGATCGTGCAGCCCATCTCCACCGGCCTCGCCTGTCATCTGTCGTGGGAAAGGGCCGCACTTTCGGGACTGCTCGAGGTCATCGAGCGCGATTCCTTCACCATCATCTGGCAGCGGATGGTGGCGCCGCCCCGGATCCGCGTCGAGACCCTGGACGACGTCGGCTACGACATGGTGCGGCGCTTCGAGCGCACCGGCGACCGGGTCCATCTCTTCGACATCACGCTTGATTCCGGCATTCCCACGCATCTCGCCGTGCTCGAATCCTCGTCCCGCGAACGGCCGGCCTATGTGTTCGCGGCCGCCGCCCATCTCGATGCGGCGGAAGCGAGCCGCCGGGCGCTCGAGGAGCTCGCCCACACGCGCCGCTACAGCCAGCGCATCCACCTCGACATGCCGCCCGTGGAGGCGGATGGCGTCTTCGAGCACGTGCGGGAACAGGCGGATCATCTCGGTTTCGCCGCCAATCACGAAAACCGCTCCTTTTTCGACTTCCTCTTCCGTTCCAGGGCCCGCCTCGAAGCGGACGAGCTGCCGCGCCTCGCGACGGGCGATCCGGGACGTGACCTCGACCGGGCCACAGAGCGGGTGCTCGCCACCGGTCACCGCGTGCTCGTGGCCGATCTCACCTCCGAGGACGTGGCGCCGCTGGGCCTTCGCGTGGTGCGCGTGGTCGTGCCCGGCTACCATCCGCTCTTCATGGGCTACCGCTGGCGGGCCCGCGGCGGCAGACGGCTGCATGAGGTGCCGCAAAGGCTCGGACTCGAAGCCTTCGCTCCCGAGGGCGCGGACAACCCCGCACCCCACCCCTATCCCTGACTACGGGGAGGCCGCCCATGGACAAGCCGTCCTGGCCATCGCTTCTCGTGCCGGAGCCCGAAAACGGCGAGGTCTTCGAGCTGTTCCACGAGAACTCCAAGACGGTCCGTCACCGCCCGGGGCTCCCGGACGAGGAAGTGCGGGCGCGCATGATGGAGACCCGCGAAGGCCTCCGCTACCGCGGCTATCCCACCTTCCCGCTCGCGGCGGAGCCGGCGCCGCTCGCAAGCTCTCTCGCGGAAGCCATCACCAGCCGCGAGTCCGCCCGCGCGCTTCGCCCCCGCCGCCTCGCCCTCGCCGAGCTCACCGCCCTCCTGCGCTACTCTTACGGCATCCGCAGCGACCGCACGGCGGAGGGCTTTCCGCGCCCGTGCCGCGTCGTGCCTTCGGGCGGGGCCCTCTATCCCCTCGACGTTTACGTGCACACGAGCCGCGTCGAGGGCCTGCCGCCCGGGATCTTCTATTACGATCCTTCGGCTTCCTGCCTCCGTCATGTCGTCGAAGGCGACCGTACGCGGGAGATCGCCCGTGCGCTGGTGCAGCCCGAGGTCGCCATGGGCGCGAGCGCGACCTTCTTCGTCGCCGCCTTCTTCGAGCGCGCCACCTTCAAGTACGGCGACCGCGCCTATCGCTTCATCCTGCTGGAGGCGGGACATCTCGCCCAGAACCTCAATCTCGTCGCCACCGCGCTCGGACTCGGCGTACTCAATATCGGCGGCTACTTCGACCATGAGATCGATGCCCTGCTCGAGCTCGACGGCCTCACCCGCTCGACCGTCTACGTGATCGCGACCGGAGAAAGGGTCGAGGAGCGTCCCCGCTCCGGATCGCAGGCGGAGGCGTGATGAGCGCAGAGCGGCCGCCCCGCAGCCTCGAAGCGTTGCTCGCGCAGATCGGAGGCACGCCACCGCTGTTCGTCGATCTCACCTACGGCGGCTGGCGCCCCCATCAGGCGGCATTCGAGCTCTCGCTGCAGCTGGACTGCGCTCCGCCGCATCAGGAGCTCCTCACGAACGTGCCTTCGCAGCCGGCCGAGATCGAGTTCGTCGACATCGTCGGTCACGGCATCGACAGCGAGGCCCGCGGTGAAGCGGTGCTGCTCATGGCAGGAAGGCAAGCGCGCCGCATCGCCGAGCTGCTCGATGGCGAGCCTGCGCGGATCGCCGTGCTTGCACCTCGCTTCGGCTTTTCCTGGGGAGAAGAGAACTGGTGGTTTCTCGAGCTCCTCACCCGTGAGCTCACGGGTCGCGGTCTGCCCCCTCCCCTCTATCTCACGGCGCCCGGCAACGGGTGCGCCCTTCCACAGGGCGGCGAAGTCCTGGAGCTTCTCCTCGATGCGCCCCGAAAGCCGGCGGGGATCGCAGGCTGGCATCCCGGAATTCTCGATCCGGAACTCGCGCGCGCGCCCGCGATCGAGCTCGCAGACAGCCCACATCTCGTCCTCCGCGGCGGCTGTGCGCTGCTGCATCCGACCTGCCGGCGTGATCCGCGTGCTGCCGCGCGGGAAGAATTCGATCGCTACACGGCCGCGGTCGCGGGCCGCACCTGGGAGGAAGCCTTCGGCCTCTGTTTCGGTCATCCGCTCTTCGTGCGCGCACCAGTTCTGGTCGAAAGGGCCTGGCAGGCGTTCGCCTCCGGGGCGGTCGAACTCGCGCTGCGCCTGGGTCGGCGGGCCGAGGCCTGCAGCTACGCGCCGCTCGAGCGGGCCGTCGCGCTCGCGAGTCTGCAGGGCATACGCATCGCCACGCACCGCTTCGAGGAGGCTGCGGCGGCGCCCGACCCGCCGCCTGCGGGACCCGCGCACCTCGGCCGCTTTCTCTGCCTCACCCGCGGATGGGGGCGGGTGATGACCGGCGATCCGGAGGGAGCCGAGCACGACTTCGAAGCGGTAGGGGACGAGGCGCGAGGAGAAGCCGACCCGTACGAGCGCCTCTATCTCGACAACATCCGTGCGCTCCATCTCCTGCGGCGGGGAGAGAGCGTGGCGGCACGAAGGCTCGAGGAGGCGATCCGCGAAGCGCTCGATGCGATGGCGGAGCCCGATTCGCGCCTCGTCTTTGTGAACGCCCTCAATCTCGCACGGCTCGCGCGGCGCGCCGGCGAGATCGAACGTTCGGCCCGCTTCTACCGCCGGGCCTTCCGCACCAGCGACGGCCTGCGCTCACCATCGGAGCATGTCCATCGCAACGTCATCGAGGCCGCGATCGCGGCTTCCCGGGGAGATGACCTCGAGGCGGCGCGCTGCTGGCTGCGGGCGGCCCTGCACTGGCTGTCGATGGAGGTTCCCGAAGCGCTGGGCGTGCGAGCCACGGCGGCGGTGCTCGAAAGCCCCGCACCGCCGCCCGGGTTGCGCGCCGGGGCGCTCGCGCGGGCCTTCCTCGCGCGCATCGGCGAAGGCCGCAACGGGGACCATGAGCCGCCTGTCATCCGCGCGCTCGCAGACAGCGCGGAGCCGATTGTGGAGGCGGCCGGCGCTCCGGGCGTGGGCTGGCTTGTGGGCGCGAGGAGCCGTCGCCTGCCGTACCGGGAGGGCGAGCATGCCCTCGCCTGCCGCATCGCGGCACATCTGCGCGCACTCGGCGCGACGCTGCCCGAGGGCGGTGCCATCGTCATCGACGACCGCCACGGCCTGGAGCTGCCGCGCACGCTTCCAGAGCTCGCTCTTGCCGCGCTCGAGCGGGGCGCGCGATATCTGCGCTGGGGAGAACGCGTCTGGCTCCTCGAAGAGGCGCGTGCGCAAACGCTCTGGGCCGCGGTCGAAGTGGCACCGAGCGCCGCGCTTGCGCGGCTCGAACTCGAAGGCCCGCACCCCTTCGCGGTCTGGCGGCGCCACCTGCCACCGCGTCTCCTCGACGAAGACGAACGTGCCTGGCTGCTGCGCATCCGTACCGGGACCTCGATCGGCGCGCTGGCACGCACCGTACAGATGACGCCCTCGGCGGCAGGGGCGCGGCTGTCTCCGCTCGCCGCGGAACGGCTCGTACAGTTGCGTCTCGGGGAGGAGGCATGCATCGCGGCTGGTATCAGCTGACCTTCACCGAGGCCCTCGAGGACGGCCTCCATCCGGCTTGGATCGGTGCGCGAGCGCTCATGATCCGCCGGCAGGGGACGCGGTTCGACGTCTTCGAGGCCTACTGTCCGCATCGCGGTGCCCATCTCTGTGCCGGCGGCACGCTCGACGGCGATGCCGTGATCTGTCCCTTTCATGGCCTGCGCATCGCGCTCGGTGCGGGGGAGGGGGACTTCCGTCTCGAGCCCTTCCCCTCCTTCGAGGTCGGAGGCCTTCTGTTCGTGCGCGAGCGGGACGGCCCGGACTGCGGTTTCGAGAACTTCATGCGCGAGCTCGCGGAGACCCACTTCCTCATCCCCGGGTTCGTCCTCGAGATCGCCACCACGCCCGAGCTCGTGATCGAGAACGCCTTCGATCAGACGCATTTTCGACCGGTGCACGGCCTCGCCAACGTGCCCCAGCTCGAGCTGCGCGAAAGTCGCTTCGGAGAATTCTCGGCGAGCGGCCGCTTCCGCATCCCGCCCTCGCGCTGGCAGCGCAGCGCCGCCGATGGCGAGCTCCTCGAAGTCCCTTTCACCGCCACGGCGTTCAGCCCGACGATCGTCGTCTCGCATCTGGGCGGCGATCATCCCTATCGCGTCCTTACCGCCGCGCTGCCCGTCGAGGGGGGCTGCCGTGTCCACCTCTCGCTCGCCCTGCCGCGGGAGACGACCGACCAATGGGGCCTGCGGGAAGGCGCGCGATATCTCCTCACCCAGGCGCGCGACGGGCTCGAGAAGGATCGCGTGATCTGGGAGAACATGGCGCCGGATCCACCATTCCGGCCGCTTGCGAGCGACCGTCTCGTCCTTGCCCTGCGCGAATTCGCGCGCGGCTTCGCGGGAGGCGGCGGGTGAGCGAAGGCGACCCGCCGCTCTCCGGCATCCATCTCCACCGCAGCGGAGAGCAGGGCCCGATCGTCCTCTGGGTGCACGGCTATACCCTCGACGGCACGATCTTTGCCCCGCTCTGGCAGAAACTTTCGGGCTTTCGCCACATCGCTCTGGATCTTCCCGGCCACGGGCGCTCCGAGCCGTTTTCACGCGCGGATGCGGTCGAGGAGATGATCGATGCCGTGGACCGCGTGGCTCGCGCGCTCGGCGCCAGCCGACTCGTGGGCCTCTCGTTCGGCGGCACGATCGCGCTCGAGGCCGCGCTCCGCGCACCCGAACGATACCATGCCCTGGTCCTCGCCTCGCCCGGGCTTCTGGGCGGTCCGGTCGATCCCGAGAGCGCCACCTGTCATCTCGAGATGCTCGCGCTCGCCCGCGAGCGCGGCCTCGGTCCGTGGCTCGCGGAGCGCTGGCTCGCGGTACCGCCGCAGATTTTCGCGGGTGCGCGCCGTCATCCGCAGCTGTTCGCCGCCCTCGCAGCCATCGTCCGCCGACACCGCTTCGAGGAGC
>CAZHHU010000098.1:0-8249 GCA_964532215.1 uncultured Geminicoccaceae bacterium
ACGATCACGAACTTGGTGTAGGTGAACTGGCGCAGATAGGACCAGACGCCCATCATGATGCGGCGCGCGTGCCCGGGATAGGCCTTGCGGATGGAGACCACGGCGACGCGATAGGAACAGCCTTCGGGCGGCAGCCAGAAGTCCACGACTTCCGGAAACTGCTGGCGGATCAGGGGAATGAAGATCTCGTTCAGCGCCTCGCCGAGCACCGAGGGCTCGTCCGGCGGCCGTCCGGTGTAGGTGGAAAGGAAGATCGGGTCGCGGCGCATGGTGATCGCGGTGATGCGGAAGACGGGAAATCGCTCCACCACATTGTAGTATCCCGTATGATCGCCGTAGGGGCCCTCCTCCGCCTCCTCCTCGGGATCCACATGGCCCTCGAGGACGATCTCCGCCCGCGCCGGCACCTCGAGCGGCACCGTGAGCGCGGGCGCGAGCTCGACCCGTTCGCCCCGCAGCAGCCCGGCGAAGCGGTATTCGGAGAAATCGTCGGGAAGCGGGGTGACGGCCGCGAGGATGACCCCCGGGTCCGCACCGATCACCGCCGCCGCGGGGAAGGGCTCGCCCGGCCGTGCCCGCTTCCAGCGCCGGAACTGCTGCGCGCCGCCGCGGTGACGCAGCCAGCGCATGATCGCCCGATCGCGCCCCAGCACCTGCATGCGGTAGATGCCGAGATTGACGTCGTCGTCCCGACCGTCGCCCGGACCGCGCGTGACGACGAGCGGCCAGGTGAGCAGCGGCGCGGGCTCGCCGGGCCAGCAGGTGGGGATCGGCAGGCGCGAAAGATCCACTTCCTCCCCCCGCCAGACGATCTCCTGACAGGGCGGCCGCGCGATACGCTTCGGGCGCATCGTGAGCGCGGCGCGCAGAGCCGGCGTGAGATCCCGCAGCTCCCTGAAGGACTCGGGAGGACGCGGCTGGCGCAGAAAGGCGAGGAGCTCGCCGAGGGCACGCAGCTCCCCGGGCTCGCGGCCCATCCCCCAGGCGACCCGCTCGACGGTGCCGAAGAGATTGACGAGGACCGGCATCCGCGAGCCCTCGACCTGCTCGAAGAGCAGCGCCGGACCTCCCCGGAGGAGCACCCGGCGCTGGATCTCGGTAAGCTCGAGGACGCGGCTCACCGGCTCCCGGATCCGATGCAGCCGGCCGCGCTCCTCGAGATGGGCGATGAACGCCCGCAGATCGGCGAACGCCACCGCCGGCTCAGGCCGCCTGCTTCCACTTGATCGAGCAGCCCATGGAGGGATACTGCTCCCTCGGCCCCTCACCCGTCTCGGCGATCATCTTCATGGCCTCGAAGAGCTCGCGGCGGGCATCCGGCGGGGCCGGCTGGCGGCCCGAAGCATCCAGCCGCCCGCGGTACTGGAGCTCGAGGTTGGCGTTGTAGCCGAAGAAGTCGGGCGTGCAGACGGCACCATAGGCCCGCGCCACTTCCTGCGTCTCGTCCCACAGATAGGGGAAGGGGAACTGCTTTTCCTCCGCCCACTTCTTCATGTTCTCGAAGCTGTCCTCGGGGTACTGCTGCGGATCGTTGGGGTTGATGGCGATGGTGTTGACGCCGTACTGCCTGAGCTCGCGGGCGTCGCGGATGAGCCGGTCGATGATCGCCTTCACATAGGGACAGTGGTTGCACATGAAGACGATGAGGGTGCCGCGCTCGCCCCTGAGCTCGTCGAGGGTGTGCCACTTCCCGTCGACGCCGAGCAGCCGGAACGGCTTCGCCTTTTCCCCGAAGTTGCAGATGGGTGCGGTCACCGCCATGCTCGTTCCTCCCGTATCGATCCCTTTTCCCGAATTGGTCACCGCTGCCCCGGAGACAACGGCCGCAGGCGACATCAGTCGAAGCTCAGCCTTCGTCCTTCCTGCAGCAGCAGGCCGAGCTCCGCTGCCGGAACCGGCCGGCTGAAGATGTATCCCTGGATCTCGTGACAGCCGAAGCTGCGCAGCAGCCGCAGCTGCTCGCGGGTCTCGACCCCTTCGGCCACCACCCGCAGCCGGAGACTGCGCCCCAGCGCCACGATCGCCTCCACGAGCGCGGCCGCGGTCGCATCCTGGGCGATATCGTGGACGAAACTGCGGTCGATCTTGAGGGCCCGGATCGGAAACCGCCGCAGATAGCCGAGCGAGGAGTAGCCGGTGCCGAAATCGTCGAGCGCGAGCTGCACCCCGAGGCCCGTGAGTTCGCGCAGCCGCCGCACGCTCTCCGCCGCATCGCGCATGACGACGCTCTCGGTGAGCTCGAGCTCGAGCGAGCTGCGGGCGAAGCCGAGGCGGTCGGTGAGCTCGCGGATCCGCTCCACGAGGTCGCGCTGCTGGAACTGACGCGCGGACAGGTTGACGGCGAGGCGAAGCGCGCTGCCGAAACGCTGCTGCCATTCCGAGACCTGGCGGCAGGCGGACTCGAGCACCCATTCCCCGATCGGCAGAATGAGCCCGGTCTCCTCGGCCAGGGGGATGAACTCGCCCGGCGGCACCATGCCGTGATCCGGGTGGAACCAGCGCAGGAGCGCCTCCACGCCGACGATACGGCCGCCCTCGAGTTCGACCTGGGGCTGATAGTAGATCACCAGTTCCTGCTGTTCGAGCGCGCGCCGCAGGCGGCTTTCAAGCATGAGCCGCTCGAAGGCGGCGGCGTTCATGTCCGTGGTGTAGAACTGATAGTGGTTCCGTCCCTGCTCCTTGGCCCGGGAGAGTGCGGTGTCCGCGTTCTTGATGAGGGTGTCCGGATCGCCGCCATCGTGCGGGAACATGGAAATGCCGATGCAGGCGCCGGTGGTCAGCTCATGGCCGTTGATCATGAACGGCGGCCGCAGACAGTCGAGCAGCTTCTGAGCGACGCGCGCGGCCGCTTCGGCGCTGCCCACGCCATGCAGCAGGATCATGAACTCGTCGCCGCCGAGACGGGCCACCGTGTCGCTCTTGCGCAGGGTGCGCCGCAGCCGCTCGCCCACCGCCCGCAGCATGGCGTCGCCGATCTGAAGCCCCAGCGAATCGTTGATGAGCTTGAAGCGATCGAGATCGACGAGCATGACCGCGAACATCTGCCGGTTGCGGCGCGCCCGCTCCACGGCGTCGCCGAGGCGATCGACGAACAGCAGCCGGTTCGGCAGCGCGGTCAGCGGGTCATAATAGGCGAGCGCGCGGATCGCCTCCTCGGTCTGGCGGCGCACGGTGATGTCGCGGACGGTGATCGCGTAACCACCCGGGGGAACGTCGATGGGAGCGACGCAGATCTCGAGCGGGATGACCTCGCCGTCCCGTCGGCGCCCGGAGATTTCCATGTACCCCACGGGCTCGCGGTCGAGCTGGCGGCGGAGCGCCTCGAAATCGAAGGCGCGCTCCCCGGTGGCGGCGAGGAGGAGATGGAACGGCCGTCCGGTGATCTCGTCGGCACCGTAGCCGAAGATGACCTCCGCCGCCTCATTCAGCCAGCGCACGAGGCCGCGGCGGTCGGTGGCGACGATGCCGTCGGCGACCGCGCCGAGCACGGCGAGCATCCACACCTCCTGCTGGCGCGCAGGGGTGAGGATCTCCGCTGGCGGCGCCTCGTAGGGAGGCGGCCGGGCTTCGGCCAGGGCGAGAGGGCCACGGCGCGCGGCCTCGCCGGGGCGCAGGGTGAAGAGCACGCAGCGCCGGCCCAGGGGGGCGGCGGTGACCTCGTAGCTGCCCTCGCTATCCGCGAGCGGAACCGGCATCTCGGCGACGATCGTCTCTTCGCCGGCGAGCGCCCGGTCGGCGAGATCGAGCCAGCGATCGACGATTGCGGCCGGAAGAGCGGTCGCCAGATCGCGGCCGACGAGCGCGCCGAGATGTCGTGCAAGCGGTGTTGCGGGTTCGTCGCTCACCCACAGGAGCGTGCCGTCCTCGCGCAGAACGAAGGTCAGCGCGTGGAGGAGGCGCGCCAGCAGCGCGGCTGCATCGCGCCCCAGTCTTCCCTCCAGCACGAGCCGCTCCTCCCGCGGGCGCAGCACGCCGATCACCCCGGTCACGAGTCCCTGCTCGTCGAGCAGCGGCTCCGCTCGATCCTCGACGACCAGCGGTTCGCCCTCAGGGGGGAGAAGGCGGTATTCGACGTCGCTCGCTCTGCCGCCGAGGAGTCTCTGGATGTGCTGTCGCCATGCCGTCTCGTCCTCGGAAAGCAGGCGGTCGCGGAGCTCCTGCCCCGTCTCGGGGCCGAGCCCGAGCCGCCGGCACAGCTCCGGGTCGAGATAGCTGAGCTGCAGCCTTCCGTCGGCGCCGAGCTCCTGCAGATACCACCAGCCGCCGGAAAGCCGGCTCGCGCGCTCGAGGGAAAGGGAGCGGGCCTCGCGCAGGGGGATCGGACGCAGCCAGAGCACGTACAGTTCCACCGGCGCCGGGGCGGGCTCCCCGCGCAGCCGGAACCGCCGCCGGGCACCGCTTGCGGTGCGCAGGCTCAGCTCGGCATCGAAGGGTTCGCCGCGCGCACAGGCGCAGCGCAGCCGCCGCAGCTCCTCGGGCCGCATCCCGAGCAGGCGCAGGGCGCGCAGGCTGCGTCCCGCGAGCGTGCGGGGATCGACGCCGAAGAAGGCCTCGTTGCGCCGGGTCGCATGGACGATTTCCACCAGCGCGGGCTCCCCGGCGCTGCGGAGCAGGACGGCGGCGTCGTCCAAAGTGTCGAGTACGGCGGCGAGGGCCGGATCCAGCTGCACGATGTTGGCCTCGGTGCGAGAATGAGCACAGCCGCGGAACGCAGGGGACGAAATCACAGGGAGTCGCGTAACGCGACCGCCTTCTCCCTACACGAGCGCTCCGAAACGTGAACCCCTGCACCCGTGTGCTGCTCCGCGCAGCGCCGGATCAGCTCTCCTGCCGCACGCTGGCGAGGGCGGCGGCCAGACTTTGCAGCAGATCCTCGGCGATGATGGATTCGCCCGCGAGGCGCGCCGCTTCCGCCTGCAGCCAGACGGCCGCGGCGGCGGCCTCGAAGCTCGGCACACCCTGAGCGAGGAGCCCCAGAAGGATACCCGCGAGTACGTCCCCGCTTCCCGCGGTGGCGAGGGAAGCCGGCGCCTCGCCCTGAATGACGGCCCGGCCATCCGGCGCCGCGACCACCGTATCGCCGCCCTTGAGCAGCACCACCGCGCCGGACTCCGCGGCCGCCGCCCGCGCCCGGGCGAGGCGGTCGCCCTTCGTGGGAAACAGCCGCGCGTATTCGCCGTCGTGCGGCGTGAGGACCACCTGCGGCCCGAGTGCCGCGAACAGCCGCTCGCGACAGCCGGCGAACACCGTGAGCGCATCGGCGTCGAGCACGGCGGGCTTGCCGGTGGTGAGGACGGCGAGAGCGCGCTCGCGGGTCGCATCTTCGACCCCGGCGCCCGGGCCGTGAAGGATGGCCGTCGTCCGCCGGTCCTCGAGCCAGGCGCGGAACTCGGCCGGATTGCGGTAGACCTTGGTCATCACCGCGGTGAGATGGGCGGCGTAGACGGGCAGCGCTTCGGGGGTGGTGAGCACGCTCACGAGGCCCGCCCCGACCCGGAGCGCCGCCGTGGCCGCCATCCGCGTCGCCCCCGTGGTGGCAGGCGGCCCGCCGACCACGAAGGCGTGGCCGAAGCGGTACTTGTGATCGAGCGGACCCCGTCGCGGCAGCCGCGCGCGCCACAGCTCGGGATGGTTGAGGCGGATCCCCTCGTCCCGGGCCTGGACGGTCGCATCCGTGGTGCCGATGTCGGCGATCACGAGTTCACCGCGATGGAGCCGGCCGGGGAGGAGATAGTGGCCGGGCTTGGCACGCACGAAGGTCACGGTGAGCCGCGCGCGCGGGGCCGCGCCGCGCACGGCGCCGGTGCCCCCGTCGACGCCGGAGGGAATGTCGACGGCGACGACGGGAACGGGCATGGCGTTCAGAAGTTCCACGATCTCGCGCGCGCGCCCCTCGAGATCACGCGACAGACCGGCGCCGAAGAGGGCATCGACCACGAGCCCCGTCCCCGCGAGGAGGGCGGGTTCCAGTTCGGCGACGGGGCCGTCCCAGCGGGCGGCGGCCCGGGCGGCATCGCCGCGCAGGCGCTGCGGTGGCACGAGCGCCGCGACGCGCACCGGCCAGCCGGCCTCGCGGAGGCGGCGCGCCACCACATAGCCATCACCGCCGTTGTTGCCCGGCCCGCAGAGGACGAGCGCGGGTGTCGGATCGAAGCGCTGCACGATCGCCCGCCAGACGGCGCTCCCCGCGTTTTCCATCAGCACCGAGCCGTCGATGCCGCCCGCGATCGCCGCGCGGTCGATCTCCGCCATGCGCGCGGGCGTAACCAGAATGTGGTCGCGGCCCGAGTGCGGCATCCTTCATCTCCCCTCGCGCATCCCGCCTAGCGGACCGTGGCGGCCGTCATCAAGCAGCACGCGCATCGCCGGCGGCGGCACTCCCGTACCCGACCGTTGCGAAGCGGTTCGACATGACGCGCGGCCGGCGCTAGGCTGGCTTCGGGAGAGAAGCGTTCTCGAGCGGAAACATGCGGGCAAAGGCCCGTTCGATCCTCCTCCTGCTGCTGCTCGTCGCGCCGCCGGCACGGGCCCAGGATGCGATCGTCGGCAGCGTCACCCATGTGCGGGATGGAGATACCATCGAGGTCGAGGGGATCGCGATACGCCTGCAGGGCATCGCCGCACCCGAGCGGGGCGATCCCCTGGGGCGGCGTGCCACGGCGGCGATGAAGGCACTGGTCGCGGGACGCCGCATCCTGTGCCGGCCGGACGGCAGCCGCTCCTGGGACCGCATCGTGGCCCGCTGTTTTCTCGCCGGCAGGGACATCGGTGAGATCATGGTCCGCCTCGGGCTCGCCCGCGACTGTCCGCGCTATTCGGGCGGCCGCTATGCGGCCGCAGAGCGCGCGGCGGACCGGCCGATCGCCGAGGTCTATCCCCTGCCCTCCTATTGTCTGCCGCGGCAGACGGCATCGGGCCCGCGCTGAACAGGGACGCCTCAGCGGGTTCGCCGGCATCGCCCGAAGCGGGCCTGGAGACGCTGCTCCCAGAGCCAGGCGCTCGCCACGATCGCGGTAAGATCGTCGAAACGCGGCTCCCATCCCAGTTCGCGCCGGATGCGGGCATTGGCGGCCACGAGCACGGGAGGGTCGCCCTCACGCCGCGGCCCTTCCTCGACCGGGAGATCGATCCCGGTCACGGCCCGCACCGTATCGAGCACCTCCCGCACGCTGTAGCCGTGCCCGTAGCCACAGTTGAGGACGAGATCGCGCGCTCCCTCGAGCAGCGCTTCGAGGGTGCGCAGATGGGCGGCGGCGAGATCCTCGATGTGGACATAGTCGCGGATGCAGGTGCCGTCGGGTGTCGGATAGTCGGTGCCGTTGATGCGCATCGAGGGCCGCAGGCCGAGCGCGGTCTCGAGGGCAACCTTGACGAGATGGGTGTTCGCCGGGGTCGCTTCGCCGATGCGGGCCTCGCGGTCGGCGCCGGCGACGTTGAAATAGCGGAGGATGGCGACGCGTTGTCCGCACGCGCGGGCGATGTCGAGAAGGGCGCGCTCCGCCATCATCTTCGAGGCGCCATAGGGGTTGATGGGTGCGAGCGGCGTCTCCTCGTCGATGAGCGGAGCCTCGGGCTGCCCGTAGACGGCGGCGGTGGAGGAGTGCAGGACGCAGGGGACACCGGCCTCGGCGGCGAGCGCGAACAGGCCGAAGGCGTTCGCGGCATTGGTCAGGTAGTAGCGGCCGGGCTCGCGCACCGATTCGCCCACCCAGATGTGCGCCGCGCAGTGGATCACGGCGTCGAAACGGCCGACCTCGAGAAGGCCCCGCAGGCGATCGCGCTCGGCCAGATCGCCGACGACGAGCGGCGCCCCGAGCACCGCCCAGGCGTGACCGGTGGAGAGATTGTCGTAGACGACGACGTCGTGGCCCGCCTCCACGAGATGAAGGACGATGTGGCTTCCCACATAGCCGGCTCCGCCGGTGACGAGGACGCGGGCTGGGGTTCGGTGCTTCATCGGTCGGCGCCGTTCCCTGCTGGAAGGGGCTGTTCGCTCACGGCTCGGCCTCGGTGGCGAGGAAACGCCAGTCCTCGCCCTCGAGGACGAGGCAGGTGAGCACCCCGGTGAAACAGGCACCGGTGTCGACGCCGATGCGGTTGTGTCGCACGACCGGGGCATCGCTTACGGTATGGCCGTGGACGACGACCTTCGACGCCTCCCCGCTCCAGCTGAGGAAGGGCTCGCGGATCCACAGCAGATCTTCCGCCCGCTGTTCATGCAGCGGCACCCGGGGGTGAATGCCCGCATG
>CAZHHU010000099.1:0-8184 GCA_964532215.1 uncultured Geminicoccaceae bacterium
GTCGGTGCGGAGATCGTCGCCGGCGGTCTGCCGCCGCGGCTCGTCAAGGCGGTTTCGGAGCGCGGCTTCATGGCGCTGCCGCCTCGGCTCGCGCGGGCGACCGGGCTCCAGGAACCCCTGCCGCCGCAGCTCCGGCAGGCCCTGGAAGAGCGTCTGTTCGCGGCCCACTGCGGCCGCCTCGCGCGGGATTTCCTGCCCCGCATGGTGGCCGTGCAGCGGGCGCGGGATGCGCTCCTCGCCGAACGGCTCGTAACCCTGAGCGGGCAGGGGCGGGGCGCGCTCATCGCCGGGCGCGGCCACGCCCGCATCGACTGGGGCGTTCCATACTACCTGCGGCGGCTCGCGCCCGAGGCCGCGGTACGAAGCCTCGCCTTTCTCGAGGTGGGAACCATCGCGCCCGAGCGGCTGCGTGACCAGCCCTACGACTTTCTCTGGCTCACGCCCCGCGCCCACCCGGAGAGCTACGACCCTTGCCGGGGCATCACCACCCCGAGCCGGCCGACCTGAGCCGACAGGGAAAGCGACGGCCCGGCGTTCCGCCCGCTCCGCGAGCGGTCTTTTTCCCGTTCGTTCCGGGCATAAATTGCGGCAGGCAGCGTGATGCCCGCGACGCGGAGTGTCGTGCCCCATGGCCGCCGGTGAAAGCAGGCTGGGTCGCTTCCTGAAGGTCCTGCTGCCCCTGCTGCTGCTCGCCGCGGGCGCCGCGGGTGCGTACCTGCTCGTCATGCTGCGCCCGCGCCTCGAGGCGGCGCCGCCCGCCGAGCGGATCTGGGCGGTCGAGGCGGTGCGCGTGGCGCCGCGTCCGCTTCGTCCCGTC
Organism: uncultured Geminicoccaceae bacterium; assembly: GCA_964532215.1. Classification (GTDB taxonomy): domain Bacteria; phylum Pseudomonadota; class Alphaproteobacteria; order Geminicoccales; family Geminicoccaceae; genus HRBIN39. The sequence goes on from CAZHHU010000099.1 coordinate 818, forward strand.
ATCCGGCGCTTCGGACGGCTGGTCGCGGCGCGCGAGGTTCAGATCGAGGCCCCGGTCGCCGGCCGGGTCCTGTGGGTGGCGCCCGATTTCGTCGACGGCGCGCGGGTGCGGGAGGGACAGATGCTGCTGCGCATCGATCCCTTCACCTACCGGCTGCGGCTCGACGAGCTCCGCGCCCAGCTCCGCGAAGCCCGCACCCGCAAGCGCGAGATCGTGGCCGAACTCGCTTCCGAGCGCGAGCTCCTTGCGCTCCTGCGCGAGCGGCGCGACATCGCGGCCGAGGAGGTCGAGCGCCAGAAGCGTCTCGTCGGCCGCCGCGTCGCCGCGCGCAAGAATCTCGATGCCGCGCGGATGGAGTTCATCGCCCAGAAGACGGCACTGCGACAGAAGGAGATGCGCATCGAGCTGCTCGAGCTGCAGCTCGAGCGCCAGCTCGCGGTCGTGGAGCGGCTCGAGAAGGAAGTGGAGCGAGCGCGGCGCGATCTCGCCGACACCGAGATCCGGGCGCCCTTCGACGGCATCGTCACCCGGGCGGAGGTCGCGCGCGGGCGTGAGCTCCGCGTGGGCGCGGCGATCGGACGGATCGCGGCGCTCGCGAGTCTCGAGATCGCCTTCTCCCTGAGCGATGCGGAGTTCGGCCGGCTGTGGAAGGAAGGACTCCTCGGCCGCGAGGTCGTCGCCCTGTGGCGGACCGGGAAGACGGAGTTCGCAATAGCGGGCCGCATCTCCCGCCTCAAGGGGCGGATCGCGGCCGAGACCGCCGGCGTGGGGCTGTACGCCCGCATCGAGGACGGCATCGGCGAGGTTCCGATCCGGCCCGGCGCCTTTCTCGAGGTGCGGATTCCCGATGTCCGCTACGAGCATGCGGTCCGTCTGCCGCGAAGCGCGCTCTTCGGCGGCGATACCGTCTATGTCGTCGAGGGCGGGCGCCTGCAGCCGCGCAAGGTGCGTCTCCTCGGTCGCGACGGTGGCGATGTCCTGATCGAGGGCGCGCTCGCCCCCGGCGAGCGGGTCGTGATCACGCGCATCGCCGAGATCGCTCCCGGGCTCAGGGTCGAGATCGTGGGGGGAGAGAGCTGAGGTGAGCCCCCGCGCATCGGGCGCGCGCACCGATCTCATCGGCCTGTTCGCGCGTCATCCCACCGCCGGCAACCTGCTCATGCTGCTCATGCTGCTCGCCGGCATTCTCGGTCTGGCGAAGCTCAACCGGCAGTTCTTCCCCGATTTCTCCATCGACATCATCACCGTCTCCGTCCCCTGGCCCGGCGCCACCGCGGAGGACGTGGAGGCGAACATCGTGCGCGCCATCGAGCCCGAGGTGCGCTTTCTCGACGGCGTCAAGCGCGTGACCGGAATCGCCGCCGAGGGGGCCGGTCTCGTGGTCATCGAGTACGAGCAGGGCGCGGACATGCAGAAGGCGCTCGCGGAGGTGGAACAGGCGGTCGCGGGCATCACCACCTTTCCCGAGGACGCCGAGGAGCCCCGGATCCGGCGGGCCATGCGCTACGACCGCATCGCCCGGCTCGTGCTCTCCGGTCCGGTGCCGGAGCGCACGCTCAAGATCTACGCGAAGCGCATCCGCGACCATCTGCTCGCGGCGGGCATCGACAAGGTGCGGCTCTACGGCGTGCGCGATGAGCGCATTCTCGTCGAGATCCCGCCCGAACGACTGCTCCAGCTCGATCTCGACATCGCCGATCTCGCGCGGCGCATCGCCCGGCAGTCGCTGGATCTTCCCGCCGGCGACATCTCCGGCGCGGTGGAGCACAAGCCCCGGCTCCTCGGGCGCGCCCGGGAGGCCACGGATCTCGCCGATTTCGAACTCCTGACCGCCGCCGACGGCCGGCGTCTCAGGCTCGCCGACGTGGCGCGCGTGCGTGAAGGGTTCGATGAGGACGAGCCCGAGGGACGCCGCCACGGTTTCCGTGCCGTCGAGCTGCTCGTGCAGCGCGCGCTGACGGCCGATGCCCTCGAGGTCCAGGAACGCCTCGACCGGGCACTCGAGGAGATCCGGGCCGAGCTGCCGCCGAGCCTCACCCTCGAGCGGTACGAGATCTTCGCGGACCTCATCCGCGGCCGCATCAACCTCCTGCTCAAGAACGGCCTCACCGGCTTCGTCCTCGTGCTCGCGACGCTGTTTCTGTTCCTCAACGCCCGCGTCGCCCTCTGGGTTGCGGTCGGCATTCCCGTAAGCCTCGCCGCCATGCTCGGGGTGCTGTGGCTCACCGGGCACTCGATCAACATGGTGAGCCTGTTCGCCATGATTCTCGGCATCGGCATCGTCGTGGACGACGCCATCGTCGTCGGCGAGCATGCGGTGAGCCTGCGCGAGCGCGGGGTGGCGCCGCCGCTCGCGGCCGAACTCGGAGCACGGCGCATGCTCGCGCCGGTGACGAGCGCAACACTCACGACCATCGCGGCCTTTCTGCCGCTGATGGTGATCGGCGGCATCATCGGGGTCGTCATCCGCGAGATTCCGGTCGTGGTGACGGCCATGCTGCTGGCGAGCCTCCTGGAATGCATGCTCGTGCTCCCCACCCATCTGCGCGGCGCCCTGGTCGCGCGAAGGGCGGTTCCACGCTTCCGGGAGCGCTTCGATGCGCTGTTCGCCTGGATTCGCGGCCGGCTGCTGCGCAGGCTCGTTCTGCGCGCGGTGCGCTGGCGCTATGCGACTCTGGCGGCGGCGATCGCCGCCCTGATGCTGACCCTGGGGCTCATGCTCGGCGGCCATGTCGGCTTCGTGTTCTTCAAGGGGCCCGAGAGCGACTACATCGCCGCGACCCTGCGCATGGCGCCCGGTACTCCGCGTGCGCGCACCGAACGCGCCCTCGCCGAGATCGAAGACGCCCTCTACCGCGCGGTGCGCAAGCTCGGCTACGAGCCCCGGGAGCTCGTGGTCATGGTCTTCGCCCGCCTCGGCAGCCAGCCCGCGAACCGCCCGGATGAAGCGATCGAGGGGGACCACATCGGCGGCTTCCGCGTCGAGCTCGTCCCCTCGGATGCGCGGGCGGTGCGGACCTCGACCTTGATCGAGGCCTGGACGCGGGAGATCCCGCCGATCGCCGGGCTCGAGGAGATCACCATTCGCGAGCTCGTGGGCGGCCCGCCGGGACGGGAGGTCGATGTGCGGCTGATCGGCGGTCGGGATGTCGCCGCCCTCAAGGAAGCTGCGCGGCAGGTGGAGGCGGCGCTGCGCGCGCTTCCCGGCGTGAGTCAGATCTCCGACGATCTCCCTTATGGCAAACCCGAATACGTGATCCGACTGACGCCGCGCGGGCGCAGCCTCGGCTTCTCGACCGAGGAGGTGGGCCGGCAGCTGCGCGACGCCTTCGAGGGACGCATCGCACTCCGCTTCGCACGGGGCGACGAAGAAGTGGAGCTCGTCGTACGACTCATGCCGGAGGCGGTGCGCGATCTCGCGATCGAGGACTTCCGCCTTCTCGCCCCGGGCGGCACCGAGGTCCCTCTCGCCGAGGTGGCGAGCATCGAGGAGCGGCAGGGCTTTGCCCGCATCCGCCGCGAGGACGGGGCGCGCGAGGTGGCGGTGACGGCCGAGATCGACGAGGGCGCGATCCGCCTCGAGCAGATTCAGGAGGCGCTCGCCCCTCTGCTCCAGAGACTCGACGCCACCGCCGGCATCCGCTCCCGTTTCGCCGGCCGCGCCGAAGAGCAGAGCGAGACCCTCGCCGACATGCGCCTCGGTGCAGGGCTCGGGCTCGGGCTCATCTACATCATCCTCGCCTGGGTGTTCGGAAGCTTCACCCGACCCCTCGTGGTCATGTTCGTCATTCCCTTCGGCGTCATCGGCGCCACCCTCGGTCATCTCGTCATGGGCTACGATCTGACCATCCTCAGCCTCATCGCCCTGCTCGGCCTGTCGGGCGTGCTCGTCAACGACAGCATCATTCTCGTCACCACCATCGACGAGCTCCTGGATGAGGGCCGGATGCCGATGGAGGCCATCGTCGAGGGCACGGCCTCGCGCCTGCGCGCCGTGATCCTGACCTCGCTCACCACCATCGGCGGGCTCAGCCCGCTCATGTTCGAGACCAGCTTTCAGGCCCAGTTCCTCATTCCCATGGCGATCACCCTCTCCTTCGGCCTCGCCGTGAACACCGTGCTCGTGCTGCTGATCGTCCCCGCCCTCGTCGCCATCCAGACCGATTTCACCCGCAACGGCTGGCTGCCGCGTCCCGAGCGGGTCACGCGGCTCGAGGTGGCGTGAGCCCCGCCGGGTCCTTCCCTCGCGGCTCGCCGGCCGGGCGCCTTTGTGGTATGGCGCCGGGGACCGCGGGAGTCGCGCAGATGACACCGGCGCATCGTCCTCCGCTCGAGATCCTGCTCGCAGCGCCACGCGGTTTCTGCGCCGGGGTGGAGCGGGCGATTCTGATCGTCGAGGAGGCGCTCCGTCACCACGGACCCCCCGTCTACGTGCGTCACGAGATCGTCCACAACCGCCACGTGGTGGCGCGCCTCGAGCGCATGGGGGCGGTCTTCGTCGACGAACTCGATGCGGTCCCCGAGGGGGCGCTCGTCATCTTCTCGGCGCACGGTGTGCCGAAACGCGTGCCCGAGGAGGCGCGGCGGCGCCGTCTGCTCTATGTCGACGCCACCTGTCCGCTGGTCTCGAAGGTGCACCGCGAAGTCGAACGCCACGTGGCCGCGGGCCGCACGGTGCTGCTCATCGGCCACGCCGGCCATCCCGAGGTCGAGGGCACCATGGGGCAGGTGCCCGAGGGAAGCGTGATCCTCATCGAGACCCTGGAGGACGCCGGGAAGGTGCAGGTGCCGGATCCGGAGCGCGTCGCCTATGCCACCCAGACCACCCTCTCGGTGCAGGATACCGCGGAGATCGTGCGCGCCCTCGAGCGACGTTTTCCGGCCATTGAAGGGCCGAGGCGCGAGGATATCTGCTACGCGACCACCAACCGCCAGCGTGCGGTAGCGGCGATCGCGCCCGAGGTCGGACTGCTGCTCGTCGTCGGCGCGCCGAATTCCTCGAATTCGCTCCGGCTCGTCGAGGTGGCGCGACGTGCCGGCTGCCCGCGTGCCGAACTCGTGCAGCGGGCGGAAGACATCGACTGGTCCTGGTTCGCGGACGTCACGCGCCTCGGCCTCACCGCCGGGGCCTCGGCACCGGAAGTGCTCGTCGAGGAGGTGGTGGCGGCCTGTCGCGAACGCTTCGAGGTCCGGCTCGTCGAGCGTCGCCTTGCGGAGGAGTCGGTCGTCTTCAAGCCCCCGCCCATTCCGAGGCGCGATGCGGTGGATGTGGCCTAGGGCGCAGCACCGCGACGCGCGGATGTGACCGAACGGAATCGATGGCCGTCTACACCCGGGTCGATCGCGAACAGGCGCGTGCTTTTCTGGAATCCTACGATCTCGGGGAGCTGCTGGTCCTCGAAGGGATCTGCCAGGGTGTCGAGAATTCGAACTATCTCGTGGTGACGGCGCGCGGCCGCTTCATCCTCACCATCTACGAGAAGCGGGTCGCGCGCGAGGATCTGCCGTTCTTTCTCGGCCTCATGGATCATCTGGCCGCGCGTGGCGTGCCCTGTCCGGTGCCGATCCACGGGCGCGACGGGCGCGCGCTGCGCGAGCTCGCGGGCAAGCCGGCGGCGCTCGTGAGCTTCCTCGAGGGACGCAGTCCCGCGCGCATTCACCCCGAACACTGCCGTGCCCTCGGCGCTGCCCTCGCCCGGCTCCATCTCGCGGGACGGGATTTCCCCATGCACCGCGACAACGCCCTCGGCCGCGCGAGCTGGCGGCCGCTGTTCGAGAGCTGTCGGGCCCGCGCCGATGAGGTGGAGCGCGGCCTCGAGGGTGAGCTCGATCGCGAGCTCCGGGACCTCGCGCGCTGCTGGCCGCAGGGCCTGCCCGAAGGGATCATCCACGCCGATCTGTTTCCGGACAATGTCTTCTTCGACGATTACCGAGTAAGCGGGCTGATCGATTTCTATTTCGCCTGCAACGATCTCCTTGCCTACGATCTCGCGATCTGCATGAACGCCTGGTGTTTCGAGCGCAGCTCCGAGTTCAACATCACCAAGGCCCGGGCGCTTCTTCGCGGCTACCGCAGCGAGCGACCGCTCACCCCGGCCGAGATCGAGGCCCTTCCCGTGCTCGCGCGCGGGGCCGCGGTGCGCTTTCTCCTCACCCGGCTCTATGACTGGCTCAATCCCGCGCCGGGCGCGCTGGTGCGGCCCAAGGACCCGATGGAATACGTGAAGAAGCTCCGTTTCCACCGTGGCGTCAGCGGACCCGGGGCCTATGGGCTCGACTGACGTAAGCGGCGGGGACGTCGTCGAGATCCACACCGACGGCGCCTGTTCGGGCAATCCCGGCCCGGGCGGCTGGGCCGCCATTCTCCGCTGGCGGGGGCACGAGCGCGTGCTTTCGGGTGGCGTCGCCGAGACCACGAACAACCGCATGGAACTTACCGCCGCGATCCGCGCCCTCGAGGCCCTGAAGCGGCCCATGCGCGTCCGTCTCTACACCGACAGCGACTATCTGCGCCGCGGGATCACCGAATGGCTGCCGCGGTGGAAGCGGCGGGGATGGCGGACGGCGGACCGGAGGCCGGTGAAGAACCGCGATCTCTGGGAGCGGCTCGACGCCGCCGCCGCCCGCCACCGCATCGAGTGGCACTGGTTGCGGGGCCATGCCGGCGATCCCCTCAATGAGCGGGCCGACCGCATCGCCCGCGAGCAAATCCGCCGGCTGCGCGCGCAGGCCTCGTGAGGGTCAGCCGAGCGCGGCGAGGATCCGCTCGGCGCTCGATTTGTCCATCTCGCCCGGGGAGTCCTCCACGTTCACGACCCTCACGATCCCGTCCTCGACGAGCATCGCATAGCGCCTGCTGCGGATGCCGAGACCGAGGGCGCTGCCGTCGAACTCCATGCCGATCGCCCGGGTGAAGGTGCCGTTGCCATCCGAGAGCATGAGGATCTTGCCCGCGGCGCCGGTGTCCCTGGCCCAGGCATCGAGCACGAAGGGGTCGTTGACGGCGACGCAGGCCACCGTGTCCACGCCCTTCGACCGCAGCGCCTCGAGATTGTTGAGAAAGCTCGGAACATGCTTGAGATGGCAGGTGGGGGTGTAGGCGCCGGGGACCGCGAACAGCACCACCTTCTTGCCGGCGCAGAGTTCCTGCGTCGTCAGATCGGCAATCTGGCCGTCCTTCATGATCTTGAAGGTCGCATCGGGCAGCCGGTCGCCCACCTTGATGGTCATGGCCTCGCCTCCACTCCGGTCGGGGTTCCCCGCAACCGGTAGGCAGGATCGTGCGGGCGCGCAAGTCCCGCAAGCGGGATGCGGGAGCTACGCCGCCCGGCGCCCGGAAGTGAAGCCCATGCGCGCAAGACGCGCCC
>CAZHHU010000100.1:0-8084 GCA_964532215.1 uncultured Geminicoccaceae bacterium
GGAGCTCGTCGACCAGAAGGTCGTCATCGTCCGCTTCGATGAACGGGGCATCGTGAGCCGCGTCGAAACCCGCGGCCTCGACGAGGCGCGCGCCATCGAACCCGTGGCCGACGCCACCCCCACGATGGGCAACGAGCTCACCATCTGGGAGCAGTTCATCGGCAACATCGGCCGCTTCAACCGCACGGACCAGCCGAGCCGTGCCGGCCCCTGAGGGAACGGTCGGCCACGGCTGATCGCGGTTTGCGAGGCCGCACGCGCGAGGAGCGCGCCGCTCGGCCGGAAAACTCGCCCGACCCGAGCGGCCGGAAGGAATGCGTGGCAGGCCGCGTGGCCTCGCCGCCCGGCAACCGGCCGTATCTCACCCGGCTCCACCATCACGACAGGGTGCCGCGCGCAGGCAGCCGCGCGAGCCTGCCCGGGGCGCGCGGGACGAGCCGTGCCGGCATGCGCTGCTTTGGGAGGAGGGCTCCCTGCACCGCCTCACTCGAGCTTCGGGCGTTCGATCGGCTTCGAAAGCGCACGGGTGATCTCGCGGGCCCGCCCGGGCTCCATGTAGGAGAGAATGAGCGACAGCTTGCGTTCCTTCATCCGGGTTGCGACCCGAAGCAGCACCTCGAGCTCGAGCCGGTCGAAGATCGCCGCCGCGCGTTTGGGCTTCATGTTCTCGTAGACGGCGACGAGCCGCGCGAGCCGCGCCTGCTCCCGCTCGTCGAGTTCCTTCGTGAGTGCGGCGAGCCTGCGCTGATAGGCCTCGAGGCGCGACAGCCGGGCATCGAGCTCGGCGCGCAGCCTGCTCAGTGCGCGCTCGCGCAGATCCAGGGCCCGCTCGCGTCCCTCGAGCCAGCGCCGCTTCTTTTCGAGAGCGGCGGCGAGATCCGCGAGATCGCCGGCTTTGCCTGCGGCCGGCGGATCGGTCGCATCCGCCTGTGGGCCGGCAGCGGGTTCGGGCACGAGGACAGGTTCCCGGGACGGTCCGGAAGACCGGGGGCCGGCCGCGGACCCGACCGGTCGGGAGGGGGCGACCGCGCCCTCCGGGACCGCCGTCATGCCCCCCGTCGGGGCGCTCCTCGGCATCGTCTCCGGCAGCAACAGGGAAAGGGCGAGGGCCACGAAGCCCGCGGCCACGAGCGGCGGAACGAAACGCCAGTGTGCTGCGCACTCCCGCAATATCCGCACGGCGGCGCGCATGTCGCTCACCGCAGGCTGGCGAGCGCGCGCAGAAGCGCCTCGCGGTCGCAGCTTCGATCCCCGGCCGCAGCTGGCGCGTCTTCACCGGTGTCCGGGGCCTTGCGGGCGGCCGCGCCGTCCCCGGCGACGGCCTCCGCTGCCGGCGCCGTTCCTCCGGGCGCGGCGATCCCGACCCCGCCTCGGGAGGGGGAGACGGAGGGCAGGGGGCGGCGCGCGAGCCGCTCGGCGATGCGGCACCAGCGGGCGAGCTCCTCACCGCGGCGCCTCGTGAGCTTGCGCTGGAGCTCGAGCCGGCGCTCGAGCGCCCGGCTCTCCTCGCGGATCGCCTCGACCGCCGTCTGCGCGCGCTCGAGCACCGCCTCGAGCTCCCGCACCAGCCCGTGCAGCGCGCTCTCCTGGCTCAGGAGGCGTCCGAGCCGACGGTGCAGCACCAGACACCAGGCGGCGTTGACCAGGAGAAGCAGGGCGAGGACGAGGCTAGCGGGATGGGCGAGCATCTGCCGCCTCTTGCTCGAAACGGCCCGTGATCCGCACGGCGAGACGATTGCGCACCCGCCCCACCTTGGCCCGCAGCAAGGGCGCGGTCCCGCAGCGCAGCGTGACTTCGCTCTGGGGCGAGACCGAGAGCGGGATGGTGGTGCCGACGCGGAAGGCGAGGGTTTCCGCGAGCGACATGGTGAACTCCTCGAGCAGCACTTCGAGTTCCACGTCGGCGAGACGGATCTCCTGCGAGAGATGGTTTTCCCAGATGGAGTCGCGGCCGAACTTCTCGCCGAGGAACATCTGCAGCAGGACGTCGCGGGCGGGCTCCAGGGTCGCATAGGGCAGCAGGAATTCGACCGTCCCGCCCCGGTCGCCGAGATCGATCCGCATGCGGAACACGACGCAGGCGTTGCCCGGCCGCGCGATGGCGGCGAAGCGCGGGTTGGTCTCCATGCGCTCGAACTGGAAGCGCACCTTGACGATGGGCTCGAAGGCCGCCGCCAGATCGTTCAGGATGAGACGAACGAGGCGCTCGACGAGGCGGGTCTCGATGGTGGTGTAGGGCCTCCCCTCGATGCGCATGGGGGCGGTACCGCGGCGGCCGCCGAGGAGCACGTCGACCACGGAGTAGATCATGGGACTGTCGATGGTGAGCAGTCCGAAGTTGTCCCACTCGATGGCGCGGAACACTGCGATCATGGCCGGCAGCGGGACCGAGTTGAGATAGTCTCCGAACCGCTGGGCGGTGATGTTCTCGAGGTTGATGTCCACGTTCTCGGAGGTGAAGTTGCGCACGCTCGTGGTCATGATCCGCTCGAGGCGGTCGAACACGACCTCGAGCATGGGCAGGCGCTCGTAGGTGATCTCCCGGGAGTTGACGAGCACTTCGATGCCCGAGCGCGCGCCGCGCTTTTCCTGGGCGTCGAACCCGAGCAGACTGTCGATCTCGTCCTGACTGAGCACCCGCCCGGTGGAGGCGGGAGTCTCCGCCGCCGCATCCTCCCCGGCCGTGGCGAGATCGTCCTGGCTCAGGAGATCCGCCCACTCGGCGGCAAGATCCTCCTCCTGCGCCGGCTCCGAAGACGCGTCCGCCGCGTCCTCCTCACCGGCACCCGCCATCTCCGCCCAGGCGGCAGCCAGAGCCTCCTGGTCCTCGCCGGCCGGATTGTCGCCCCGGGGCTCCTCGGGTACCGTCATCCCCTCACCTTCCGCCGCCGCGCCATCACGGCCCGTGCATTCACTGGACGAGGATTTCCTTGAACAGCACGTCTTCCGCCCGGTCGGGCTGGACCGCGCGGTTCACGCGGGCGAGAAGCTCCTCCTTGAGCCGCTCCATGCCCACGGCGCCGCGCACGTCCTCGACGGACAGCGCCCGCAGATAGAGCTGCAGGCTGTCCATGACGCGGGGCGTGAGGGCGCGGATGCGCTCGGCCGAAGCCTCATCGGCGACCTCGAGCGCGACCTTGAGCTTGAGGTAGCGCATGCGCCGGCCGGTGGACTTGAGGTTGACGAGCACGTCGGGAAGCTCGACGAACACGACGGGCGCGCCGCCCGAAGCCTGTCCCTCCCCGGCCGCAGCGGGCTCGCCCTCGCCCTGCGCCGTCTTGTCGCCCTCATGCGAGGACGGCTTCGCCTCCTGGTCGGGCTGTGCCCCGGCCTCGGCATGGGCCGCGCCGCCGAAGAAACCGAGGAAATAGGCTGCCGCCCCTCCCCCGCCCAGGAGCAGGAGCAGGCCGAGGCCGGCGAGGATGAGCAGCTTCCTGCTGCCGCCCTGCTTCTCCTCCTCGCCTCCGGCTTCCTTTTCGGCGTCCGTGGCTTCGCTCATCGCTCCTTCTCCGGCTTCAGACAACACCCCGGTTCCTAACCGCCGAAGGTTAACCCGCGGTTACCGGCAAGCCTTGCCGCCGGCGGCAACTATTGCCCCCAGGTACGCAAGGGACCCTTTCCCTGCGGCCGATACCGTGAGCCGTGGCATCGCTGGCACGGGGCTTGCAGATGCGGGAGCGGTACCCGGAAACGGACCTGCAGCCGGACAAGGAAGGAGGAGATGGATAACGCCTCCTACATCGCCCTGAGCCGGGCCCTCGCGCTCACCGACCGCCTCACGGTGGTGGCGGCGAATGTCGCCAACCTCCGCACCACGGGCTATCGGGCGGAACGGCTCCGCTTCGAGACCGTTCTCCTTTCCGCCGGCGAACCCGGCCGCCTCGCCTATGTGCAGGACGTGGGCCGGATCCGCGACCTGCGCCCGGCGCCACTCGAGCACACCGGCGCCCCCCTGGATTTCGCCATCGTCGGCAGGGGCTATTTCACCGTCGCCACCCCTCAGGGGCCCGCCTACACGCGCGCCGGACACTTCACCCGCGACGCCGAAGGGCGGCTCGTGACCAGCGACGGCTTCGCGCTGCTGGACGAGAACGGCTCCGAGATCGTGCTTCCGGAGGGCGCGGGCAGGCCCGTCCTCACTCCGGACGGGGTGCTGTCGGTGCCCGGTGCGGGCGCCATCGCGCGCATCCAGCCGGTCGAATTCGCGGACGAAGGCGCGCTCGAGCATGTGGGCGGCGGTCTGTACCGCACGAGGCAGACACCACGCCCGAGCGGCGAGGCACGGCTCGTCCAGGGCAAGCTTGAGGGATCGAACGTGGAACCGGTGCGCGAGCTCACCCGCCTCGTCGACACGACCCGGGCGTTCGAGGCCACGATGCGGATGCTCGAGACGCATCACGAGCTCGTCCGGCGCACCAGCGATCGCACGCTCGCGCCGGCGGCCTGAACGGATTTCGGCCTGAAAGGGGAGTAGACATGCGTGCCCTGAGCGTCGCCGCCACCGGCATGATGGCGCAGCAGCTTCACGTCGAGGTCATCGCCAACAACATCGCCAATCTCTCCACCACCGGCTTCAAGCGCCAGCGGCCGGAGTTCCAGGACCTTCTCTATCAGAGCACGCGCCGGATCGGCTCCGCGACCTCCGCCGACGGCACCATCCTGCCGGCAGGCGTCGAGCTCGGCCTCGGTGTCAAGACCGCGGCGGTCTACCGCATCCACGACCAGGGCAATCTCGTCAACACCGAGAACAGTCTCGATCTCGCCATCCAGGGCGAAGGCTATTTCGTGGTGCAGCTGCCGGATGGCACCACTGGCTATACCCGTGCCGGCAATTTCCGCCTCTCCGCCGACGGCGTCATCGTGACCGCGGACGGCTATACGGTAAGCCCCGGCATCACCGTCCCGTCGGATGCGATCGAGATCACGATCAACAGCGAGGGCGGCGTGTTCGCGAAGATCCAGGGCCAGACGAGCCTCGAGGATCTCGGTCAGCTCGAGCTTGCACGCTTTGTCAACCCGGCCGGCCTCGAGGCGCTGGGCGGCAATCTCCTCGCCGAAACCGACGCCTCGGGTCCGGCCACGATCGGGACCCCGGGAAGCGACGGCTTCGGCACCGTGCAGCAGGGGTTTCTCGAGAGTTCGAACGTCAATGCGGTGCAGGAGCTCACGGCGCTCATCGCCGCGCAGCGCGCCTACGAGCTGAATTCCAAGATCATCAGCGCCGCCGACGACATGCTCGGAACGGTCACCCAGCTTCGCTGAGGTCGAGGCGTGATGCGGCTCGTCATTCTGCTCCTGGGATCCCTGCTCCTCGCGCCGGCGGCGCGCGGGCTGGAACTCGCCCCCGGAGAACCTCTCACCCAAGCGCATGTGGCGCGCCTGCTCGCGCCCTTCCTGCCGGCGAAAAACTCCGGGCGGAGGATCGAAATCCAGATCCTGGCTCCCGCGCTCCCCCTCGCCAATCCGGCGCGCAGCGAAACCCGCATCGAGGTGGTGGGCTTCGCCTGGCAGCCCCGTCGCCCGTTCTTCCGCCTCGATCTCTGGGCCGGCCTTCCCGACGGCACCCAGAGCCGTCTCGCGATCACCGGTCGCATGCGCGAGCTCCGGCGGGTGCCGGTGCCGGTGGTGCGGCTTCCCGCGGGCACCCGGCTCACCCCGGCACTGCTGGAAGAAACGTGGTTCCCGGCCACTGCACTTGGCCCCGGCATCGCGCGCGAGCCCGACCGCCTGCTCGGGCTCGAGACCCGGCGTGCGCTTGCACCCGGACGTCCGATCCGCCTCGTCGACCTGCGTGCGCCCCGGCTCGTGCGGCGCGGCGAGCTCGTCACCGTCGTCTACCGCCGGCCCGGTCTCGAACTGACCCTCGCCGCCCGAGCCCTCGAGGACGGCGACCTCGGAGCTCTCGTGCGCCTCGCCAATCCCGAAAGCGGGGCCACCTTCCGCGCCCGGGTGACGGGCCGGCGGCGGGCCGAAGCGGTGGGGAGTGAAGAAGGATGATGCCCCGGACTCTGCGCCTGCTCTGTTCTGCGGCCGTGCTCCTTCTCGCCGCCTGCAATACCATGGAGCGGCTTTCCCAGGTCGGTCGCGTGCCCGAGCTCGAGCCGATCGAGAATCCCGTCGAGCGGCCGGGCTGGCGCCCGGTCCGCCTTCCCATGCCGGCGCCCGAGCCGGTTGAGAGCGCGGGTGCGAATTCGCTCTGGCGCTCGGGCGCGCGCGGCTTCTTCCGCGATCAGCGCGCCCGGCGGGTGGGAGACATCCTCACCATCGAGGTCACCATCGCCGACAAGGCCAAGCTCAAGAACGAGACCGTCCGCACCCGCACCAATCAGGATGACATGGGGCTTACGGACCTCCTCGGCTTCGAGAACAAGCTCGTCAAGCTGCTGCCAAGCTCCACCACCATCGATCCCGCCTCGCTCGTGAAGGCCTCGAGCGGCCTCACCCACAAGGGAACCGGAGACATCGACCGCGAGGAGAAGGTCGAGCTCAAGATCGCCGCCGTGGTCGTGCAGGAGCTGCCCAACGGCAACCTCGTCGTCGAGGGCCGTCAGGAGGTGCGCGTCAACTACGAGGTCCGCGAGATCGTCATCGCCGGCATCGTGCGCCCCGAGGACATCTCTCCCGACAACACGGTGAGCCACGACAAGATCGCCGAGCTGCGCGTCGGCTACGGCGGCCGCGGTCAGCTCACCGATGTCCAGCAGCCGCGCTGGGGCGCGCAGATCCTCGACATCCTGCTTCCCTACTGAGCCGGCGCCGCGCCCCGCGGCACGGAGAAGCTCAGTAGAGGCCCGCCGCCTCGCCGGTGCCCCCATGGTGCCTGCGCGTGATGGGGACGGGATAGCCGCGCCGCGCCACGAGCTCGGCATCCACGCGGTACCAGTCGATCTCCGTCGAACGCGCACCGACCCGCTCGCGGATGTAGGCATAGGCGCTCGCCGGCGGGGCCTTGGGCGTGAAGCCGTACGTCGTCTCGAGCTCCTCGAGCTGATCGTAATCGGGATGGGCTTCGAGCCAGAACACCCCGTCCCGCTCCCCCACCTTGACCGTCTGCTCGACCACGGTGACCGGCGTGCCGACCGGGATCTGGTCGTAGAGCCGCTCGATCTGCTCGGGATACATGCGGATGCAACCGTGGCTCACCCGTCGGCCGACGCCATAGGGCTTGTTCGTGCCGTGGATGAGATAAGCCGGCCAGCCGAGGTAGAGGGCGCGACTTCCGAGCGGGTTGTCGGGCCCCGGCGGCACGGCCCGGGGAAGGGAAGGATCCTCCTGTCGCGAGGACTTGGTGGGGTACCAGGTCGGATTGCGGCGTTTGCGCACGATGCGGGTGCGGCCGCGCGGCGTCTCGAAACCCTCGCGGCCGATGCCGATGGCATGGGTCTCGACCCTCCCCCCCTCGAAGAAGACGTAGAGCCTGAGCTCGGCGAGGTTGATGAGGATGCCTTCACGCGGGCCGTCGGGCAGCAGATGGGCGGAGGGAAGCACGACGAGCCGCTCCTCGCCCGGAACCCAGGGGTCGATGCCCGGATTGGCGGCGGAGAGCTCGAGGATGCCGAGATCGTGGCGGCGCGCCACCTCGTGCAGAATCGTTTCCTGCCGCGTGATGAGAAGCCGCAGCCGCCCGATGAGATCGGGATAGGCCTGGCGCGCCCGGGACCATGCCGGCAGGGCGGCGAGGCCGGAGGCTGCGAGCATCCCGGCGAGGAACCGGCGCCGGTCCACGGAGCGGGGGTACTCCCGCGACCCGCCTCGCCGGGGGCGCCGGCCTCGCTCCGGGCCTTCCCCGGCCATCCCTGCCCGCAGGCCTCCTACTTGCGCAGACCGGCCCGGAAGATGCGATCGGCCTTCTCGCTCGCGGTCTGGGCCTCCTGACGCGCCGCGGCGGCCTCCGCCTTCGCGTCCTGCGCCGTCGCGAGGGCCTCGCTGGCCTTCTGCTCGGCGCTCTGCGCGGTGCTGCGCACCGAGGCCAGCTCCGCCCGCAGCGCTTCCACTTCCTGCCGGCTCGCGCAACCGGCGAGCGCAGCCACAGAGCCGAGCACGACGAATAAGGCGGCGATCTTCTTCCGGTTCATCTCTCGTGA
>CAZHHU010000101.1:0-7924 GCA_964532215.1 uncultured Geminicoccaceae bacterium
TCCGCACGAGCGGGGAACAGCGCATCAGCAACTTCCTCCTCTGGCAGCTCGCATACACCGAACTCGTATTTCTGCCCGTGAGCTGGCCCGAGTTCGCGGAATCGCACCTCGTCCAGGCGCTGATCGAATACGGCCGCCGCGAGCGACGTTATGGAGCCTCGGCAGGCTAGCCTCGAAGGGGACCATCCGCTGCGGCGGCGGGCCGTCACCGGCGTCGTGCTCGCCGCCGTCGCGCTCGGCGCGCTCGCTGCCGGCGGCGTGTGGTTCCTGCTGCTCGTGGCCGCAGTTGCGGCGGGTGCGAGTTTCGAGCTCGCGCGCCTGCTCGAGATCCGGCGCACGCCCCGGCACCGGCTGGCCCTGCTGCTCGCGGCCGCGACCGTTGCCGCCACCGTGAGCGTGCATCGCTTCGGCCTCCTGGGTGGGGTCGCGGTGCTGATCGGCATGGCCGCTCTTGCTGCCGTGGTGCGGGCGGCCTTGGGCGAGCGCCCCTGGCCCGCGGCACTCGCGGCCGTCTACCTCGGGCTTCCGCTCTCGCTGCTGCTCTGGCTGCGGCAGTGGAACCCCGAAGGCGACTGGCTGACCCTGTGGCTGCTCGCCGTCGTGGCGGCGACCGACATCGGCGGGTACACCGTGGGCCGCACCCTGCGGGGGCCCCGCCTCGCGCCGAGATTGAGCCCGGGCAAGACCTGGTCGGGCCTGCTCGGCGCCGTGGTGTTCGCGAGCGCTACCGGCGGCGGCATCGCGCTCTGGCTGCACGGCCCGTCGCTGCCGGCGGTGGCCGGCGCCACGGGCCTCGCCGCGGTACTCGCGCTGGTTGCCCAGGCAGGCGATCTCGTCGAAAGCTGGCTCAAGCGGCGCGCGGGCTTCAAGGACAGCGGCCGGCTCCTGCCCGGCCACGGCGGTCTCCTCGATCGCTTCGACGGGCTCCTGTTCGCGACGCCGGTCTACGCCCTCTTCGTTGCGCTCATGAGCGCGGGCCGGGCGTCATGAGCGGTGGCCACACGGAGCATGCGCCGCCGCGGCGCATCACCGTGCTCGGTGCGACGGGCTCCATCGGCCAGGCGACGCTCGAGATCGTCGCATGCCGTCACGAGCGCTTCCGGGTCGAGGCGCTGACGGCGGCGCGGGAAGTCGAGCGGCTGGCCCAGCTCGCCCGCCGCTTCCGGCCGCGGTTCGTCGCCATCGCCGAACCTTCGCGCTACGCTCCGCTTCGCGACGCGCTCGCCGGCACGGGCATCGAGATCGGGGCCGGAGCCCAGGCGATACGCGACGCGGCCGCGCGGCCGAGCGACTGGGTGATGGCCGCGATCGTCGGAGCGGCGGGACTGCTGCCGACGCTCGAAGCGGTGCGGCGCGGCGCCATCGTGGCGCTCGCCAACAAGGAATGCCTCGTCTGCGCGGGCGAGCTCTTCATGCGCGAGGTGCGGCAGCATCGGGCGGTGCTGCTGCCCGTGGACTCGGAACACAACGCGATCTTCCAGGCGCTCCTGGGCTCCCGCCCGGAGCAGGTCGAACGCATCGTGCTCACCGCCTCCGGCGGCCCCTTCCGGGGCTGGAGTCTGGAGCGGATGGCCCGTGCCACGCCCGAGGAGGCGCTCGCCCATCCCAACTGGCAGATGGGCCCCAAGATCACCGTCGATTCCGCCACCATGATGAACAAGGGCCTGGAAATCGTCGAGGCCCGCCACCTCTTCGACCTCCCCGAGGAACGCATCGAGATCGTGGTCCATCCGCAGTCGGCCGTGCACGGCATCGTCCAGTTCGTGGACGGGGCGATGATCGCCCAGATGGCGCCGCCGGACATGCGGATTCCGATCTCCTACACGCTCGCATGGCCGGAGCGCCTCGAGCTCGAGGTCCCGCGGCTCGACCTCAGGGCCATGGCGCGGCTCGAATTCGAGGACCCGGACGAGACGAGGTTTCCCGCTCCGGCTCTGGCCCGCGCGGCCTTGAGACGGGGCGGTGCCGCACCTACTGTGCTCAATGCGGCGAATGAGGTCGCGGTGCGCGCCTTTCTCGAGCGTCGCATCGGCTTTCTCGACATCGTCCGCGTCGTGGAGGAAGCGCTCGCCCTCCCGCTCGCCCAGCAGCCGCTCGCGAGCATCGAGGATGCCCTCGCCATCGACGCCCGGGTGCGTGAGCTCGTGGGCCGGCGGCTGGGCGTGATCCCCGCAACCTGAAGGCGGATGCCGGCATGGGCCTGATCACCACCTTCTTCACCTATCTGCTGCCGTTCCTCATCATCCTCTCGGTCGTCGTCTTCGTCCACGAGTTCGGGCACTACTGGATCGCGCGGCGCGTCGGGGTGCGGGTCGAGGTGTTCTCGATCGGCTTCGGCCCGGAACTCTTCGGCTGGACGGACCGTGCCGGAACCCGCTGGAAGTTCAGCCTCGTGCCGCTCGGCGGCTACGTGCGCATGTACGGAGAATCGGACGTTGCCTGGACCCAGGCCGGGCGCGGTGCGGACCCCGAGAGCTTCGCCGCCAAGAGCGTGTTTCAGCGCATGGCGGTGGTGGCGGCGGGACCGGCATCGAACTTCCTGCTCGCCATCCTCGTGCTCACGCTGCTGTTCGTCTTCGTCGGCCGACCCTACGCCCCCGCCGTGGTCGGCGATGTGCTGCCCGATTCCCCGGCCGCGGCCGCGGGGCTGCTGCCCGGCGATCGCATCATCGCCGTGGACGGAGAGAAGATCGAGAGCTTCGAGCAGCTTCAGCTCTACGTGCGCGAGCGGCCCCAGATTCCCCTCACCTTCACCATCGAACGCGAGGGCAGACGGCTCGAGGTCGTCATCACCCCGAGGCTCGAAGTCATCGAGGAGCCGTTCGGCAAGGTGCGGATCGGGCTCATCGGCATCACCCGCACGGGCTTCGAGTTCCGCCGCAGCTCACCGCTGCTCGCCCCCTTCGAGGCGGTGGGGGAGACGCTGCGCATGGTGGGGGCGACCCTGCGCGCGCTGTGGCAGATGGTGGTCGGCGAGCGCGGCACCGAAGAGCTGGGAGGACCGCTTCGCATCGCCCAGATGTCCGGGGAGATCGCCCAGCAGGGCGTGCTGCCCGCGCTCTGGTTCGTGGCCATCCTGTCGATCAATCTCGGCCTCATCAATCTCTTTCCCATACCGATGCTGGACGGCGGCCATTTGCTCCTTTACACGATCGAGGCGCTTCGCGGACGCCCGCTGTCGGAGAGAAGCCAGGAGATCGCATTCCGCCTCGGGTTCGCGCTGGTGATCAGCCTCCTGCTGTTCGCGACCTGGAACGATCTCAGGAACCTCGAGATCTTCGATTTCCTGGCCGACTGAAAGGAGACGGGGGCGCGGCCGCGACCGTCGGAGCTCGGGGGTTGGCATGCCGTCGCTGGCAAGGTGCGTCGCTCTGCTGCTGCTCGTGCTGCCGTGGCTCGGTGCGCCCGCACACGCCGAGGGCGGGTTCATCCGGGACATCCAGGTCAAGGGGAACCTTCGCGTCGAGAAGGCGACGATCGAGAGCTATCTCACCGTGCGCCGCGGCGATCCCTTCGATCCCCAGGAACTCGACCGCTCGCTCAAGAACCTGTTCGCGACCGGCCTGTTCGAGGACGTTCAGCTCGAGCGCCGCGGCGACACGCTGGTCGTGCGCGTGGTCGAAAATCCGGTGATCAACCGCGTCGCCTTCGAGGGCAACCGGCGCATTTCGGACGACGAGCTCGCCGCCGAGGTCTCGCTGGCACCGCGCACCGTGTTCTCGCGTGCCCGCGTACAGAGCGCGGTGGAGCGCATCCTGGAGCTCTATCGCCGCTCGGGGCGCTACGCGGCGAAGGTCGAGCCCAAGATCATCAGGCTCGAACAGAACCGCGTCGACCTCGTGTTCGAGATCGACGAGGGACCGCTCACCAGGGTCTGCGGAATCACCTTCATCGGCAACGAAAGCTTTTCGGACAGCACCCTGCGCGGGGTGATCGAAACCCGCGAAACGGCCTGGTACCGCTTCTTCTCCTCCACCGACACCTACGACCCGGACCGCGTCGAACTCGACAAGGAAAGGCTCCGTCGCTTCTACCGGGCGCGCGGCTACGCGGAGTTCCAGGTCATCTCGGCAACGGCGCAGCTCACGCCCGACGGCAAGTGCTTCTATCTCACCTTCTCGCTCGAGGAGGGACCGCAGTACCGCTTCGGCAAGGTCGACCTTCAGAGCACGGTCAAGGATCTGAGCGTCGAAGACCTGCGCCGGCTCGTGACGACGCAGGAAGGCGAGATCTACAATGCGGACGAGATCGAGAACACGGTGCAGGCGATCACCGAGGAGCTCGGCAAGCTGGGCTTCGCCTTCGCCCGGGTGGAGCCGGTGGAACGGCTCGACCGCGAGCGGCTCGTCGCCGATCTCAGCTACGCCATCGAAGAGGGGCCGCGGGTCTACGTCGAACGCATCGAGATCAAGGGCAATGTGCGCACGCTCGACCGGGTGATCCGGCGCGAGTTCCGCCTCGCCGAGGGCGACCCCTTCAACGCTGCGCTGCTGCGGCGCTCGATCCAGCGGGTGCGCAATCTCGGCTTCTTCGAGAAGGTCGAGGCCTCGACGCGGCAGGGAAGCGCGCCCGACCGCGTCATCGTCGAGCTCGAGGTGAGCGAACGCTCGACCGGCGAACTTTCCTTCGGTGCCGGCTTCTCAACCGCCGACGGGCCGCTTGCCGACATCCGGGTGAGCGAGCGCAACCTGCTCGGGCGTGGTCAGGCGGTGCGCGCCAACCTCACGATCTCCGGGCGCCGTCAGGAAATCGACTTCAGCTTCACCGAGCCCTACTTCCTCGGCCGGGAGCTCTCCGCGGGCTTCGACGTGTTCCGTCGCCGAAGCGACTTTCAGACCGAAGCCTCCTTCGACGAGAACCGCACCGGGGGCAGGATCCGCTTCGGCTATGCGCTCGGCGAATATCTGCGCCATCGCGTCCGCTACACGCTCCGCGACATCGAGGTCGATGATGTCGATTCCGACGCCTCGCCCTTCATCCAGCAAGACGAGGGCTCGCACGTGACCTCGGCCATCGGGCACACGCTCGTCTACGACCGCCGGGACACGCGCTTCCTTCCCAGCGAAGGCTACTTCATCCGCTTCGACCAGGAACTCGCGGGCCTGGGAGGCGACACCCGCTACATCCGGCACGAGATCCGTGCCGACTATTATTACCCCTTCACACCCGAGGTCGTGCTCAACCTCGGCGCGAGTGGGGGGTTCATCTACGGGCTCGGAAAGGACGTTCCCATCACCGAGCGCTTCTTCCTCGGCGGCTCGAGCTTCCGCGGATTCCGGGTCGCCGGCCTGGGGCCGCGTGATGCGAACACCGACGACGCGCTCGGCGGCAATCTCTACTACGTGGGAACGGCGGAAATGCGCTTTCCCCTGGGGTTGCCCAAGGAGCTGCGCATTTTCGGCCGCGCCTTCGTGGACGCCGGAACCCTCACCGAAATCGACGTCTCGGGCCCGAGCCTCGTCGACAGTGGCAACCTTCGTCTGAGTGTCGGGATCGGTGTCTCATGGCTGTCACCGCTCGGGCCGCTCTCGATCGATCTCGCTCAGGCGGTGATGAAGGATGACGAGGACGAAACCGAGGCCTTCCGCATCAACTTCGGAACCCGCTTCTGAGGGGATGCGGCGCACCTACGCTACGCGCCGCCGGTGGCACGGGCACGCCATTCTGTCCCTGCTTCTCGCCCTTCCACTGCTTTCCCTCCCCGCCTGCCGGGTGAAGGCCGAGCGGATGCCGGCGGCGGTGGTGGCGATCGTCGACTACCAGCGCATTCTGCGCGACGCGCGGGCGGCCAAGAGCATCCGCGAGCAGATCGAGGAGCGCCGCAAGAAGTACCAGCAGGAGATCCGCGAACAGGAGAAGGCGCTGCTCGAGCGGGAGCGCGAGCTCAGCCGGCAGCGCTCGGTGCTGTCGCCGGAAGCGTTCCAGAAAAGGCGGCGTGCCTTCGAGCAGGAGGCGTCGCGTGTCCAGCGCCTCGTACAGGAACGGCGGCGCGAGCTGGATGCCGCCTCGGCCGAGGCCTACGCCAGGATCCGCAATGTCATCATCGAGATCGTCGGCGGTCTCGCCCGCGACCGCGGCTTCAACCTCGTGCTGCCGAGCAGTGCCGTGCTTCTGTTTTCTCCCAAGCTCGATCTCACCGAGGACGTGCTGCGGGAGCTCGACCGCCGTCTGCCCGCGGTCGAGGTTCCATGGAGTGCCAAGCGCCGGTGAGCCCGGCGTCCGCCGCGCAAGGAGAACGGCATGGAAGCCCCAGCCACACCACAGCCCGGAACCCGACTTCCCGACGTCGACATCAACGGCATCATGCGCATGATCCCACACCGCTTTCCCTTCCTCCTGCTCGACCGGGTGGTGGACATCGAGGCTTTTCGGCGCGCGGTGGGGATCAAGAACGTCACGGTGGGCGAGCCGTTCTTCACCGGGCATTTCCCCGGTGATCCCATCCTGCCCGGCGTGCTGACCATCGAAGCCATGGCGCAGACGGCGGCCGTGCTCACGATCGCGAGCAGCGGCCCCGAAGTCGAGGGATCGCTCGTCTACTTCATGAACATCGACCGGGCGCGATTCCGCCATCCCGTCCGCCCCGGCGATCAGCTCCGGCTCGAGGTCGCGCTCACCCGCGCCAAGCTCGGCGTGTACAAGTACGAGGGCATCGCCAGAGTGGGCGAGCGGATCGTCACCGAGGCGGCGTTCGGGGCCAAGCTCATGGGCCGTCCGCGCACCCCGTGAGCTTCGTTGTCGGGACGCGGAGGAATGCGCGCTGTCCCCGACGGATCGCGGGCAGGTGGAACGCCTGTGGAGGCCGCATGGGACCGGGCGTGGTGGTGGAATGGAGGCGCGGGCGCCGCTCCGCCGTCTGCCGGTCCTTCGTCCTGACGACGCACCGACCGTCGCGACGAGCGTGGGAATAGCGCGATCGACAGCGCGTCCTCTCTGAGGGAGGGTTGTGGCGCCTTCCCCGCGTGCATGCGAAACACCCGACAGCTACGAAGATTGGCCTGGCTCGGAGGGGAAGATCTTGTTCGATGGTGTGAAGCCGGGATCCCGGGTTGCCGCCGTTCGAAATCGCGACAACAGGCGGCGGCCCGATCCCCCGGCCGCCGAACCGCTGGACGGCGTCGGCGAGGCGATGGTGGCCCATGTGGGCGCGCTGCGGCGTTATGCCCTGCTGCTCGTCGGAGACGGACACGAGGCCGACGACCTGGTGCAGGAGGCCCTCGCCCGTGTGCTTCTTCAGACACGGGCGTGGCGTCCGGTCCGCGACCTTCGCGCGTACCTGTTTACAACACTGCACAACATCTTCATCGACAACCGACGGCGCCAGCGGAATAGCCGCAATGAGGTGGACGTCAGCGAAGTGCTCGATCGGGTCGCGACCCCCGCTTCGCAGACCGACCGGCTCGAGTGGCGGGATCTCGTTCGAGCACTCGCGAGGCTCCCCGCGGAGCAGCGCGAGGTCGTCCTGCTCGTGGGACTGGAAGGCATGAGCTACCGCGACGCGGCAAGAATTCTCGGCATCCCGATCGGAACCGTGATGTCGCGGCTATCGCGGGGCCGCGAGGCGTTGCGCCGTCTCACCGGCCGGGCACCGTCGACGAGACTCCGTGTGGTCAAGTAATGATGAGGTGGATACGACGGCCCATGAGTCGCGCGGTCACGGAGGAAGATCTGCAGGCGTTCGTCGACGGTCGCCTGTCGCCCCGCCGCAGGGACGAGATCTGCGCCTACCTCGACCGCCACCCCGAACATGCGATCCGGGTGGCCGACTACATCGCGCAGCGGGAGGCGCTCGAGCGGCTCCACCGCGCGATCGCGCTCGAGGAGGACACGGCCCGATTCCACCCCGAACTCCTGCGCGCGGTGGAGCGGCGTCTGGCGCGGGCGCGGCGCACCCGTCGGCTGGCTGCCGCTTCCCTGGCGCTTG
>CAZHHU010000102.1:0-7871 GCA_964532215.1 uncultured Geminicoccaceae bacterium
CGCGCCCAAGCTCGCCCAGCTCCTCGCGCCGCTGCGGCGCTTCAGCAGCATGCAGGCGATCCAGCCGCGCGATCCGCGAGGCGAGCTGCCCGATCTCGGCGTACTCCGCGTCTGCCTGCTCGTGGTCGATGTGTCGTCCCTGGGGCTGCCGCCAGGTGATCCCTGCGAGCCACTCGCCGAGCTGTGCCGGCGTGCGCACCGTCACCGCGTCCGCGTGCTCGCCCGGCGGGTGCCGCGGGGCTGGGCGCCGCGCCTGCGCCAGCGCTGTGCGGTCGATTTCACCTGCGCCTGCTGACGATCTGGCGGCTGGCCAAGCGGCGGTCCCGGCACTATGAAGCCGGGGACCGTGCGGGGGGAGCGATGGAACGCGGTGAAGCGGCCGCAGGTCAGGAGATCGCAGGCCGGCGGATACCGCGGCCGGCTCTGCGGCGCTGGCGGCTGGTGCTCCTCCTGCCTCTCCTCCTGCTCCTGTATTACGTGCTCGGCGCGCTCTGGGTCCACCGCATCGACGACGATCCGGCATTCGGGCGCGATCTCGAACTTCCGCCGGGAGCCGCGGCCAGCGTCGCCATCGCCGCCGCCCTCATCGAACGGGAGGTGGAGCGCAACCGCTGGGTCGCGAACGATCCCGTCTTTCAGCCGGGTTCGCTGCTCGACAACATGCCCAGCTTCCAGCAGGGCATCATCTACGCGCTGTCGCGCTTCGCGGTCGAGCTCGTCGACCAGCTCGCCCGGGTGCGGGGATCGAGCGAGATCGACCGCGACGTCGACGAGGCGGCGGGGCGCCTCAAGTACCCGGGCGACGTGTGGATTCTGGAGTGGTCCGCGACGCCGGTGCAGCCGAGCTCGGAAAGCCAGTACCGCAAGGCGCGCCAGGCGCTCGTCCGCTACAATGAGCGGCTCGCTGCCGGTGAGGCGGTGTTCGATCGTCGCGCGGACAATCTCCTCGCGACCCTGGATCGCATCGCCTCCGATCTCGGCTCGGCTTCGGCCGCCATCGCCGAGCAGATCGCAGCAGGCGAAAGGCTGCTCGTCGACTTCGGCGCCGACGATCTCTTCTATGCCAACAAGGGGCGGCTGTACGCCTACTACCTTCTGCTGCGGGCGCTTCGCCGCGACTTCGCCGAGGTCGTGGCCGAGCGCAATCTCGATGCCGCCTGGGGCGGGATGCTCGAGACCTTCGAGCAGGCGGCGGTACTCGAACCCTGGGTGGTCACCAACGGGGATCTGGACGGTGCGCTCCTGCCGAACCATCTCGCAGCTCAGGGGTTTCTGCTGCTGCGCGCACGGACGCAGCTGCGGGAGATCACGAACATCCTGCTGAAATGAGGGGAGGTGCGGCCCCTCGGAGGAAGAGCGATGTTCATCCAGACCGAACCGACGCCGAATCCCGCCACCGTCAAGTTCCTGCCCGGGCGCGAGGTGCTCGCCCGGGGGGCGCTCGACTTCACCGATCCGGAGCGGGCCCGGGCCCTGTCGCCTCTCGCAGCGCGCATCTTCGCCGTGGGCGGGGTCGTCGGCGTGCATCTCGGACGCGACTTCGTGAGCGTCACCAAGAGCGAGCAGGAGGACTGGTATCTGCTCAAGCCCGCGGTGCTCGGGGCCATCATGGAGCATTTCCTCTCCGGCGAGCCGACCGTCCATCCCGACGCGCTCGCCGAGGAAGAGGGGGCGGCTCCGGCGGCGGAGGAAGACGAGACGACGCGCAGGATCCGCGAGCTCATCGATACCCGGGTGCGGCCGGTGGTGGCCCGCGACGGCGGCGACATCGTCTTCCACGGCTTCGACCGCGGCGTCGTCTACCTCCACCTGCGCGGCGCCTGTTCCGGCTGTCCGAGCGCGGTGGTGACGCTCAAGAACGGAATCGAGAACCTGTTGAAATACTACGTGCCCGAGGTCGTCGAAGTACGGGCGGTTTCGTGAGGCGGAAGCGAAGTGGGAGGACTGATCCTCGCGCTCGACTGCGTCCGCGATCGGCTGACGGTGGCGCTTGCCCGCGAGGAGGGCGGGCCGATCGCGGAGATCGCACGGGGCCCCGGGACCTGGCGCGGCGAGACGGTGATCGAGGAGCTTTGCGCCTTTCGTGAGCGCACGGGTTTCGACTGGCGGGATCTCGAAGCGCTCGCCGTCTGCGTGGGACCGGGAAGCTTTACCGGCGTGCGCACGGCCGTCGCCGCGGCGCGCGGACTGGCACTTGCCTCCGGGCTTGCCGTGCATCCCGTGAGCGTCCTCGAGGGCCTCGCCGCGAAGGCGCAGCGCGCGGACGGGCGGCCCGTGATGGCGGTCGTGCGCGGCCGCAGAGGGGAATTCTACGCTCAGCCCTTCGATCCCGACGCGATGGCCACGGCCCCGCCGGCGGCGCTGCCTCCGCAGGAGCTCGCGGTCCGTCTCGAGCCCGGCAGCCGGGTCGTCGGACCGGAGCTGGAAGAGCTGCGCGATGCCGCAGGCGATGGGATCGAATGGGTCGAAATCCGGCCCGGTGCGCGGACGGTGCTCGCCGCGGCCTTCGCGCGCCGGGCGCGGGGCGAGGCGCCGCAGCCCGGATTTTCCGTCCGTCCCCTCTATCTCCGCGCGCCCGATGCCAATCCCCTCGCGGGGCGGCCACTGGTGGCGGCGATGGCGTGAGCCATGCTGGAACTCTCCCCTCCCTCGGCGCCGCTCTCGATCAAGCAGGTGGGTCCGTTCGATCTCGGACGGCTCGCCAAGCTCCACCGCAGCTGCTTCGAGGACGCCTGGAGCCGCAGCGACCTCGCGCATCTGCTCGCCCTGCCCGGCGCCTTCGGCCTCATCGCACGGCTGTACGATCGTCCGCGTTTCGGTCTCGAGGCGATGCGCGGTGTCGGCTTCTCCCTCTGCCGCATCGCGGGCGAGGAGAGCGAGCTTCTCTCGCTCGGGGTCGCGCCGCGCTACCGTCGTCAGGGGGTGGCGCGGGCCCTGCTCGAAGCATCGATAGAGCGGGCCCGTCTGGGCGGAGCGCGGACCATGTTCCTGGAGGTCGCCTGCGACAACGACCCGGCCCAGCGGCTGTACGAGGCCTTCGGCTTCGAGCGGGTGGGCACGCGACCCGACTACTACCGTCACGCCGATGGTCGGCGGAGTCCCGCCTACACCATGCGCTGCGATCTTTCACAACGACTTCGCAGGGCCGGTGTTCACGCGGGATCTTCGCAAGTTTCCGCCCGGCTGCTCGACTAACGGATCTTGCGCACGAGGATCTCGTGCCGGTCGCCCTCGAGCGGGCGAATGCTCAAGATTTCGTGACCGTGGTCGAGCAGCGCCCGCGGCACGTTGTGGAGCGGTTCCTCCCCCCGCAGGAGAATGCGCAGCGACTGGCCGGCTCCCATCCGTTCGAGCTCGAGTTTGACGCGCACGAACGTCATCGGGCAGACTTCGCCGGTTATGTCGAGCTCGCGGTCGGCTCCCACCATTCTTTTCTCGCCCTTTTCTTGAGGGGTGCGGAAAAGGCTTGCCATTTCCAGTAACGCTCTTATGCTCTCTGCCGTCTTCGTCTGACTACCCGAGCCGAAGGACAGTCACGGTTATGAGCGAGAAAATAAGCCAGAGCGAGCTGCTGTCCCTGACCACGGAGATCGTGGCCTCCCATGTCTCCAACAATATGGTCGCGGTGGGCGATCTGCCACAGCTCATCACCCTGGTCTACCAGACCCTCGCCAAGCAGGGGCGCGAGGAGGAGAAGGAGCAGGAGAAGCCCGTCCCGGCGGTGCCGATCAAGAAATCCGTCACACCCGACTACATCATCTGCCTGGAGGACGGCAAGAAGCTCCGGATGCTCAAGCGCCACCTCAAGACCCACTACAACATGACCCCGGAGGAATACCGGCGCAAGTGGGGGCTCCCCGACGACTATCCCATGGTCGCGCCGAACTACGCCAAGCAGCGGAGCATGCTCGCGAAGAAGATCGGGCTCGGCACGCGCCCCCGCGCCCGCGGACGCAAGCCGGTCTAGGCGCGCGGAGCCGGCGGGCATCGTCTCCCGCCGCCCGCATCTCACCGCGCGGCGCGGCATCCGGCGCCGCGCTTGATCCCGCATCGCGCGTGAATAACTGGAGAGGCGGAGGTTCGGCGGAATCCGCGACGGGCGTGCGCAAGAAGCTCTACATCAAGACCTACGGCTGCCAGATGAACGTCTACGACTCCGATCGCATGGCGGCGCTGCTCGCGCACCATGGCTACGATCGGAGCGACGATCTGGCCGAGGCCGATCTCGTCATCCTCAACACCTGCCACATCCGCGAGAAGGCCGCGGAGAAGGTGTACTCCGAGCTCGGCCGTCTGGCCCGGCTGCGGCAGCGTCGCCGGCGTGCCGGATCGGACATGCTGATCGCGGTTGCGGGCTGTGTCGCCCAGGCGGAAGGCGAGCTCGTTCTCGAACGCGCGCCCGAGGTGGACATCGTGGTGGGGCCGCAGGCCTATCACCGGCTCCCGGAACTGCTCGCCCGCCGCGCGCGGGCCGAGGGCGGCGTCGTCGACACCGACTTTCCGCCCGAGAGCAAGTTCGACGAGCTTCCGCAGGACGGTGCGGCGCCCGGTGTCACCGCCTTTCTCACCATCCAGGAAGGCTGTGACAAGTTCTGCACCTTCTGCGTCGTCCCCTACACGCGGGGCGCGGAATCGAGCCGGCCGGTGGCGAAGGTGCTCGATGAGGCGCGGCGTCTCATTGCGGCGGGCGTCAAGGAGATCACGCTGCTCGGGCAGAACGTGAACGCCTATCACGGCGAGGGGCCGGACGGGCGGGAATGGAACCTCGCGCGGCTGCTTCATGCGCTCGCGGAGCTGCCGGGTCTCGCCCGCATCCGCTACACCACCTCCCATCCCGCGGACATGGACGCCGAGCTCATTCGCGCCCACGGCGAGCTCGATCTGCTCATGCCCTATCTCCATCTGCCGGTGCAGTCGGGCTCGGACCGCGTGCTCCGGGCCATGAACCGCCGCTATACGGCCGCCGACTATCTGCGCACGATCGAGGCGCTGCGCGAGGCGCGTCCGGACATCGCCCTCTCCTCGGACTTCATCGTCGGCTTTCCGGGCGAGCGCGAGGAGGACTTCGAGGCCACCCTCGCGCTCGTGGAGCGCGTGCGCTTCGCCCATGCCTATGCCTTCAAGTACAGCCCGCGTCCCGGCACGCCGGGCGCCGTGATGCCGAAACAGGTGCCCGAGGAGGTGAAGAGCCGCCGTCTCGCGGCCCTGCAGGAGCTGCTCGAAGCGCAGACGCGCGCCTTCAACGCGGCCCAGCTGGGACGGGTCCTCCCGGTGCTGTTCGAGCGCCCGGGCCGCCATCCGGGCCAGCTCCTGGGCCGGTCGCCCTACAATCAGGCGGTTCACGTGCGCGACGAGAGGGTCGCGATCGGGGATCTCGCTCTCGTCGAGGTTACGGAGTATCATCCCCACAGTCTCGCCGGGAGAGTCGTCCACCCGCACTGAACGATGGGAGAGCTGTCACTGTCTGATCTCGCGTCGCTCGAGAGCCGCACCTTCGCGAGCCAGCGACTCCGCTTCGAGGACAACACCGTCTGCGCGCTCCTCTTCGGCCATCATCAGCTCCATCTCGCCCGCATCGAACAGCAGATCCCGGTAAGCCTGGTGGCCCGGGGCAACGAGGTCTTCGTGCAGGGCGAGCGCGAAGAGGATGTGGACGCCGCCGCCCAGGTGCTCGAACGCCTCTACCGCGAGCTGCGGCGCGGTGTCACGGTGGGGCGCGAGGAGGTGGATGCGGCGATCCGGATGGTGCGCGGCCCCGCATCGCAGGGCGGGGCGCAGGGGCTGCTCTTCGACCTGCGCCTGCGCACCGAGCGGCGCACCGTGGTGCCGCGCTCGCCCAACCAGGCCGCCTATCTGCGCGCATTGTTCAGCCACGATCTCGTCTTCGGTCTCGGTCCCGCCGGAACGGGAAAGACCTATCTCGCCGTGGCGGCGGCGGTCGTCATGCTGCGGGAGCGCAAGGTGGACCGCATCATCCTGTCGCGGCCGGCGGTGGAGGCCGGCGAGCGGCTCGGCTTCCTGCCCGGTGATCTCAAGGAGAAGGTCGACCCCTATCTGCGGCCGCTCTACGACGCGCTTCACGACATGCTGCCCGAGGGTCGCCTCGCCTCGCGCATCGAGAACGGCCAGATCGAGATCGCTCCGCTCGCCTTCATGCGCGGGCGCACCCTCTCGAATGCCTTCGTGATCCTCGACGAGGCGCAGAATACGACGCCGCTGCAGATGAAGATGTTCCTGACCCGGCTCGGCGAGAACGGCCGCATGGTGGTGACCGGCGATCCGAGCCAGGTGGATCTTCCCGCCGGCACGACCTCGGGGCTCGCCGATGCGGTATCGCGCCTCGCGGGGCTTCCCGGGGTCGGCGTCGTGCGTTTCGCGCGCGAGGATGTGGTGCGCCATCCGCTGGTCGCGCGGATCATCGAGGCCTACGACCGGCGCGAGCCGGAAGGGGAGGTGGAGGAGGACGATGCCGGCTGAGGCCGGATCCGAAGGTGTGGAGAGCGACAGTAGCGTCTCTCTGGAGCTTCAGATCGAGGATCCCGACTGGCTTCGGCGGATTCCGGACCTCGAGGTGCTGTCCCGGCAGCTGCTGGCGATCACCTTCGAGGAGCTGGGGCTCTTCCCCTCGCGGGCGGTGGAGGTGAGCCTGCGTCTCGTCGATGACGAGGAGATCCGACGGCTCAACCGCAGCTACCGGAGCCGCGACCGGGCGACGGACGTGCTCTCCTTTCCGGCTCTCGAGGGGGATGCCGTCGACCGGCTGCGCGAGCCCGGCCCGCCGCTCCTGCTCGGCGATGTCGTCGTCGCCCTCGGAACCGTGCTTCGCGACGCCGCCGCGCGCGCCGAGGAGCCGCGCAACCGTTTCGCGCATGTGTTCGTGCACGGGCTCCTCCATCTGCTCGGCTACGATCACCACGAGCCGCAGGAGGCGGAGCGGATGGAGGCGCTCGAGCGCCGGATTCTCCGGCGCAAGGGCATGCCCGATCCCTACGCCCTGAGGGTTTGACGATGAGACCGCCCGCCTTGCGGGAGCATCCCCGCGCATCCTGGATCGAGCTCCTGTTGCGGCGCATCCGGGAACTCGCCGGCCGCGGCGAGGACGTCCGCGAGTCCCTCGAGGAGATGATCGAGGAAGCCGATCGGCACGGCCTCGGGGGCCTGTCGCAGGAGGAGCGCGCCCTGCTCCTCAACGTGCTCGCCTTCGGCGAGCTCAAGGTCGATGACGTCATGGTGCCCCGCGTGGACATCGCGGCGGTGCCGCTCGAGGCCGGACTGGCGCGGGTCGTGGAGACCATGCGGCGCTCCGGTCACACGCGCCTGCTCGTATACAGGGATGATCTCGACCGCATCGAGGGCTTCGTGCATGTGCGCGATCTCCTCGCCTACTGGGGCGACGGGGCGCCCTTCGAGCTCTCGCGCCTGCTGCGTCCGGTGCTCGTTGTTCCTCCGGCGATGCCCGCGCTCGATCTGCTGCTCGAGATGCGCCGCACCCACCAGCATGTGGCCGTGGTCGTGGACGAATTCGGCGGCACGGACGGGCTCGTGACCCTCAGCGACCTCGTGCGCGAGATCGTGGGCGAGATGCCGGACGAGAGCGAACAGGCGGAGCAGCCGACGCTCGTGGAGCTGGAGGACGGCAGCCTCGAGGCCGATGCCCGGCTCGACGTCGAAACGCTCGAGCAGCGGCTGGGCGTCCGCCTGCTCGAGGATGAGGAGCGGGAGGAGGTCGACACCCTGGGCGGAGTCGTGGCCGCTCTGAGCGATCGCATTCCACAGGTGGGGGATCGCATCCAGCATCCTGCAGGCGTGCTCTTCGAGATCGTCGAGGCGGAGCCGCGGCGCATCCGGAAAGTGCGCATCCGCCGCCTGCC
>CAZHHU010000103.1:0-2399 GCA_964532215.1 uncultured Geminicoccaceae bacterium
CGTAAGCCTCGCGGGGAATGCCCAGTTCGGCGAGGGTATGGGGTATGCCGAGCAGCCGGCGCAGTTCGAGGACCCAGCCGAGAAGGCCCTCGAACCCGGTCGGTTCCAGGCCGAGCCAGGCCGCAAGCCGCGCGGCCTGCGTTTCGATGACCGTGCGGTTGAAGCTCAGGACATACGGCATGAGCACGGCGTTCGTGAGCCCGTGATGGGTATCGAAACGCGCGCCGATCGGATGGGAGAGGGCGTGGATCGCGCCGAGTCCCTTCTGGAAGGCGACGGCGCCCATCGCCGAGGCCGCGAGCATCTTGCCGCGCGCCTCGAGATCCCTGCCGTCCGCGTAGGCGCGAGGCAGTGCCTCCCTGACAAGACGCATGCCTTCGACGGCGATGCCTTCGCTCATGGGATGAAAGCCGGGCGCAAAGTAGGCTTCGAGGAGATGGGCGAGGGCATCCATGCCGGTGGCCGCGGTGAGATGCGGCGGCAGGCCGAGGGTGAGCTCGGGATCGAGCAGGGCGAGCCGAGGCATCATCCCCGGGTGGAAGATGATGCGCTTCGTCTCCGTGGTCTCATCGGTGAGCACCGCGGCCCGTCCCACCTCGGAGCCGGTGCCGGCCGTGGTCGGCACCGCCACGACGGGGCGGATGCCGGAGGGATCGGCACGCTTCCAGTTGTCTCCGATGTCTTCGAAGTCCCACACCGGCCGCGTCTGCCCCGCCATGAAGGCGATCGCCTTGCCACAGTCGAGCGCGCTGCCGCCGCCGACGGCGATCACACCATCGAAGCCTCCGCTCCGGAAGAGCGCGAGGCCCGCTTCGAGATTGCCTCCCGTGGGATTGGGTCGGATGTCCGTGAACAGGCCGTGGGCGATACCTGCGCGGTCGAGTCCGTCGCGGATCCGCGCCACCGGCTCGAGCGCGGCGAGCGCGGGGTCGGTCACCAGCAGAGGGTACCTGATCTCCGCTGTCGCGCATGCCTTGCCGATGGATGCGGCCCCCCCGGCACCGAACCAGATCGTGGTGGGGTAGGCCCAGCTCGTGCGGTCCCTGGTGAAATCGAACATCGGCGTGCTCCTGCCTCCCGATCCGCCCGCGGCCCATAGCCCATCCCACTTCGCCGCGGAAGGCGTGAACGTCATGCGATGGTGATCGAGAGTCTTTCCAATTCACGCATAAGCGCGGGGTGACCGGGTGACTTCGGGCGATCGCTGCGTTAAATGACGCGCGGCACCTCTCAACCCGACGGGAAGGAACCCCTCGATGGCCGTTCAGCCGGTTCACTTCTGCGAGCCCTACGAGCGGGTCGCCCTGTTCATCGACGGCGCCAACCTCTATCAGGCGGCGAGGGCGCTCGGCTTCGACATCGACTACCGCCGCCTGCTCGAGAATTTTTCGACGGGCTGCCGTCTGCTGCGTGCCTACTACTATACGGCGTTGCTGGACGAACAGGAGTACTCGCCCATCCGGCCGCTCGTCGACTGGCTCGAGTACAACGGCTACACCATGGTGACCAAACCCCTTAAGGAGTACAGCCAGAGCCTCGGGCGGCGCAAGTACAAGGGCAACATGGATGTCGAGATCACCGTCGACGCCATGGAGATCAGTCCCCATGTGCAGCATGTGGTGCTCGTCTCGGGGGACGGCGACTTCCGGCGCCTGGTCGAGGCTCTCCAGCGCCGTGGGGTGCGGGTGACGGTCGTCAGCACGATCCGCACGCAGCCGCCGATGATTGCGGATGAGCTGCGCCGTCAGGCCGATTTCTTCCTCGATCTTGCCGATCTGCAGCCGGCGATCGAACGCTCTCACGGCGTCAACCAGAGCGGGCCCGAGAGCCGGATTCCGACGGGGGACGAGGCGGACACGAATGTCCGATGAAGCCGCGCGGCGGTGGGAGCCGCCCCGCGACTGTCCGCTCTGCCCCCGCCTCCAGGCATTCCGCACCGAGGCCCGAAGAAGGAACCCGGACTGGTACAATGCGCCTGTCCCTTCCTTCGGCGATCCGGCGGCGACGCTGCTGATCGTCGGCCTCGCGCCCGGATACGCCGGCGCCAACCGGACGGGCCGACCGTTTACCGGCGACTATGCCGGCGAGATCCTCTATCCTGCGCTGCTGCGTCACGGCTTCGCACGCGGCCGCTACGAGGCGAGGCCCGACGACGGGCTCGAGCTCGTCGACTGTCGGATCACCAACGCCGTGCGCTGCGTGCCGCCGCAGAACCGGCCCACGGCCGAGGAGATCGCGACCTGCCGACGGTTCCTCGCCGGTGAGATCCTCGCCCCGCCGCGTCCGCGGGTGCTGCTCGCGCTCGGCCGCATCGCCTTCGATTCGGCGCTGCGGGTGCTGGGGCTGACGCCGCGCCGCTATCCTTTCCGCCACGCCGCGCGCTACGAGCTCGATGGCGC
>CAZHHU010000103.1:2499-7808 GCA_964532215.1 uncultured Geminicoccaceae bacterium
CCATGGAACAGCATCGGCAGCACGCCATCCTTCATGTGGATGGCGAAAAAGCTCGACTTCTACCGGGATCGGGTCCTGAGCGTGACCGACCGGCCGCCCCACATCGCGCAGAAGTTCGAGGTCACGCTGCGCGACCTCGAGGACATCCTCGCCTATATCGAGACCCTGAAGCCCGAGAGCTGAACCCGTTCACTCCC
This sequence comes from uncultured Geminicoccaceae bacterium, assembly GCA_964532215.1. Classification (GTDB taxonomy): domain Bacteria; phylum Pseudomonadota; class Alphaproteobacteria; order Geminicoccales; family Geminicoccaceae; genus HRBIN39. The sequence goes on from CAZHHU010000103.1 coordinate 2,697, forward strand.
GGAGCTCGTCCCAGAGCTCCTTGACGCGCGCGAAGAAGCCCTCGGACTGCGGGTGCTGACCGTCACGCTCGCGGCCCGCGCGCTCGAACTCGCGCAGCAGTTCCTTCTGCCGCTTGGTGAGATTCACCGGCGTTTCGACCACGAGTTCCACGAACATGTCACCGCGGGCGCCGCCGTGCAGCTCGGTCATGCCCTTGCCCCTGAGCCGGATCTGCCGGCCGGTCTGGGTACCTTCGGGAACGCGCACCCGCAGCCGATTGCCCTCGATGGTCGGCACCTCCACCTCACCGCCGAGCGCCGCCGTGGTCATGGGGATCGGCACGCGGCAATAGATGTCCGTGCCTTCACGCCGGAACAGGCGGTGTGGCGCCACGGTGACGAAGATGTAGAGATCGCCGGGAGGTCCGCCGCGCAGCCCCGCTTCGCCCTCGCCGGCGAGGCGGATCCGGGTTCCGTCCTCGATGCCCGGAGGGATGTTCACCGCAAGCACGCGCTCGCGCTGGACGCGGCCGCTTCCGCCGCAGCTGCCACAGGGGGTGCGGATCACGCGCCCCGTGCCGTGGCAGCGCGGACAGGTGCGTTCGATGGTGAAGAAGCCCTGCTGCGCGCGGATGCGACCGCTGCCGCGGCAGGTCGCGCAGGGCGCCGGGTCCGCGCCGCCCTCGCTGCCCGTGCCCCGACAGGCGGAGCAGGGAACCGCGGTAGGTATGCGGATGTCGGCGCGCTTGCCGGTAAAGGCCTCTTCGAGGGTGATGGTGAGGTTGTAGCGCAGATCGGAGCCGCGCGTCGCCGCCGAGCGGCGCCGGGTTCCCATGAAGTCGGCGAAGAGATCCTCGAAGGCGTCGGCGAAGCTCGAGAAGTCGAAGCCCGAGGCTGCACCGCCGGCGCCGGCCATGCCCGCTTCGAAGGCGCGGTGGCCGAACTGGTCGTAGGCCGCCCGCTTCTGCGGATCCCGCAGCACTTCATAGGCCTCGTTGATCTCCTTGAAGCGGGCCTCGGCCGCCTTGTCCCCGGGGTTGCGGTCCGGATGGTACTGCATCGCGAGACGGCGGTAGGCGCGCTTGATCTCCGCTTCGCTCGCGCTTCGCGACACCCCGAGGATGTCGTAGTAGTCGCGCTTCGCCATCTAGACCCGAAGCCCCGAATCCGCGGAAGAAGAGATGAGGGGCCGGTCTGCGAACCGGCCCGGAATGCGCTCCCCGAGCACCGTCATCCCGAAGAGCGCTTCTGCTCGTCGTCGACTTCCTCGAACTCCGCGTCGACGACGCCTTCCTCCTTCGGCGCCTCGCCCGTCCCGCCACCGCCGGCGGCCTGCTTCGCCTGATAGACCGCCTCGCCGAGCTTCATCGAGGCCTGCGCGAGGGCTTCCGTCCTGCGCCGGATCTCCTCCGCATCTTCACCACCCATGGCCTGCTTCAGCGCCTCGATCGCCTCCTCGATGGCGCGGCGATCGGCCTCGGCGAGCTTGTCGCCGTACTCCTTGAGGCTCTTCTCGGTGGAGTAGACGAGCGCATCCGCCTGATTGCGCGCCTCGATGAGCGCCTTGCGGCGGCGATCCTCCTCGGCGTGGGCCTCGGCCTCCTTGATCATGCGCTGGATCTCTTCCTCCGAGAGGCCGCCTGAGGCCTGGATACGGATCGCCTGCTCCTTGCCGGTGGCCAGGTCCTTGGCCGAAACATGAACGATGCCGTTGGCGTCGATGTCGAAGGTCACCTCGATCTGCGGCACGCCCCGCGGTGCGGGTGGAATGCCGACGAGATCGAACTGACCGAGCAGCTTGTTCTCGGCGGCGATCTCGCGCTCGCCCTGATAGACGCGGATCGTCACCGCGGTCTGATTGTCCTCGGCAGTGGAGAAGATCTGGCTCTTCTTGGTGGGAATGGTCGTGTTGCGGTCGATGATCCGGGTGAACACGCCACCCAGGGTCTCGATGCCGAGCGAGAGCGGGGTGACGTCGAGGAGGAGCACATCCTTGACCTCCCCCGCGAGCACCGCACCCTGGATCGCGGCGCCGACGGCGACGACCTCATCCGGGTTGACGCCGAGGTGCGGATCCTTGCCGAAGAACTCCTTCACCCGCTCGACGATCTTGGGCATCCGTGTCTGGCCGCCGACGAGGATGACCTCGTCCACGTCCGCCGGCCGGAGCCCGGCATCCTTGAGCGCGAGCTTGCAGGGCTCGATCGTGCGCTCGATGAGGTCCTCGACGAGGGCCTCGAACTTGCCCCGCGTGATCTTCATCACGAGATGCTTGGGGCCGGTCGCATCGGCGGTGATGAAGGGCAGGTTGATCTCCGTCTGCATCGTCGAGGAAAGCTCGATCTTGGCCTTCTCCGCGGCCTCCTTGAGCCGCTGCAGCGCGAGCCGGTCCTGACGCAGATCGATGCCCTGCTCCTTCTTGAACTCGTCGGCGACATAGTTGATGAGCCGCTGGTCGAAGTCCTCACCGCCGAGGAAGGTGTCGCCGTTGGTCGACTTGACCTCGAACACCCCCTCGCCGATCTCGAGGATGGAAATGTCGAAGGTACCGCCGCCGAGGTCGTATACGGCGACCGTACCCGACTTCTTCTTGTCGAAGCCGTAGGCGAGCGCCGCTGCCGTGGGCTCGTTGATGATGCGCACCACGTCGAGACCGGCGATACGGCCGGCGTCCTTGGTCGCCTGCCGCTGGGCGTCGTTGAAATACGCCGGCACCGTGATGACGGCCTTCTCCACCTTCTCGCCGAGATAGCGCTCGGCGGTCTGCTTCATCTTCTTGAGTACCTCGGCGCTCACCTGGGCGGGCGCCATGCGCTTGCCGCGCACCTCGACCCAGGCGTCCCCGTTCTCGGCCTTGACGACCTTGTAAGGCACCATGCTCACATGGCGCTGCACCACGGGGTCGTCGTAGCGCCGACCGATGAGGCGCTTGACGGCGTAGAGCGTGTTCTCGGGATTGGTGATCGCCTGGCGCTTGGCCGGCATGCCGACGAGAATTTCCCCTTCCTCGGTGTAGGCGACCACCGAGGGCGTCGTCCGCATGCCTTCCTCGTTCTCGATCACGCGGACGTCCTTGCCCTCCATGAGGGCGACGCAGCTGTTCGTCGTACCCAGGTCGATTCCGATGATTTTGGCCATATTGCTTGTCCCTCGCGTCTCTGCGCGTCACCGCTCGCGGAACCGCTGCCGATGCCCGAAGCGCATCGGCTTTCGGAAGACGACAACCCGACAGCCCGCGCGCTGCTCATATAAGAGCGGGGGATGCCCCCTGCAACCGCGCGGCATCGGCGGCAGGCGCCGCCCTCCTAGGCGGTGAGGCCGGAAAACGCAGCGGACACGGCGGCCTGTCCCGGGCTCCGCGCCTCCTCCGCAAGACGCGCCCAGCTCGACCGCAGTTCACCGAGACGTTCCGCGATCTCCCGGCAGATCGCGGGATCGTTCGTCATGTTCACCTGCTGCAGGCGGAAGACGAGGTAGGTATAGAGCCGGTCAAGATGGCGCGCGATCTCGCCGCCGCGCTCGAAATCGAGGCAGGCCTGAAGCCCGTCGAGGATCGCGGTGGCCTTGCTGGTGGCGTGGAAGCGATCCTCGACGCGCCCATCGCGGCAGGCTTCCTCGGCCTCGCGGACGCGACGGATCGCGGCATCATAGAGGAGCACGAGCTGGTCGATCTTGGGCAGACCTTCCGCACCCCGACCATAGGCGCCGAACGCCCGTTGCGCATCCTCTCGGTACATGGCCTCGAATCCCCAGCGCGGCTGCAGCTCACTTGTCGCTGCTGAACATGGCCTCGGCCGCCGAGCGCACCTGGGTGAGCATGGTGTCCAGCAGCGCGAGCTGTTCCTCCAGCGCCGCGAACTTAGTGATCAGAGATTGACGAAAGGTTTCCACGCGCTGATCGATTCGGGCGATCTCCTCTTCGTAGCGGGCATTCTCCGCCTCGAGATCGTCGATGCGCTGCGTGAGCGAACCGTCGAGCTCGTCGAGGGCGCTGTCGAGGGCGTTATAGAGGCGATCCGCAAGGCCCTGGCTCACGTCCACCTGGATCGAGGTGCTGCCGCTTCCCGTCCAGATCATCGTAAGCCCCTCATAGGGCGTTCCGGCGACGCCGGTGATCGAACCTCCGGAGACGTCCGCGGCGATGCCGTCGATGGTCGCGCTCTCGATCACCCCATCGCCGTCCGCATCGACGATGTCCACGGTGAAGCTCGTGTCGCTCAGGGCATTGGTGCGCGTATAGGCGCTGAGTTCCGGAGAACTCGCGCTGAAGGTGAACTCGAACACCTTGCGTACGCCGTCGAGGTCGGAGACGAGGGCGGCATCGAGCTTGCTCTCGTCGATGACGAGCCGGTTGCTTTCATCCATGGTGATGCCGATGTCGGACAGGGCATCCGGCTCGCCCGCGGCGAGCCCATCCACGCTGCCGGTGACGATGCTCGAGACCGCGCTCTCGATCTCCCGCAAAGTGCGATCGCCGAAGAGGACGGCGTCCTCGGCGACCTCTCCGGCATCGTCGATCTGGCGGTGGATCTCGACGAAGTCGCGGAAGGCGTTGTAGGCGTCGACGAAGTCGGAAATCGCCTGCTTCACGCTTGCCGCCGAGCGCTCGACGCTGACGGTCACCGTGGTCGCACTGTCGGCCTTGAAGAGATTGAGCGTGATCCCCTCGAGCGCGTCGTCGATGACGTTCGAATCCCGCTCGATGACGACGCCATCGAGCTGGATGCGTGCCGTCTGTGCGCTCTGGAGTTCGTTCTTGATCGCGGTGCCGCCGGAGGTCGTGAAGCCGACGATGTCCGTAACCGGATCGCCGCTCACCGCCGTGAACTGGATATCCTTTCCCGTCTCCTGGGCTGACAGCACGAGCCGGTAATCGGTATCCGATACCTTGAGGACGCTCGCAGACACCTTGGTATCGGCGCTTACGGCGTTGATGGCGTCGCGGAGATCGTAGATGTCCATGTCGCCATCGACGGTGACATCGGCGGTGGTCCCACCGGCGAGACCGATGCTGAAGGTGCCCGAGAAGGCGGCCCCACCATTGAAGGCGTCCTTGAGGAGCTGGTCGGATGCGCTCGCGCTGTCCGAGGAGAGCTTGTGGGCGGTGGCGAGGCGCTCGACCACGAGATCGAA
>CAZHHU010000104.1:0-2045 GCA_964532215.1 uncultured Geminicoccaceae bacterium
GGCGCTCGAGCAGACGGCAGAGCAGGAGGAGCGAATCGAGCAGGGGATCCTCGCGCGTCGCGGGCGGGAGCTCCGCGGACTGGGAGCGCTGCCGCCGCGGCACCTGCGTCGAAGCGACGTCCCCGTCAGCACCCCTCGACGGTTCGGGCGCAGCACCGGTGACGCTCGTGCGCGATCGCGAAGAGATGTCCATCGACGCCCCTGCTGGCCGGGCCGGTCCGGATCCCGCCACGACCGGTTGCCGCCCAAACACTAACATTCCGTTTACGCAAGCACCGTCAAGCACGGCGCGGAGCGGCGCAGCAAAAAAACAACACATGCGGCACCGCTGGGGCCTCCGGCCGCTGCAGGATTGACGTTGGCGAGACCTGCGGCTTATCACAAACCCGCTTTTTCCGCGTAGAGTCGCGACGCTCCTGCTGTCCGGCCTCCAGGACGAACTGGCGGATGGGAAGATGCACAGGACCCACAGGCTCAGTGCCCCGCTGCGACGACTCCTGCCGTCCCTGCTCGCCTCGGTCGCGCTCCTGAGCGTCACCGGCGGCGCGGAGGCCGGTTCGGTCGTCGACAGCATCCGCTCGGCCCTCGCGGTCAACCCCGATCTCGGCGTGGTCCGGGCGGATCGCCGTGCGGTCGATCAGGAGCTCCGACAGGCGCGGGCACGACTGCTGCCGACGCTCGATCTGCGGGCGGCGGCGGGGCCCGAATGGTCGCACAACGACGAAACCCGCTCGCTCGACGGCAACGACAGCAAGACCCTGTTCCGCTCCGAGGCGCAGCTTACGCTCACCCAGCTCCTGTTCGACGGCTTCGAGACCAGGAGCGAGATCGAACGTCAGAAGGCGCGCGTCGACAGCGCCGCGCGGCGCGTGCGGGAGACCTCGGAGTTCGTCGCTCTCGACGCCGTGCAGGCACACCTCGAAGTGCTGCGCCGGCAGGCGATCGTCGAACTCAACGAGGCCAATGTCGCCGAGCACGAGCGCATTCTCGCCAAGGTGCGCCGGCTCGAGCGCGAGGGGCGTACCGACATCGCCGACGTCCGCCAGACCGAGGCGCGGCTCGCTCAGGCGAAGGAGAACCTCGCCATCGCGCGGGGACAGCTCCAGGACGCGATCGCCGACTACCGGCGCATCGTCGGCCAGGAACCCGTGAACCTGCTGCTCGATCCGCCGCCGCAAGATGCGCTTCCCGCAAGCGCCGAGGAAGCCGCTGCGCTCGCCTCCACGGCCCATCCCACGGTGCTGATCGCGGCCGCCGACGTCGATGCCGCCGAGGCCGAGCTCCGCGCCGCGCGCGCCGGCTTCTATCCCCGCCTCGATCTCGAGCTGTCGGGGAATGTCGGCAATGCCGTGCTCGGGGATACGGACGAGAACGGCGCCGCTTCGGCCCTGGTCGTCATGCGCTACAACTTCTTCCGCGGCGGCGCGGACATCGCGCGCGAGCGGGAGGCCTTCCATCGCGTCAACGAGGCGCGGGCGCGGCTGCTCCAGGCGCGCTTCGATGCCGAACAGCAGGCGCGGCGATCCTACAACGCCCTCGAGACCGCCCGCGCGCGGCGGGCGGCGCTCGCCGAGAAGGCCGAGGCCCAGCGCCGCACCCGCGACGCCTACGAGAGTCAGTTCGACATCGGCCAGCGCAACCTGCTCGACCTCCTCGACGCCGAGAACGAGCTCTTCCTCGCGCGGGTCAATCTGCGCACCGCCGAGTTCACCGAACGCTTCGCCGTCTACCGGGTGCTCGCGACCGTGGGTCAGCTCCTCGCCACCCTCGACGTCGCGCCGCCGCGCGAACATCTCGACATCCACCGCACGCCCGAGACGGCACCAACGCCGGAGGCCATCGAGGAGAAGTCCAGGGAGCTCGTGAATCCCAGGATGGAGCCGCGGCCGCTGCGCGGCGAGGCGGCGGGCGAACCGCCCGCGGAGGACATGGATGCGGCGCCTCACGTCGGCCGTCCGCCCGCGGAGCCGGTCGGCGCTCCCGAGGCGAGCGCCGCCGCCCGTTACGACAGTTTCGCGAGCTTCTGGGCCGCGCTCACCGGCGGC
>CAZHHU010000104.1:2145-4304 GCA_964532215.1 uncultured Geminicoccaceae bacterium
CGCGGGCGTATCCCTCATCCCGACGCGGCGGCGTCATGGTTGCCACCTCAAGCGTCGGGAGGTTCCCGTGTCGGCGGTTTACAAGTTCGACCCCAGGATTGTGTCGGAGGAGGCTGAGCGTTCGCGGGCGGCACTGCTGCGTGCCCTGCTTGAAGGTGCCGGCGGCGGTACGGAGGCACCCGAAGGAACGATCGGGACCCTTCGCGATGCGCTCGTGCTCCATCTCGAGGATCTGCTGCCGGACGAGGCGGGCGAGATCGTGCTGCGGCACGGGACCGATGCCTCGCGTCTGCTCCTGGTGACGGGCCGGGATGTCGTCGAGACCGGCCGTGCCGTGCCTCATGTCACGGCCACCGGTGAGAACGTCTCGGGCATGCGCTATGCGGTCTTCCGCGGCGGGCCGGTGCTCTACTATGGCGCGGAGCTCGAACTCGAGGTCGTCAGGCTGCGCGGCTAGGCAGCGGCGCCGTCCCGCGGCCGCAGAAATCGGCAGCCAAGGCTGGAAATCGCCACCGCAGCGCCCCTAGTTGCGCGCAGAAGGTCGCGTTCGATGCAGCGCTGGAGGCATGCGGATGACGAGCGGATCGCGGGACGGCAGGCAGGGGCCGGTGGTTCTCTGCGTTCTCGACGGGTGGGGATACCGTGAAGATCCCCGCGACAATGCCATTGCGCTTGCGGACACGCCGGTCTTCGACCGCGCCTGGGCGCGGCTGCCGCGTTGCCTGCTGCGCACCGACGGGCCGGCGGTGGGCCTGCCCGAGGGCCAGTTCGGCAACTCCGAGGTCGGGCACATGAATCTGGGCGCGGGCCGGATCGTGCTGCAGGATCTGCCGCGCATCGACCGCCTGCTGGACTCGAGCGCGCTCGAGCGCAGCGGCAAGATCGACGCCATCGCCGAGCGCGTCCGCAGCCATGGCGGACGTCTTCATCTCCTGGGCCTGGTCTCGCCCGGTGGCGTCCATTCCCACCAGCGCCACATGGCCCTCCTCGCGCGGATGCTCGCGGCGCGGGGGATCGAGCTCCTCATTCACGCCTTCACCGACGGACGCGACACGCCGCCGCGCGAAGCCGTGCACTACCTCGCGCGCCTCGAAGAGGCGCTGGCCGGGCTCGGGCAGGCGCGCATCGTCACCGTCTCCGGCCGCTACTACGCCATGGATCGCGACCGCCGCTGGGAGCGTACGCAGAAGGCCTACGAGGCCATCGCGCTCGCCCGCGGCGAGCGGGCCCCGGATGCCGGGACGGCGGTGCGCGCCGGATACGCCCGCGGCCTCGGCGACGAGTTCATCCTTCCCACGGTGATCGGCGACTATGATGGCATGCGCGATGGCGACGGCATCCTCTGCACGAACTTCCGTGCCGACCGCGTCCGTCAGATCCTGAGCGCCCTCGTCGATCCGGAGTTTACGGGCTTCGCGCGTCCGCGCCGCTTCGCCTTCAGCTACGCCGGCGGCCTCATGAGCTATTCCGCCGAGCTCGACCGTCATCTCGACGTGCTCGTTCCGCCGCAACGCCTCGTCCATGTCCTGGGCGAGGTCCTCGCCGCCCGCGGCCGGCGGCAGTTCCGCATCGCCGAGACGGAAAAGTACCCCCATGTGACCTACTTCTTCAACGGCGGCCGCGAGGAGCCCTTCGCGGGCGAGGAACGGCTGCTCGTTCCCTCGCCGCGGGTTCCCACCTACGACCTCAAGCCGGAGATGTCCGCGGAACCCGTCACCGATCATCTCGTCGAGGCGGTGCGAAGCGGCCGCTTCGACTTCATACTCGTCAACTATGCCAATCCGGACATGGTCGGGCATACGGGCAAGCTCGAGGCGGCGGTGCGGGCCGTCGAAACGGTGGACCGCTGTCTCGGCCGCCTCCTCGAAGCGGTGGAGGCCACCCGTGGCGTGGCGCTCGTGACCGCCGATCACGGCAACTGCGAGATCATGCGCGATCCCGAGACCGGCCAGCCGCACACCGCCCATACCCACAGCCGGGTCCCCTGCTTTCTCTTCGGCTGGAGCCGGAAGACGCGCCTGCGGGACGGCATCCTCGCCGACGTGGCGCCCACGCTGCTCGAGTGTCTGGGTCTCGAAAAGCCGGATGAGATGACCGGTGAGAGCCTGTTCGCGTGAGACCGCATGCGCCCTCCTGCTCGCCGTCCTGCTGTGCGGCCC
>CAZHHU010000104.1:4404-7727 GCA_964532215.1 uncultured Geminicoccaceae bacterium
CCGGGTGGGGAAAGTTCCCTGGTCGCGATCGCCCCCTTTCCCGTGCGGCTGATCGCCCGCTTCGGCGAGGGATCCGGACCGCTCGCTTCGGGCGTGGCACTGGAGACGGAACTGCCACAGGCGGTGCGCACGCCGCGACCGGGAAGGGTCGCCTTCGCCGGCCCGTTCCGCGATTTCGGAGCGGTGTTGATTCTCGAACACGGCGGCGGATATCATACGCTGATCGCCGGGCTGTCGCGGCTTGCGGTGCGGCGAGGTGCGCGGGTGCGGTTTGGCGACGTGCTCGGGTATGTGGTACCGGAGGGTGAGCACGGTCGGCGGCTGTATGTCGAACTCCGACATCGCGGCCGCACGATCGACCCACTCCCGTGGCTGCGGCCCGGACCCGGGGCATGACAGGGCTGAGGGGGAAGTCTTGCGTAGGACCCTGATGATCATGGGCATGGCCGTCGGCCTGGGGCTCGCGGCCGTGGCCGGCTCGATCCTCCCGACGACGGTGGGCGCGGAGACGAGCAGCGCGGAGACGATCCGCGCCCTCAAGCTGTTCGGCGACGTCTTCGAGCGGGTGCGTGCGGACTACGTCGAGGAGGTTTCGGACGAGAAGCTCATCGAGGCGGCCATCAACGGCATGCTCACCTCCCTCGACCCCCACTCGGGCTATCTCGACGAGAAACGCTACCGCGACATGCAGGTGCAGACGCGGGGCGAATTCGGCGGCCTCGGCATCGAGGTCACGATGGAGAACGGGCTCGTCAAGGTCGTCTCCCCGATCGACGACACGCCCGCCTGGCGGGCCGGCATTCAGGCCGGAGATCTCATCACCCACATCGACGGCGAACCCGTGATGGGGCTCTCGCTGAGCGAGGCCGTGGACCGGATGCGCGGTCCCGTGAACACCAAGATCAAGCTCCGCATCCTGCGCAAGGGCCAGGAGGAGCCCATCGAGGTCGAGCTCACCCGGGCGATCATCCGCATCAGCCCGGTCCGCGCGCGGGTCGAGAGGGACGTCGGCTACGTCCGGGTCACCACCTTCAACGAACAGACGGCGGCGACCCTGCGGCGCAAGATCGAGGAACTCAAGCGCGAGCTCGGCGACCGCATGAAGGGCCTCGTCCTCGACCTTCGCAACAACCCGGGCGGCCTGCTCGATCAGGCGGTGGAGGTCGCGGACATCTTTCTCGACCGCGGCGAGATCGTCTCCACCCGGGGCCGTCGTCCGGACAGCATGCAGCGCTTCAACGCCCGCCCCGGCGACATCATCGCGGGGATGCCCATGGTCGTCCTCATCAACGGCGGCTCGGCCTCGGCATCGGAGATCGTCGCCGGCGCGCTCCAGGACCACAAGCGCGCCATCATCATGGGCACCCAGTCCTTCGGCAAGGGCTCGGTGCAGACCATCGTGCCCATCCCCGGTCACGGCGCGCTGCGGCTCACCACCGCCCGCTACTACACCCCTTCGGGACGTTCGATCCAGGCCATGGGAATCACGCCCGACATTCTCGTGCCCCGGGCCAAGGTCGAGGTGGTCGCGGACCGCGAGGGCCGGAGGGAGGCGGATCTGCGCGGAAGGCTCGAGAACGATCGGCCGCCGAACACCGGCAACAACGGCAATGGCGAGGGAGAGGCGCTCGACGTCAAGGATTATCAGCTCGCCCGGGCCGTAGCCCTGCTCGAGGGCATCGCCATCTACCGGGAGCGGGCCGAACAGCGATGAGCGCAGGCCCCGGCCTGCCGCCGTCCAGATCGCGCCAGTGTGCGGGAGGCGTCTGAGCGGTGCCGGTGCGGCGCCTTCAGCTCGCCCCCTACGGGGTGCTGCTCGGTCTGTCGGTCGGGCTCATCGTCGGCGTCGCCGTGGCACAGTTCGCGAAGCCCGAAGGCGGCCTCGTCTACCGCGACATCCCGGTAGCCGAAGGCGCGCTTTCCAGGGGCGACGATCCGTCCGCGGCCGGGCCTCCCGCTTTCGAGGTGGAGCCGCAGCCGGGAGCACCTCCGGTTGCGCCGGCGATCGCGCTGCTCGAGCCGGGTCCCTACGGGGCCCTGCCGCGCATCGCGCCCGACGGTACGACTCCCTTTGCGTACTACACGCGCGCGGATCCGCCACCTCCCCGCGACGTACCGCTGCTCTCCCTGGTCGTGATCGATGCCGGGCTCGCCCGCGACCCGACCGTCCGCGCGCTCGAGCTTCCCCCGCCGATCGCGATCGCGTTCTCTCCCTATGCCCCGGCGCTCGAGGCCTGGATGCGGCTCGCCCGCGCCCGCGGCCATGAGACCCTGCTCGAGCTGCCGGTCGCCGGAAGCGGCTGGTATGACGATGCGGGCCCGCTCGGCCTCGCGGCGGGAGAGCCGGAGCGGCCGCAGCTGGTCCTGCAGCGGCTGCTCGCACGCGGCCAGGGTTATTTCGCCGTCGTCCTCGCAGGTGCCGGCGATATGGGTGAGGCCCGCCTGCCTGCCGGAGTTCTGCCAGAACTCGCCCGGCGCGGCCTCGGGCTCGTCGAGGTCGACGGTGCGACGCTCCGCGAGGCCGCACGCAACGCCGCGATCCCCTATCTGGGCGGCGCGAGCGTGCTTGATGCTGAACCTTCGCCGGCGGCGGTGGACTGGGCGCTCGGCGCGCTCGAGGCACGGGCGCTCGAGCTCGGCGGCGCCCTCGGCGTGTTCCGGCCCTCGCCGCTTCTCCTCGACCGGCTGCGGCAGTGGCTTCCGAGCCTGCCGGAGAAAGGCCTGCTTCTCGTTCCCCCGAGCCGGCTCTTCGACCGCCTGGGGGCTGCTGAAGGAGCCGGCGCGTCATGAGCTGCCGCATCAGCGACGAGCCGCCAGCGGGCTATCGCCCCTGTGTCGGCATCCTCCTTCTGAACCGCGAAGGAAAGGTCTTCGTCGGGCAGCGCGCGGACGTGCCCTTCGAAGCCTGGCAGATGCCGCAGGGGGGGATCGATCCGGGCGAGACGCCGCTCGAGGCGGCGCTGCGTGAGCTGCGCGAAGAGGTCGGCACCGATGCGGTCGAGCTTCTTGCCGAAAGCCGCGTGTGGCGCTCTTACGATCTCCCGCCGGAGCTCCGCCGGCGCGTCTGGGGCGGCCGCTTCCGCGGCCAGACCCAGAAGTGGTTCGCATTCCGCTTCCTCGGTGCGGACTCGGACATCGACGTTCACCAGCCGCAGCACGAGTTCACCGCCTGGCGGTGGGTCGATCCCGAACAGCTCATCCGCGAGATCGTCCCCTTCAAGCGGGACGTGTACGCGAGCGTCGTCGAAGAATTCCACCACCTATGGGCTTGACCGGCGGCTCGCGCGAGGGGCTCCGCCTGCGCTCGCGGAGCTCGCGCGGGG
>CAZHHU010000105.1:0-2957 GCA_964532215.1 uncultured Geminicoccaceae bacterium
GCGGCGGCCACTCCGCGAACAGCCCCCAGCCGAGGAGCAGCGCGATCGGCAGACGCATGTATTCGAAAGGGGCGAGCGCGCTCGCCTCGGCGATTCGATACGCGCGCATGAGGGCGAACTGGGAGAGCGTGCCGAGCGTGCCGACGGCGAGGATGGCCGGAAGCTCGGCGGGCGTGGGCCATGTCCACCGCGCGGCGGCAAGAGCGCCGGTCACCGGTATGCTCACGAGGCCGAGCCAGAACAGCAGGACCTCGGGGCGCTCCAGCAGCACGAGACGTCGCACGAGAATTCCGACCATCGCCGCGCAGAGGGCACCGGAAAGGGCGATGAGGCCTGCGGGTTGCGTTGTCATTTCCGCGCCCGGGCGAAGCACGAGGAGCACGCCGAGAAACCCCACCGCGGTCGCCGTCCAGCGGGATCGCGGGACCCGCTCGCTGAGGATCAGGGCGGCGAGAGGCACGAGAAAGAGCGGCTTGGTGAAACCGAGGGTCGTGGCCTCTGCGAGCGGAAGGTGAACCACCGCGTAGAAACCGGCGGTCATGCCCAGGGTGCCGAGCAGGGCGCGGGCGAGCAGCAGCGGACGGTGCGGGGTCGTGACCAGGCTCCATCCCGCGCGCAGACACAGCGGCAGCACGAGAAGAAAGCCCACGAACGCGCGCGCGAAGGCGATCTCGCTCGCCGGCAGGCGGCCACCGAGCGCCTTGGTGAGCGCGCCCATGCTCACGAACAGCAAGGCGGCGAGCGTCATCCACAGACCGCCTGCAAGCGTCGGCGCCACCCTTCAGCCCCCGCGCGCGGAGCTGCCCTCGCGCGCCGCGTGCAGGCTTCCCGCAGCGATGAGAAGGCCACCCACCCAGGTCCAGGGGCTCACGGGCTCCTCGAAGGCCAGCCAGGCGACGAAAGCCACGAAGGGCAGGCGCAGGTAGTCGAAGGGGGCGACGAACCCCGCATCCGCGAGCTTGAGCGCCTGGCTCATGCAGAAGTGGCCGAGGCTGCCGAGCGCGCCCAGCAGCACGAGGCCGGCGAACTCGGTGGCGGTGGGAAAGCGCCAGACGGGCAGCGCGAGCAACGCCGAGAGCGGCGTAAGCAGCAGCACCATCCAGGTGACGATGACGGCCGAGGGCTCCGTGCGCCCGAGCAGCTTGACGAGGATCGTCGAGGTCCCCCACACGAGCGCGGTTGCGAGCGCGAGCAGCGCTGCCGGATCGACGACGCGGGCGCCGGGGCGGAGGATCACGAGTGCGCCGGCGAAGGCGAGGGCCATGGCCGTCCAGCGCCGCGGCGAGGAGGGCTCGCCGAGGAACAGGATCGCGAGCAGGCTTGCGAACACGGGGGCGGTGAAGCTCAAAGCCGTCGCCTCGGCCAGCGGCAGCAGCGAAAGGGTCCAGAACCACAGCACCATCGCCGTGAGCCCGAGGGCGGCCCGCAGCAGATGCAGCGGCAGCCGCCGCGTCGCGAGTGCCCGCGTACCCTGGCGCCAGAGCCAGGGGAGCATGACCGCGAGACCGAACAGGTTGCGGAAGAAGACGATCTCGAAGACGTGGTGATGCTGGGAGAGGAAGCGCACGAGGTTGATCATGACCGCGAAGCTCGCCGCGGCCGCGATCATCCACAGCGGTGCGCGCAGACGCGCGGCGACGCGTGCGCCCGCGCGCGGCATGGGGTTTCTGTCTGTGTAAGCCCGGTCGTCCACCGCAGCGAGCCTAATCGAGGACTGCGCCGCTGCCCACGCCCGCGGACGCAGAGCAGCCATGCGCGCCCGGCCGGGCTCAGCGGTAGGGGCGCAGCAGCCGGTACGGCCCGAGATCGATGCCGGGATCGCGACCGGCCATGAGGTCGGCGATGATGCGCCCGGTGAGCGGAGCGAGCGTGAGCCCCAGGTGATGGTGGCCGAAGGCGAGGTACAGGTTGTCGAAGGCCGGGGCCCTTCCGATCACCGGCAGGCTGTCGGGAAGCGAGGGTCTGCAGCCGAACCACTCGCTCTCGATGCGCGCCGCGACCGCCGGCAGGATCCCGGGTACCGAGCGGGCCAGACGGCGCACCCAGGCAAACTCCGGCGGAGCTGTCGGGGAGGCGAGCTCGACCCCCGTGGTCAGACGGATGCCGCGCTTCATCGGCGCGAGCAGGAAACGCTCCTCGAGGGGATAGACGGGATGCCGCAGGGGCGGCTCGCCGTAGGGGAGCATGACGTGATAGCCGCGCTCGGCCTCGAGCGGCACCCGCAGCTCGAGCCGCCGCAGAAGCCGCCCCGAAAACACGCCGGCGGCGATCACGAAGGCGTCGCAGCGAAAGCGGTCCTCGCGCGTGTGCAGGGCGCGCAGACTTCCCCGCTCGGCCTCGAAGCCGGTGACTTCCTGCTGCACCCATCTGCCGCCGAGACGCTCGAAGGCGCGGAAGATGCCCTGGGTGTACAGGAAGGGATCGCGCAGCTGACGGTCCCTTGGCAGATGAAGTGCCCTGCGGAACTGCGGCGACAGGGCGGGTTCGCGCCCGAGCAGGGCATCGCGATCGAGAATCTCGTAGGGCATGTCGAAATGCTCGAGCGCGTCGCGCTCCATTCGGGTGGCGCGCTCGAAGAAGGCCTCATCGCGGGCCACCTTGAGCCAGCCCACGCGCTGCACGAGATGGGCGAGGCGGCAGCGGTCGATCACGAGATCGTGGGCCTCCTCGGCCCGCGAGACGAGGGCCACGAGATGCTCTGCGATCTCAACCGCGCGCGAGGCGCGACTCGCGATGAGAAAGCGGGCGAGCCACGGCAGCAGGGTGGGAAGGTAGCGAAGGCGGATGCGGAGCGGTCCCGCACGGTCGAGGAGAAGCTTCGGAAGCTCCCGCAGGACTTCGGGATGCCCGACCGGCAGGCAGCTCTCGAAGCTGAGGATGCCCGCGTTTCCGTAGGACGTGCCGGAGCCCGGGGGCAGCGGGTCGAAGAGCAGGACGTCATGTCCCTCCCTGGCGAG
>CAZHHU010000105.1:3057-7642 GCA_964532215.1 uncultured Geminicoccaceae bacterium
GGCCGAGTTGCTTCGCGGCGCGGGAAAGGCTACCGCAGTCGGCGACGGCTACGAGAGCGCGCAGTGTCGCGAGCTTGTCCAACGCCGGCCCACCCTCCGGTCCCGAGGCGGGACCGGTTGTAGCCCGTTGGCCAAGGGAGGAAAATGCACGGTGACGGCCCGGATCACGATCGCGCTCGCCCAGATCGACACCGTCGTCGGTGACCTCGAGGGCAATCTCGAGCGCATGCGCCACTGGCGCCGCGAGGCGGCGGAGCGGGGTGCGCGGCTCGTCGTCTTCCCCGAACTCGCGCTCTGCGGATACCCGCCCGAGGATCTCGTCCTCAAGGTCGCACTCACCGATTATGTGCGCCAGCTCGCCGCGCGCTTTGCCGCGGAGACGGCAGACGGCGGCCCCGCGGTGCTACTCGGTGCGCCCTGGCGCGAGGCGGGCTGGGCGAAACCGCGCAACGTCGCGCTCCTGCTCGACGAGGGGCGAATCCGCGCGCGGATCGACAAACACGCCCTGCCCAACTACGGCGTGTTCGACGAGCTGCGCGTGTTCGACCCCGGCCCCGTGCCCGGCCCGGTGCGGCTGCGGATCGACGGCGGGGACGTCCGCCTCGGCATCATGATCTGCGAGGACATGTGGGTCGAGGATGTGGCCGAGGGCCTGGTGGAGAGCGGGGCCGAGCTTCTCCTCGTGATCAACGGCTCCCCCTACGAGGTCGACAAGCAGGAGATCCGCATTCAGCATGCGGTCGCGCGGGTCACCGAAACCGGTCTGCCGCTGCTCTACGTCAACCAGATCGGAGGCCAGGACGAGCTCGTCTTCGACGGCGCGTCCTTCGCGCTCGACGCCGGTCGGCATCTCTTCGCGCATGCCCGTTCCTTCGAGGAACAGCTGCTGCTGTGTCACCTCGAGCGGGGCGCGGACGAGTGCTGGCGTCCGGCCGGGGAACACGAGCTGCATCGGCCTCCCGAGCAGCTCGAGAGCATCTACCGCGCGCTCATGCTCGGCCTTCGCGACTATGTGGACAAGAACCGCTTTCCCGGTGTCGTGCTCGGGCTCTCGGGCGGCATCGACTCCGCCCTCTCGGCGACGGTGGCGGTGGATGCGCTGGGAGCCGAACGCGTGCGGGCCCTCATGATGCCCTCCCGCTATACCTCGAGAAGCAGTCTCGAGGACGCCGAGGAGGTGGCACGGCGGCTCGGCATCCGGCTCGACGAGATCTCGATCGAGCCGGCCTTCGACGCCTTTCTCCACATGCTCGAGCCCCTCTTCGGGGACCTCCCGCCCGACGTGACCGAGGAGAACATCCAGGCGCGCATCCGCGGGGTGCTGCTGATGGCGGTGTCGAACAAGTTCCACCCCATGGTGCTCTCGACGGGCAACAAGTCCGAGATGTCGGTCGGCTATGCGACGCTCTACGGCGACATGTGCGGCGGCTTCTCGGTGCTCAAGGACGTCTACAAGACGACCGTGTTCGAGCTCGCCCGCTTCCGCAACCGCCGGACGCCGGAGGGTGCGCGTGGTCCGCTCAGCGCGCCCATTCCCGAGCGCATCCTCACCAAACCTCCCTCGGCCGAGCTCCGCCCCGGGCAGAAGGATGAGGATGCGCTTCCGCCTTACGCGGTCCTCGACCCCATCCTCAAGGGCCTGATCGAGGAGGACCTGTCGCCGCCGGAACTCGTGGCCCGCGGCTTCGATGCGGAGACGGTCCGTCAGGTACAGGTCCTGCTCGATACCGCCGAATACAAGCGCCGTCAGGCACCGCCCGGGGTCAAGATCACGCCTCGTGCCTTCGGCCGCGACCGCCGCTATCCGATCACCAACGCCTTCCGCCGCACCGGCATCGTCCAGCTGGACAGCCGGGACTGACGCGCCCATGCGCAGCATCCGCCTTGCGCCTGCGCTCGGGGCGGCCCGGTGGAGATTTCGCCCCGGTTGAACGCGTTGTGCACACCCAACCGCTGGTGGTATACGCCGGTGGTGGCACTGCCGCATGCTGCGGGCGGATCCCGGGGCGGCCTGGAAGATGACCTGCATCACCCGATGGCTCGGGCTTCTCGCCTTCATCGCCGCGGTGCCGGGAGCCGCGGCGGCGGCGGAACCCACGGCCCTCCTGCGCTTCGAAGGCGAAGTCCGGGTCCTCCTTGTGTCCGACACGGGCCTTGTCGTCGCCGGACTTGGCCGGGACGGGCGCGCCTGGTATGCGGTGCTCGATCCGCGGACGCTCGAAGTGCGCACCATCCACCGGTTTGCCGACTGCCATCGCTGCGCGCTGCTCGGCGGCACGGCCACGGACGGCGGGCGCGTCGTTCTCGTCGGCGGGCGACAGGAGACGGCACAGGCGGTCGAGAACGGCTGGATCGTGGTGCTCGACGCTCGCACTGGTGGCGTCCTGGAGGAGCGTATCCTCGAGGCTCCGAACGGGCGCTTCGATGCCGCGACATGGGGCCACGGCAAGCTGCTTCTGAGCGGTGAGGCGCTTCACTACATGGGCGCGCGGGTCGACGGCTGGATCGTGGCCCTGGATGGCGCGAGCTTCGCGATCGAGGCCGAATGGCCGCATGAAGCCCAGCTCCCCTCGGCGGCGGTCGCGGGGCTCGTGCTCGGGCCCGAAGACTTTCTCGCCGGGGGCTGGGCCTTCGATGCCGCAAGCGGCCGGCTCGGGGGCTGGCTCGAGCGGCTCACCTTCAAGGGCGAGCCTGTATGGCGGCAAAGCTTCCGCGGCGAGAGCGGGTTCGAGGTCACACGGCTGCTGCCGCAGGGGCGCGGCCAGATTCTGGCCCTCGGTCATGCGGCGCGCGTCCTCGGCACCGAAGGCCGTGTACGGAGCGCCCTGGTGCTCGCCCGGATCGCGACCGAGACGGGCACGGTCGCCGGACTGTGGCGCTTCGAGGATGACGCCCACGACCGCATGGCGGCGGACGCGCTCCTGCGCCCGGGGGAGATCGTGCTGCTCGCCAGCCGGACCCCGGCCGCAGGGGGGCCGGACGAAGCCGAGGTCGTCCGTTTCCGGGAGGGCGAGGGATTTGCGAGCCTGTTCAGCTGGCGCGACGGCGGCGCGGCAACGGTCCCTTCGGCCATGGCCCGCGCGCCCGAGGGTGCACTGCTCCTCGCCGGCTGGTACCGGCGCGGCGAGGGCGAGAATGGCCCGCGAGGATGGGTTGCGCGCTTTGCCGCCGCATCCGGCGGAGGGGCTGGTGATGCCCATGGCCTTGTCCTGAGCCTCGAGCCCGCGGCCCCGGGGAAGATCCGCGTGCGGCTCGAAAATCGGGGGGCCGGGCCGAAGCGGGTGCGGCGCCTGTCGGCCGCGACGGTCACGCTCATCCCCGGCGACGCAGATCTCGAGCCCGGCCTGATCGGGGCCATGCCGGGGCGGCCGGCGGATCCGCTCGGAGCCTCCGACTTCGTGGTCCTCGCGCCGGGGGAGCGCATGGAACTCCTGCTCGAAGTCGAGCCCGCGCTGATGGCGGGCGGTTCGCTGCGGGCCCGCTACAGC
This sequence comes from uncultured Geminicoccaceae bacterium, assembly GCA_964532215.1. Taxonomy (GTDB): domain Bacteria; phylum Pseudomonadota; class Alphaproteobacteria; order Geminicoccales; family Geminicoccaceae; genus HRBIN39. The sequence continues at coordinate 6,546 of CAZHHU010000105.1, forward strand.
CCGGACTTCACCGGCCACGGCCTCGGCCATCTCATCCTGAGCCCCCCGCTCGAGCTCGCTCCCCGAGGTGAGAAGCCATGAGCGAATTCACGCCTTTCGCCTGGATCATCGCGCGGTTTCTCAACCGCTGGCCGCTCCGCTACACCCTGCCCGGTCTGATCCTGTTCGGCCTGCTCATCGTCTTCGTCGTGCGGCCTCTTCTGCTGCTGATCACGGAATGACGTTGTGCATCTCGCGGCGCCTTGCATCGGGCCTGCTCGCCCTGTCTTGGATGGGGACGCAGGCGCTCGGGGGTACGCTGCGCTTCTGTGCGGGTCCCGATGTCCTGCCGGCGCTGCGCGCGGAAATCCTGCTGCCAGCGGTGGAGCGGCCTTTCACCGCCGGGCCGGACAGCGGCATCGCCACACTCGTCACGTTTCTCGACAGACACGAGGGGGAGGTCGTGCTTCTCGACCTCCGTGTCCGTTCCGGGGAAGCCGCTGCGGGCGCGTGCCGGGGCAATCTCGCGGCCGTCGAGCCCGGGGAGGTTCTCCTGCGGCTTCCGCCCAACCTGCTCGTGATCATCGAGCCGCTGGTCCGGGGCGCACCCTTTGCCTTCTGTCACGAGACCCGTGACGGGTGGCGCCTTTCGGCCTTCGTCTTCATCGAGCCGCCTCCGGAGGTCGCCTCGCTGCGAAGCTGGACGCTCCACCCGGTTGTGGTGGATGCGCTTCTGGCCAACCGCACGCGGCGCTGCCTCGACAGGGCCGGCACTGATGGGAGGAAGGCCGGCCGCGGCGGCCCGTAACCTCGTTAAACGCTTTCCAGTTGCCCCCTCGAGCCCGCTTCGGCCATAGCTCGCGCCGCAACCGGTATCGGGGGATGCGAGGGAGAACAGCGATGGGAGATGGTCGGCGCGGGCTCGCCGCGATCGCGCTCGCGGGCGTCCTTCTCGGCCAGCCTGCGGGCGCGGCCGAGGAGGCGGTCGTCAACATCTACAGCACCCGCCATTATGGCGACGAAGCGCTCTTCCGCGCCTTCACCGAGAAGACGGGCATCGAGGTACGGCTGCTCGAAGGCAAGCACGGGCAGATCGTCCAGCGGCTCGTCCAGGAAGG
>CAZHHU010000106.1:0-7573 GCA_964532215.1 uncultured Geminicoccaceae bacterium
TTCGATCTCGGTCCGCATCTCGGTGCGCAGACCTTCGATCTCGGTCCGCATCTCGGTGCGCAGGCCCTCGATCTCGCTGCGCATGCGGCCGAGTTGCTCATGCATTTCGGCACGCAGTTCGGCCATCTCGCGCCGCAGCTGCTCACCGAGCAGCGCGAGATCGGCCTTGGTCGCGAGCTCCGCGTGCAGGAGATCGACCGCGGCCGAGGCGATCGCGCTCGCCTGTTCGCGCGAAAACCCTGCACGTTCGAGCCGTTCGACGGCACTGAGTACGTCGCCCATCGCTGCGGCATCCTATCACGCGGCGGGAGGCCGTCCAAATCGCGCCGGGACGGAAATGTGCGAGGATGGGGCGAGCGACGGGATTCGAACCCGTGACCCCCAGGACCACAACCTGGTGCTCTAACCAGCTGAGCTACGCCCGCCGCAGCTGCGTCCCTTATCTCGTGCAACTTGTGAGAGGGGTCAAGGCGAGCGCCGCATCAGACCGCATGCCGCTCGCCGTGGATCACCTCTGCCCGCGACGGAGAGGTCGCCGCGCCGGCGCAGCACAGGTCGCAAGCGCCGCGAGAGCCCGTTCCGTCATACCGGCGCGCGCCCGCGGCGAGGAGCTTGACCGGGGAAAGTCCGGCTTCGAAGATGCGGCTCGAGCCGGTCGCCGGCCGCGGCGACCACGGAGGAAACGTACCGGACAAGGAAAAGGCAAGGAGAGGCACGTCATGCTCGCTGATTGCGGAGGCTTCCGCAGGCACGCCATTCTGGGCGCCGCCGTACTGGCCCTTTCCCTCGGCCTGTCGACCGCCCCTGCACGCGCCGAGACCTTCCGTTGGGCCTTTCAGGGCGACATGCAGTCGCTCGACCCGCATGCCCTCAACGAGACCTTCACCCTCGGCTTTCTCGGCAACGTCTACGAGGGGCTCACGGCCTACGACAAGGACCTCAACCTCATTCCGGCGCTCGCCGAGTCGTGGGAGAACGTGGCGCCGACGAAGTGGGTCTTCCGCCTCCGCAAGGGGGTCAAGTTTCACAACGGCAACGACTTCACCGCCGCCGACGTGGTCATGTCCTGGAAGCGCTCGCTTTCCGAGGGCTCGGACATGAAGGCCTACGGGCGCAAGATCAAGAACATCGTGGTCAAGGATGACTACACGATCGAGATCGAGACTCCGGCGCCCAATCCCATCCTGCCGCGGGATTTCGTCTTCCTCTACATCATGGACGCGGAGTGGGCCGAGGAGCACGACACGACGGAAGCGACCAACGTCAAGGGCGGCGAGGAGGCGAATTACGCCAACCTCCATGCCAACGGCACCGGCCCCTTCATGGTCGTCGAGCGCCAGCCGGACGTGAAGACCGTGCTCGAGCGTGCGCCTTCCTACTGGAAGGACATCGACAGCAACGTCACCAAGGGCATCTTCACCCCGATCTCCCAGGACGCGACGCGGGTTGCGGCCCTGATCTCCGGCGAGCTCGACATGGCCTACCCGATCCCCGTGCAGGACTGGGATCGGCTCGAGGCGGCGGAAGGCGTCCGTCCGCTCACGGGCCCCGAGGCCCGCACGATCTTCCTCGGCATGGACCAGTGGCGGGACGAGCTCCTGTACTCGAACGTCAAGGGCAGGAATCCCTTCAAGGATCAGCGGGTGCGGCTCGCCTTCGCGCTCGCGATCGATGTCGAGGCGATCCGCGACAAGATCATGCGCGGCGCTTCGGTCCCGGCGGGGCTCATGATCGCGCCCCAGATCAACGGCTTCAATCCCAAGCTCAACGATCGCTGGCCCTACGATCCGGCGCGGGCCAAGGAACTGCTCGCGGAGGCGGGTTATCCGGACGGATTCGAAGTCACCATGGACTGTCCGAACAACCGCTATGTCAACGACGAGAAGATCTGCCAGGCGGTTGCGGCGATGCTCGCCAAGATCGGCGTCAAGGTCGACGTGCTGGCGCAGCCGAAGTCCAAGTACTTCGCCAAGGTACTCGCCCAGAACAACTATGATACCAGCTTCTATCTCCTCGGCTGGACTCCGGGTACCTTCGACGCCCACAACCCGATCTTCAACCTCATGATGTGCCGCAACAAGGAGACGGGCGCGGGCCTGTTCAATCTCGGCGGCTACTGCAACAAGCGCGTCGACGAGCTCGGCAACATGATCGAGAGCGAGACCGATCAGGCCAAGCGGCAGGCCATGATCGACGAGGCCTTCACCATCCACAAGGAAGAGGTCGGCCACATCCCGCTTCACCAGCAGCCCCTGTCCTGGGGCGTGCGCGACGGCATCGAGCTCGTCCAGCGTGCGGACAACGTGCTCGACCTGCGCTACGTCCGCGTTCTGAAGTGATTCCGGCGCGGCGGCGGGGGGCGCAGGCTCCCCGCCGCCCCCGGCGCTGAGGGAGCCATGCTCGCCTTCATCCTGCGGCGGCTCGTGCAGTCCGTGCTCGTCATGCTGGCGGTGGGGCTCATCGCCTTCGCCCTGTTCCGCTACGTGGGCGATCCCATCAACAATCTCGTCGGGCAGGAGACCTCGCTCGCGGACCGCGAGGCGCTGCGGGAGCAGCTCGGGCTCAACGATCCCTTCCCCGTCCAGTACGCGCGCTTCCTTGCCGGCGCGATCCGGGGCGATTTCGGCTATTCCTACATCTACCGGCGGCCCGTGGCCGAGCTCATCGCCGAGCGCATGCCCGCGACGCTCGAGCTTTCCTTCGCCGCCGCCCTTCTCGCCCTCCTCGTCGGCGTGCCCATGGGCGTGTACACCGCGCTGCGACGGCGGGGCATCCTCGCCCAGGCGTTCATGATGCTCTCCCTCATCGGCGTGTCGATCCCCACCTTCCTGATCGGCATCCTCCTCATCCTCTTCTTCGGCGTGCTGCTGCGCTGGCTTCCCACCTTCGGCCGCGGCGAGGTCGTCGAGCTCGGCTGGTGGTCGACGGGGCTGCTCACGGTCTCCGGCCTCAAGGCGCTGATCATGCCCGCCGTCACCCTGGCACTGTTCCAGATGACGCTGATCATGCGCCTCGTGCGCTCGGAAATGCTCGAGGTGCTGCGCACCGACTACATCCGCTTCGCCCGCGCGCGGGGGCTGCGCAGCCGTACCATCCACTTCGGCCACGCACTCAAGAATACGCTCGTGCCGGTGATGACGATCACCGGCCTCCAGCTCGGCTCGATCATCGCCTTCGCCATCATCACCGAAAGCGTGTTCCAGTGGCCGGGCATGGGGCTGCTGTTCGTGCAGGCGATCAACGAAGTCGATATTCCGGTGATGGCCGCCTATCTCATGCTCATCGCCTTCATCTTCGTGCTCATCAATCTCATCGTCGACATCCTCTACTATCTCGTCGATCCGAGATTGCGCATCGAGAAGGCGGTCGCCCATGGCCATGGCTGAGTTCCCGGAGCGCCGCGGTTCACCCCTCGGGCTCCTGCATCGCCTCGCCGAGAGCGATCTGCTCCACAGCTTTCTGAGCTCGCCGGTCACCGTCGTCGCCGCAGTGGTGACCGCGGTCTTCGTCGGCGCCGCCGTCTTCGCGCCCTGGGTCGCCCCCCACGACCCGTTCGATCTCGCGAGCGTCAACCTGCTCGACGCCCTCCTCCCCCCCGCCTGGATGGAGGGCGGGGAATGGCGCTTTCCGCTCGGCACCGACGATCAGGGCCGCGACGTGCTCTCCACCATCATCTACGGCTCCCGCATCTCCCTCGGCGTCGGCTTCGCCTCGGTGCTGTTCGCGCTGCTCATCGGCGTGCCGCTCGGCCTCGTCGCCGGCTACGCCGGCGGGCGCGTCGATGCGATCATCATGCGCATCGCGGATGTGCAGCTGAGCTTCCCCGCCATCCTCATCGCCCTGCTCGTCGACGGCGTCGCCCGGGGGCTGCTGCCGCGCGAGCTGCATGACGAGATGGCGATCTACGTGCTCGTGTTCGCGATCGGCATCTCGGGCTGGGTGCAGTACGCGCGTACCGTGCGCGGCTCCACGCTGGTCGAACGCGACCGGGAATACGTCCAGGCGGCACGGCTCATCGGCGTCTCCCCGGCGCGCATCATGGCCCGCCACATCCTGCCCAACGTGCTCGGGCCGGTGCTCGTGATCGCCACCATCCATCTCGCGCTCGCGATCATCACCGAGGCGACGCTCTCCTTCCTGGGCGTCGGCGTGCCCCCGACCCAGCCCTCGCTCGGCACGCTCATCCGCATCGGCAACGACTACCTCTTCTCGGGTGAGTGGTGGATCACCGTGTTCCCCGGCGCCGCCCTCGCGATCCTGGTGCTCGCCGTCAATCTCCTCGGCGACTGGCTGCGCGATGCCCTCAATCCCAAGCTGCGGTGATGGCTGAGACGGGCAGGCAAGCGCTGCTGCAGGTGGAGCGGTTGCGGGTCGAGTTCCCGACCCGCCGGGGGCGGCTCGTTGCCGTGGACGACGTCTCCTTCGACATCCACGCGGGCGAGGTGCTCGGGGTGGTCGGCGAGTCCGGCGCCGGCAAATCCGTGACCGGCTCCGCCATCATCGGCCTGCTCGATCCGCCGGGGCGCATCGCTGGCGGTCGCATCCTCTTCGACGGACAGCGCATCGACGATCTGCCCGAGGAGCGGATGCGGAGGATCCGCGGCCGCCACATCGGCGCCGTCTTTCAGGATCCGCTGACTTCGCTCAATCCCCTCTACACGATCGGCCGCCAGCTCACCGAAACCATCCTCACCCACCTCGACGTGACTCCGCGCGAGGCGCGGGAGCGGGCCATCCGCCTCCTCGAAGAGGTGGGAATCCCCGCGGCGGCCAGACGCATCGATGCCTACCCCCACGAATTCTCCGGGGGCATGCGGCAGCGGGTGGTGATCGCGCTGGCGCTCTGCGCCGAGCCCCGGCTCGTGATCGCCGACGAGCCCACGACGGCGCTCGACGTTTCCGTCCAGGCGCAGATCATCACGCTGCTCAAACGGGTCTGCCGGGAGCACGGGGCGGCGGTCATGCTCATCACCCACGACATGGGGGTGATCGCCGAGGCGGCCGATCGGGTGGCGGTGATGTATGCGGGCCGGATCGTCGAGATCGGCCCGGTGGCCGATGTCATCCGCCATCCGCGCCATCCCTATACGGTCGGTCTCATGGGCTCGATCCCGCCCCTCCACCGCAAGGTCGAGCGCCTCGTGCAGATCGCGGGCAGCATGCCGCGCCTGCATGAGATTCCGCCCGGCTGCGCCTTCCACCCGCGCTGTCCGCGCTGTTTCGCGCCCTGCCGCGAGCGACGGCCGGAGCGCTTCGCGGTGGCCGCCGGGCATGAGGTCGCCTGCTGGCTCTACGGGGAGGCCGGCGATGCGGCGGCCTGAGCCTGATGCGGCCTTCGTGCGGCTCGAGAATGTCTCGCGCCATTTCGATGTCTCGCCCCCCTGGCTCGAACGCCTCCTCTCGCGCAGCGGACGCCGCATCCTGCGGGCGGTGGACGGGGTGAGCTTCGAGATTGCACGCGGCACGACCTTCGCCCTCGTGGGCGAGTCGGGCTGTGGCAAGTCGACCGTGGCGCGCCTCGCAACCGGTCTCTACCGGCCCACCTCCGGGCGGGTGACCATCGACGGGGTGGAGGTCGGTACCGCAGCGCCTGCCCGGGCCGCCCCGCGGGTGCAGATGATCTTTCAGGATCCCTATGCCTCGCTCAATCCGCGCTGGCGGGTGCTCGACATCGTCGCCGAGCCGATCCGCGCCCACCGCCTGCTCCAGGGGCGGCAGGCGATCCGCGAACGGGTGGCGGAACTGCTGCGTCTCGTCGGCCTCTCCGGCGACGACATGAACCGCTATCCTCACCAGTTCTCGGGCGGCCAGCGACAGCGCATCTCCATCGCCCGGGCGCTCGCGGGCGAGCCGGAGTTCCTGGTCTGCGACGAGCCCACCTCGGCCCTGGATGTGTCCGTGCAGGCGCAGATCCTCAACCTCATGAAGGATCTGCAGCGCCGCCTCGGACTCACCTATCTGTTCATCTCCCACAATCTCGCGGTGGTCCGCTACATGGCGGACCGGGTCGGCGTCATGTATCTCGGCAGGCTCGTGGAAGTGGCCGAAGCCGAGACCCTCTTCGCCGCGCCCAAGCACCCCTACACCCGCCTGCTGCTCGATACGGTCCCGGACATCGAGGCCATCGGCCGGCTCCGGGCCCCGCTCGCGGGCGAGGTGCCGAATCCCATCGATCCGCCCCGGGGCTGCGCCTTCCACCCCCGCTGCCCGCTCGCCGATGCGCGCTGCCGGCGCGAACGACCCGAGCCGCAGCCGGCAGCTGATGGCGCGCTCGTCGCCTGCCACGCCGTCGCCGAGGGGCGTGCCGAGCTTCACCGATCCCTCACACCATTAGCCGGATGAACGCCCCCCGACCGGTGCAGAGCGGGATTGCCCACAACCCAGCGATAGGGTAGCCTCTAAACAATGACAACATAAGGTGGAGGCTGAACCATGAAGCGCGTCCAGCTGCATCGCTTCATCGATCTCACATCCCGACAGGAGACCGGCATCGATCGGCGGCAATTTCTCGCCCGTGCCGCGGCGGTAGCGGCGGCAACCGGAATGAGCGCCGAGGCGTTCGCCCGCAGCTTCGCGCCCGATGCGGAACCGATCCGCTACCCCGACCCCGATGTCGTCGTGCTCGACAAGCGCTTTCGCTACAAACTCGGCAATACGCCGATCCTGCGCCTCTACCGGGGGACGCTCTGGGCCGAAGGTCCGGCGTGGAACGCCGTCGGGCGCTATCTGCTGTGGTCGGACATCCCGAACAACGAGCAGCTGCGCTGGCTCGAGGAAGACGGTCATGTGGCGCGCCGCTTCCGGGCACCGTCCTTTCATTCCAACGGCAACACCTTCGACTTCGAGGGGCGCCAGATCAGCTTCTGCCACTATCCGCGACAGGTCGTGCGCTACGAGTGGGACGGATCGGTCACCGTCCTCGCGGATCGCAACGATGCCGGCGAACCTCTGAACGCCCCGAACGACGGCGTCGTCCACCCCGATGACGGCGCCATCTGGTTCACCGATCCGGGTTACGGCGCGCTCATGAACTACGAGGGCCAGCGGGTGCCGGAGAGTGCCACCAGTCCGCGCCCCTTCACCAAGGAAGCCATTTACCGGATCGATGTGAAGAGCGGCAGGATCGCCAAGGTCGCCGATGAACCCTTCAAGCCCAATGGCCTCTGCTTCAGCCCCGACTATCGCACCCTCTACGTCGCCGATACCGGCGCCTCGCATTACCCCGATGCGAGAAAGATCATCTGGGCCTATGACGTCGTCGACGGCACGCGGCTCGCCAATCCCCGCGAATTCGCGGACATGACGCTCGATGGTCGGGCGGGCTTCGCGGATGGCATCCGCTGCGACGAGGACGGCAATGTATGGGCTGCCGCCGGCTGGGTCGGTGAGGGCTACGACGGGGTCCATGTTTTCGCGCCCGATGGCACGCGCATCGGTCAGATCCGCCTGCCCGAGATCTGCTCCAACCTCTGTTTCGGCGGCAGCAAGCGCAACCGCCTGTTCATGACCGCGAGCCAGTCCCTCTACGCGGTCTTCGTCGAAACCCGCGGCGCCCACATCACCTGAAGCGCCC
>CAZHHU010000107.1:0-7051 GCA_964532215.1 uncultured Geminicoccaceae bacterium
AAGGCGCACGCCTGGAGAGCGTGTAGGGGGCAACTCCTCGCGGGTTCGAATCCCGCTCCCTCCGCCATCTGATGGACCCGATCCGTTGCAAGCAGGCGCTTTTTCGACGCGCCCCCGCGTCCGGGCGGCCGCGCGCCCGGTGGTCCGCCTCCGTCACCGGCGCAAGCTTGCCGCAAGCCTGGTCCAAGGAAGCTGCAAGCTTGGTCCAAGGAAGCCGCAAGCCTCCTCCCGCATGGTCAGGGCGTATCCGCCAGTCACCGAGAGGAGGAGAGAGACCATGAACAGCCGAATCGTCTTCCCGACCGTTCTGCTCGCAGGCCTTGTCATCGGCGCCGCCGTCCAGGCGGGCCCGGTCTGCGACGCCGAGGGGCAGAAGCTGCCGCCCGAGAAGGTGCGGGCGATGTTTGAGGAGAAGGGTTACGAGATCAAGGTGTTCAAGGAGACGGATCAGGGCTGCTACGAAATCTACGGTTACGAGAACGGCAAGAAGGTCGAGCTCTACATCGACCCGGTAACGGGCGAGGTTCTCGAGCGCCACGAGGACTGAATGCACAGGACGGGCGGGCCATCCCGGCCCGCCCCTTCTGTTCGGCGAGAGGAGGTTTTTCATGCGTCGCGTCTATGTCTGGGATCCGTTCGTGCGCCTCTTTCACTGGAGCGTCGTTGCCGGCGTCGCGCTCGCCTTCCTCACCGAGGATCTGCGCCCGGTCCACAAGGCCGTGGGCTTCTTCGTCATGGGCGCGGTCGTGCTGCGCGTCGCGTGGGGCTTTCTGGGCCCGAGAACGGCGCGCTTTGCCGACTTCGTGCGGAGCCCGGCAGAGATCTGGGAGTATCTGCGGGCCCATCTTCGCGGCGAGGCGCGCCCGCACCTCGGCCACAACCCGCTGGGCGGCATGATGGTCGTCGCCCTGCTCACCGTGCTGCTCACCGTCACCATAAGCGGCTGGATGATGACCCTCGATGCCTTCTGGGGCGTGGAATGGGTCGAGGATCTCCACGAGGCCGCGGCCAACAGCCTGTTCCTGCTCGTACCCCTGCACCTTTTCGGGGTGGTCTTCTCGAGCCTCCGCGAGCGGGTCAATCTCGTCAAGGCGATGATCACGGGCTACAAGGAGTTCGCGCCTGCGCGCCGGCACGGCGCACTCGAGGCGGGCTCGAACAGGGCGAGCTGAGCGGGAGCCGGTTCGCCCCCACCGGCCGCATGACGGGGCCGCCGCGCCTCGAGGCCGAGGCGGCGGCAGGCCCGCTCGAAGCGGCGTTGCAGAAGGGCGGCATAGGGGCCCTGCCCGCGCAGACGCCGGCCGAAGGCGGTATCGTTCAGCCGCCCCGCGCGGCATTCGCGGAGCAGGCGCAAAACCCGCCGGCGTCTTTGCGGAAACCAGTTGCGAAGCCAGGCGTCGAAGAGCTCCGGCAGGTCATGCGGCAGGCGCAGCAGGGCCCAGCCCGCACGCCGCACCCCCGCGTCTGCTGCGGCCTCGAGAATGCGCTCGATCTCGTGGTCGGTAAGGCCGGGGATCACCGGTGCGACCAGGACCCCCGTGGGGATGCCGGCGGCGGCGAGCATCCTCAGGACCTCGAGGCGCCGGCCGGGTGCGGCCGCCCGCGGCTCCATGCGCCGCGCGAGCGTGCGCTCGAGGGTGGTGAGCGAGAGGTACACCTCGACGAGCCCCGCGCGCGCGAGGGCGCTCAGGAGATCGAGATCGCGCAGCACGAGGGCGGACTTGGTGACGATGGATACGGGTGTGCGCCGCGCGAGCAGGACTTCGAGCAGCGAGCGGGTGAGCGCGAGCCGCCGTTCGATCGGCTGGTAGGGGTCGGTGTTCGTGCCGAGCGCGATGGGCTGCGGCGGCCGCCGGATGCGGTCGAGCTCGGCTGCCAGCAGGTCGCGGGCGTTGGCCTTGGCGAAGATGCGCGTCTCGAAGTCGAGGCCCGAGGAGAGCCCGAGCCAGTTGTGGCTCGGCCGCGCGTAGCAGTAGATGCAGCCGTGCTCGCAGCCGCGGTAGGGGTTGATCGAGACCGCGAAGGGAAGATCGGGCGAATCGTTGCGGGTGAGCAGGCGCCGCGCCCGCTCCATGCGGAGCTCGGTTTCGGGCCGCGGCGGCGCGCAATCCGGCTCACCCTGCCAGCCGTCGTCGCAGGGCTCGCAGCGAAGCCGCTCGAAGCGTCCGGGCGGATTGACGGGGGCGCCACGTCCCCGAAGCGGACCGCTCATCATCGCGCATGTCCCGCATGCCCGGTCAGTCTAGCGCCCCCGGATCATGAACAAAAGGAGAACATATGCCTCGCGGGGGGAGGCGCCGCGGCGGCAGACGGCCGCTTCCCCGGCCCAGCCGCAACCGCGACCGCGGGTGTGGGCGGCCCACCCCGAACGTTCCGGTGCAGCTCCCCTCCCGCGGGGCCGCTCGAGCACCGCCGCCCGGCTGAAAATGGCCCTTCCCGCTTATGGCCATCTGTCCCGACACCGCCGCGCCGGTGCGATGGGCGTGTTCGCCGTCGGGGCTGCTCACCCGATCCTCTCGAACCCGCTGCGGATGACGCGTGCCATGCGCTTGCGTCGTTCCCTGAGAAAGGTCGCGTAATCCATCTCGTACCATCGCTCGGGCAGGGCATGCCATGCGTACATCTCCCGCAGTTCCGCGGCGGTGAGACGCTGTTCCATCTGCGGCACATATTCCTGGGGCGCACGGTCCGAGATCGCGGCGTTGTCGCTCCACTCCACAAGAGTGTAGTTGGCCGTCTGGTTGATGAGCCGATCTTCGTGGATGCCGATGCGCCTCAGATAGTTGCGCGGGAACAGATGATGGCGTTCGAGAGCCGATTTCTTGGCTTTTACCGAAGGATCGAGAAGATCGGACACCTTGAGCTTGGAGTACAGCACCCGGGCATCGAGGAGACAAAGCGCAGCGTAGTAGGCGAACTGTCCGGTACTGCGCGCAGCCGCTGTCTCCAGCTCGTTGGGCAGGGTCACCTCCCAGTAGTCCCGCATGAGCACGGCATCGATCTGCCGATCGAGAATCTCGACGAAATCCTGCGGTGTGGCGATGTCGCGCAGCAGCGCGAGATCCTGCTCCATGCGGGTTTCGGGGGAGCTGGTGTAGCGGCCGGTGAGCGCAGCCATGAAGAACCAGCGCGCGATGACGTCCCGCAGGCCGAGGGGCCTCGACCCGGAAATCGCGCCTGCCGATGAGCCAGAGGGCGTAGGTGTAGAGAACCGCGATCTGGGAAGTGATGAGCTGATCGCTGGGGTATCCGGCCCGCTTCAGAACCTTGAAGAACTCATGCCAGTTGGTGAGGTCCAGCGCATGGGCCTGGGCTTCCCGCAACACGGCGAACTGGCGTTCGCGCTGTTCGACGGAGAACTGCCGTGTCTGAAGATCCTTTCCGCGCAACAGGGAGTACACGTACTCGAGGCGAGCCCTTCGAAAGCCGAGGGCCACGCTGACCCGCAGAAGCTGGTCGGGATTGGGGCGCAGATGGTGGTTGAAGGGTGATGGCCGGTTGTCGGCGGGAGGGGACTTGGCCCGGCGACAGAACTCTTCGAGCTCGAAACGACCGTCGTCCCAGAAGACGGACATCAGGGTGAGGATGAAATCAGCCTGATTCAGAGGTGTGCCCTTGCTGTTGATGCGGACGAATACTTCCGCCACCTGGTCTTCATCTACGGAAGAGGAAACCTCAAGGACGGTAAGCGGGTAATCCAGGATCTTTTCCAGGCGGCCGATGGCGCGGGCTAGGGCGTTTTTCTCTTCATCGGACATCTCCCGTCTCTGTCCGAGCCGCTTCCAGAACTGATCGACGAACGAAAACAGGTTCGTCGTCGGTTTCCACAATTCGCTGATATCGGCAATCCACTCCGGATCCTTCTCGATGGCCGGGTTGGTCACCTCGAACTTCTCTTCTCCGGGGTGGAAGGCGATGCGGATGCGGTAGCGGCGGAAATCCTTGCCGACGACGCACACCCCTTTGATCACCGCGTAGAGCGAGGTCAGCCGCTGCTGGCCATCGACGATGAGCAGTTCCGGAGTCTTCTGTTTCGGACCGCCTCCGATGGTCCGCGCTTCCTGCGGACAGCCGTTCTTCCAGAAAAGAAAGGAGCCGACCGGATATCCGCGGTACATCGAATCGAAGAGATCGCGCACCTTGCTCGCCGGCCAGACGAAGGGCCGCTGGATTTCGGGCAGCCCGATCTCACCCAGATCGATATCCTCGATGAGTTTCTTCAGTGTGCAATCGACTTTCTTGAAGAGGATCTCCGCCATCTCTTCCCCCGCGGGCTTCAACTCCCGGGAGCCGGCGCTCCGGCCCGTGCGGCACCTTCGCCGGGACGGACGGCGATGCCGACGGGATCGGCGCCACGAGCCTCCCCTTCTTGCCAAGGGCAGGCCCTCCCTGTCCATCCCGGGATCCCGGCCGGGGAAGCGTCCCGGCAGCTCACGCCGATGCAGCGCGGCGCTTTGGAAGGATCAATGTGACAAGCGTTATGGCGCAAAACCTTGACATCGGTCGGATCATTCGACATACTCCTTGTCGAAAGGAGGGTCTGCGCCATGCGCATCCGTGAGCTCGTGGCCCGCACCGGTATCACCGAGCGGCAGCTGCGCTACCTCATCGCCGAAGGGTTCGTGCCCCGCCCCTACGGCGGCCGCGCCACGGCGGAGTACGGCGAAGAGCATGTGGAGGCGATCCGCCGTTATCTGCGCCTGCGCGAGCTGGGCTTTCCCCCCGCCGCCATCCGGCTGCTGCTGAAGGCGCGGGAAGGGGTGCCGATCCCCATCGCGGACGGCGTCACTCTGGTGGTGGATCCGCGCCTCGTCGCCTCCGGGCGTCCGGTGGAGCCGCTTCTGGAGCGCGTGCGCCATGCCCTCCGCACATTGTTGGAGGATCACGCCCATGAACACCGCCCTTGGAGGTCTGATCGATCCGCTGGCGTCCTGGATGGCGACGCGTGAGAGGCCCGCTGCCACGCTCCTGCCCCTTGTGGGCATCCGCTACGACATCGACATCCTGGGCGGGCTCGCCGTGGTGCGCACCGTGCGCAGCTTCCAGCATCGGGAAGAGGACAGCCTGGAAGCGATCCTGGTCTTCCCGGTGCCGCTCAGGGCGGCGCTGTTCGCGCTCGAGGTGGAGATCGACGGAAGGCGCCTTCGCGCCCGCGCCCGCTCCCGGGAGGAGGCCCGCGAGGCCTATGAAGAGGCCATCGATGCCGGCAAGACCGCGGTGCTCCACGAGGAGGTGCTGCGCGGGGTGCACATGCTCTCGGTCGGACACCTGCCCCCCGACAAGCGCGTGGAGGTGGTCACCCAGTGGGCGATGCCGCTGGTCTGGCACGACGGCGACGCGCTGCTGCGGGTGCCGCTCACGGTGGGCGAGATCTACGGGGACCCCGGGCTTCCGGAGACCGACGTGCCGACCCATGCGCCCCTATCCGCATGGGCCCGGCTCCAGGTGCGCTGTCCCGGGGCGCGGGTGTGGCTGGACGGGCGGCGGGCGGACGGCGAGATCATCGAGATTCCCATCGATACGCCCATCGAACTGAGGGTGGAAGCTTGGCGGCCGCAGACCGCCACCGGGCGGGCGGCGGACGGCCGCGCCGTGGTGCTCGAGGCCGCACCCGAGCCGCGCGGCGAAGGGGCGCTCGATCTCGCGGTTCTGGTCGACCATTCGGGCTCCATGAGCGAGCCGGTGGAGGGCGGATCGGTATATCTGAGCAAGCACGAGTCGGTGCGGCGTGCGCTATCCCGTATGGCTTCGACGCTTCGGCCCGGGGACCGGGTGGAACTCTGGCAGTTCGACGACCGCTGCGAGCGGATCGGCGCCACCTGGGAGCCCTGGGGTCTGGGGGATCGAAGAGAGGATGCGCCGGCCGCGCGCATGGGGCGGCTTGTGAACGCCCTCGACGGCCCCCGGGGCGGCACCGAGCTCGGCGGCGCTCTCGCCCGGGTGATCGCCGAATGCCGCTGCCGCGACCTCCTGGTGCTCACCGACGGCAAGAGCTGGGCGCTCGATGTCGACGCGCTCGCGAGGCGGGGCAAGCGCATTTGTGCGGTGCTCGTGGGGGAGGACAGTCTCGAGGCGATGATCGGCCATCTCGCCGCGCTCACCGGAGGCGGCCTCCATCTCGCCTTCCGGGGCGCCGTCCACACCGCCCTCGAACAGGCCTTGGGGCTGTTGCGTCGGCAGCATCGGCCGCCGGTGGTGGAGGGAGCGCCGGAGCGGCTCGATGCGGTGGTGGACGGAGTGCGGCTTCGGGCCCGGTGGGGCGAGGTGGTGAGCGATGGGGAGCGGAGCTGGGCCGAGCGGGCGGTGGCCGCGCTCGCCGCCGCTCTGGCCCTGCCCGGGCTCAGCGCCAAGCAGGCGCGGGCGCTGGCGCTCGCTGAGGGGCTCGTCACCCATCAGACCAGTCTCGTGCTGGTCGATGAGGCGGGCGAGATCCGGGAGAGCCTGCCGCGCACCGTGAAGATCCCGCTCGCCACACCGCCGACGGCGCCTCGTTTCGGCCTCGCCAGCATGCGTCTGTATGAGTGCGCATCGCCGGCCCCCCGCCGGATGGCCCGAGCGGCACTTTCGCCCGCGCGCGGCGCCGACGTTCTCCCGAGTTCGCTCGCCATCGACTGGAGGCGGCAGGCACCGCGGCTTTGGCGCGGGGATCTCTCCGGCCTCGATCCCGAGCTCGCGGACCTCATCCGCGCCCTCGCACAAGACGAAGAGGTCGTCCAGCTCGCGCACCGTCTCGGGCTCGAGCCGATCCTGCTCGTGCTCTACCTGATCGCGCGGTGCGAGAGCGATCGCGACCGCTATGCCCGACGCTTCGCGCGCCAACTGGTGCGCTCGGCGGCACCGGCCGAGGAAGGCGAACTCCGGCGTTTGCAGGAGGAGCTCTTCGCGAGCATGCCGTAACGCGCACGACGGCAGGCCGAGCGGTGGCCGCGGATGCCGCGGGAGCCGAGGTGGGCGTGGGAGACGCCTTCGAACGGCTTCTCTCCGGCCTCCGCCGCCCTCGCCGATCGTCCCGCGCGGGCGGCGGAGGCCTGGCGTGACGGAAGGAGCGAGG
>CAZHHU010000108.1:0-7028 GCA_964532215.1 uncultured Geminicoccaceae bacterium
CCACTGCATGAGCCCCTGACCCACCTTGGCCGAGAACAGGGGCGCGAGCCAGTCGCCCTCAGCATGGGCGCGCAGCCCCGGGATCTGGGTCCGTCCGGTGAGCAGACGGGTGATCCCGATGGTGAGCCCGCGCAGGATGAACAGCCCGCCGAGGGTGACGATGAAGGAGGGCAGACCCGTGCGCATGACGATGGTGCCGTTCACCCAGCCGACCGCCAGGGCGACGGCGAAGGCGAGCAGGATCGAGACCCACAGCGGCCAGCCCCACTCCACCGCAGGCAGGGCGATGAGGATGCCGGCGAAGCCGATCATCGAGCCCACGGAGAGATCGAACTCGCCGCCGATCATGAGCATGGCCGCGGCGACGGCGATGATGCCGAGCTGGGCGGAGACCTCGAGGAAGTTGATCACCCCGAGGGCCGAGAACAGGCCGGTGTCGCCGGCGACGACGGCGAAGAAGAGGAGAACGATGACGAAGCCCCCGACGGCGCCGAGCTCCGGCCGTGCCATGAGGCGGCGGAGGAGCGTCGTTTCCTTGAGGCGCTCGTCGCGAGGGCTTGCGGTCACGCTGGCCATCGCGAACCCTCCCTGCGGTTTCCGGCCGGCCGGCGCCCGGGGACGCCGGCCGGTGCCGGGCATTCAGCGGATTCCCTGCTTCGACAGTTCGATCACCTGGGCCGCATTCTCCGGCGTGACGAAGCCGGGACCGGTCATGACCACGCCCGCGGGCATGAGGCCGTAGCGGGCGTTGAGGGCGAGGAAGACCACCGGCAGATAGCCCTGAAGGTACTGCTGCTGATCGATGGCGAAGGCCATCTTGCCCTCGCTGAGCGCCTGCAGGACGGCCGGCGAGAGGTCGAAGGTCGCGAACTTGACGCTGCCGAGCAGCCCCATCTCCTCGAGCGCCTGCATGGCCGGCTCGGCGGCCGAGGGACCGAGGGTGAGCACGCCCTGGGTGTCCGGCTCCTTGGCGAAATGGGCCTTGATCGCATTGCCGATCTCGGTCGGGTCCATGCTCACCGCCAGCACCTTGACATCGCCCCCGAGGCCCTTGGCGAAGCCCTCGCAGCGCAGATCAAGGGCGACATTGCCGACCTCCTGATTGACGCAGATGGCCTTCTTGACGCCGAGGGCGGCCATGCGCTTGCCGCCGCCGAGGCCGGCCTCGTACTCGGTCTGGCCGACGTGGACGCGCACCCCGAGCTTTTCGAACACGTCGGAGCCGGAGTTCATGGACACGACGGGAATGCCCGCCTTGACCGCATTCTGGATCGAGGGCCCGAGCGCGTCGGCGTCGGGGATCGAGACCACGAGACCGTCGGGTGCGGACGCGACCGCGGCGTCGATGATCTGGCTCATCTTGACCATGTCGAAGGTCTCGGGGGCGCGGTACTCCACCGTGACGCCGTACTTGGCCATGTCCTGAGCGGCCGCATCGACGCCGTTCTTGACCACCGACCAGAAGGGATCGGACGCCTGGCCGTGGCTCACGACGACGATGCGGATGCCCTCCGCCTGCGCCGTCGCAGCCGTGAGCATGCCGACCGCGAGCACGGCGGCGGTGGCAAGGCCCGTGAGTTTGCGCATGATCGGTTACCTCCCATGTGACGGACGGCTCTGATCCGGAGGATGCGCCGGTGGGGCGCAGTCCGTTCGGAACCCTGTTTGCAAAAGGGTGCCGATATGGAATACACATTCCAACGCCGCGGTAAAGCCTTTTTTGGAACGTTTGTTCCAGCCATGTTTCGGGCGCAGCGGGCAGACAGCCGGGAGAACGGAGGTGGCGCGAGAGCACGCGCAGAAGGCCCCCCGCAGCTATGAGGAACTGCGGCACCGCCTCGCCGAACGGCACGACGAGCTGAGCCCGCGATTGCAGCAGATCGCGGAGTTCGCGCTCGCGCATCCGGAAGAGCTCGCGCTCGAGACCGTGGCCACGGTCGCGCGCCGCGCCCAGGTGCCGCCTTCGGCGCTCGTCCGCTTCGCGCAGGCCCTCGGCTTCGAGGGCTTCAGCGACATGCAGCGGCTGTTCAAGGAGCGGCTCGTCAAGCGGCTGCCCGCCTATGCCGAGCGCATCCGCCGCGCCGGCCGGCCCGATGAGGCGGTGCTGCCGCCGCTCGACGCCTTCGCCGAGCGCAGCCGCGACCGCATCGAGCGCCTGCGCACGGAGAGCCTCCAGGAACCGTTCGAGCGGGCGATCGGCGTGCTGTTCGCCGCCGACAGCCTGTACCTCGTGGCGATGCGGCGGAGCTTTCCCGTCGCCGCCTACTTCGCCTATGCCCTCACCCATCTCGGCCTGCGCTGCCGTCTCCTCGACGGCATCGGCGGCACGCTGCTGCAGGAGGCGGCCTCGATGCGCGCGGGCGATGCCCTGCTCGCGGTGAGTTTCAGGCCCTATGCGAGCGAGACTCTGGAAGTGGCCGGCGAGGCGGGGCGGCTGCGGGTTCCCATCGTCGCCATCACCGACTCTCCCCTGAGTCCGCTCGCGCGCATGGCGCAGGTCGCGCTGTTCGTCGACGACGGGGAAGTGCAGGGGGTGCGCGGCCTGTCGGCGACCATGTGCCTCGCTTCCGCGCTGGTGCTCGGCCTCGGCCGCCGGCTGGTGGCGGAGGGGGTGCCGCAGCCGCAGAACGAACATTCCACCGCTTGAAGTATCCTGGAACCTGTGTTTCAAGAAGCGGCGGAGCCCTCCGGACGGAAAGCGGGAGCATGGCCTCGAAGTCGCTCGACGTGGTCACCGTCGGCCGCGCCCTCGTCGATCTCTACGGCGAGCAGGTGGGGGGACGGCTCGAGGACATGGCGAGCTTCGCGAAATACGTGGGCGGCTGCCCCGCGAACATCGCGGTCGGATGCGCCCGTCTCGGCCTGCGCGCCGCGATCATCACCCGCGTCGGCGACGAGCACATGGGACGCTTCCTGCGCGAGCAGCTCGCCCGCGAGGGCGTCGATGTGCGGGGCGTGGTGACGGATCCGGAGCGGCTTACCGCCCTCGTCATCCTCGGCATCCGCGACCGGCGCCGCTTCCCCCTCATCTTCTTCCGCGAGAACTGCGCCGACGCCGCGCTCTGCGAGGAGGACATCGACGAATCGCTGATCGCGGCGAGCCGTGCCGTCGTCGTCACCGGCACCCATTTCTCCCGCGCCCATCTCGATGCCGCCTCGCGCAAGGCCATGCGCCTCGCCCACGCGCACGGCGCCATCGTCGTGCTCGACATCGACTACCGGCCCGTGCTCTGGGGGCTCACCGGCCACGGCGGCGGCGAAGAGCGCTTCGTGCGCAGCGACACGGTCACCGCCCATCTCCAGAGCATCCTGCCGGGGTGCGACGTCATCGTCGGCACCGAGGAGGAGATCCATATCGCCGGCGGCAGCACCGATACCCTCGAGGCGCTGCGCGCGATCCGCGCCCGGGCGCCGGGGGCGCTGCTCATCCTCAAGCGCGGCCCCATGGGCTGTGTCGCCTTTCCGGGCGCCATCCCGGCGCGGCTCGAGGAGGGCGTGGTCGGTGAAGCCTTCCGGGTCGAGGTCTACAACGTGCTCGGCGCGGGCGACGCCTTCATGAGCGGCTTCCTCTGCGGCCATCTGCGCGGCGAGCCGCTCGAGCGGGCGTTGACCTACGCCAATGCCTGCGGGGCGTTTGCCGTCTCCCGCCACGGCTGCGCCCCCGCGGTTCCGAGCTGGACCGAGCTCGCCTGGTTTCTCGAGCACGGCAGCAGCACGCCGGCGCTGCGCAGGGACCGGATGCTCGAGCACATCCACTGGGCGACGAACCGCCGCCGTCGCGGCGCGCAGCTCCTCGCCTTCGCCGCCGACCACCGGAGCCAGTTCGCCCGGCTCGCGCAGCGGCACCGGCGGAGCGAGCGCGATATCGCCCGCTTCAAGGAGCTCATGCTCGAGGCCGCGC
The DNA here is from genome assembly GCA_964532215.1 of uncultured Geminicoccaceae bacterium. Lineage (GTDB taxonomy): Bacteria > Pseudomonadota > Alphaproteobacteria > Geminicoccales > Geminicoccaceae > HRBIN39. The sequence continues at coordinate 3,902 of CAZHHU010000108.1, forward strand.
GCTCGGCCGCGGGGGCGCGCGAGGACGGCGGCATCCTTCTCGATGACCGCTACGGCGCCGATGCGCTCGCCGCGGCGGCCGATACCGGGCTCTGGATCGGACGGCCGATCGAGCAGCCGGGAAGCCTGCCGCTCCGCTTCGAAGGTGGCCACGACCCCGCCGTGCGGCTGCGCGAATGGCCCGTCACCCACTGCGTGAAATGCCTCGTCTTCTATCACCCGGACGATCCCGAGCCGCTGCGGCAGCTCCAGGAGGAGCGGCTGCTCGCGCTCTTCGAGGCGAGCCGCGCCACCGGGCACGAGCTGCTGCTGGAGGTCATTCCGCGACGGGAGGAGGCCACCGAGCCCGGGCAGCTGCCCCGCGTGCTCGAGCGGTTCTATTCGCTGGAGATCCGCCCCGACTGGTGGAAGCTGCCCGATCCGGGGAGCGACGATGTGTGGCGAAGGCTCGAGGGCACGATCACGGCATGCGATCCCTGGTGCCGGGGCGTGCTCCTGCTCGGGCTCGATGCCGGTGAGGAGGAGCTTGCGCAAAGCTTCCGCCGCGCCGCCCGATTCCGGATCTGCAGGGGGTTCGCGATCGGGCGCACGATCTGGCGAAAGCCCGCCGAGGCCTGGTTTGCGGGCGCGATCGACGATCGCGAGGCGATGCAACGCATGGCCCGCACCTATGCACGCCTCATCGAGCTGTGGAACCATGCCCTCATGCTGGAGAGGCCGGAATGATGCAGCTGCTGCGCAGGGCGCGGACGCCCGGCCCGGACGGGCTCCTCCACCGCGTCACCCCCGAGGATGCGGGCTGGAGCCATGTGGGCTTCGAGCTCTGGCGCCTGTCTGCGGGTCAGACGGTGGTCGGCCAGGGCTCGGAACGCGAGCACTGTCTCGTCTTCCTCGGCGGCTGCGGCGACGTCGAGACCGAGGGCCGGTGCTGGCGCGGGATCGGCGAGCGCAGCTCGCCGTTCGATGGTCGCAGGCGCCCGCATGCCATCTATCTGCCGGCCGGATATCCCTTCCGCGTGGTCGCGCGAAGCGCGCTCGAGCTCGCGATTGCCTCGGCGCCCGGGGGAGGCCGCTTCGAACCCCGCCACATCCGCCCCGGGGACGTGCGCTCTTCGATCCGCGGACGGGGCACGAACACGCGCTACATTCACGACATCCTGCCGGAGGACGAGCCCGCCCACAGCCTGCTCGTGGTCGAGGTGTTCACCCCCGGCGGCCACTGGTCGAGCTATCCTCCGCACAAGCACGACCGCGACGCGCTGCCCGAGGAGTCGCTGCTCGAGGAAACCTACTACCACCGCATCCACCCGTCCCGGGGCTTCGCCTTCCAGCGCGTCTACACCGACGATCGCAGTCTCGATGTGACCATGACGGTGGAGGATGGCGATCTCGTGCTCGTCCCCCGCGGCTATCACCCCTGTGCCGCGGCACACGGCTATGAGCTCTACTATCTCAACGTGATGGCGGGGCCGAAGCGGGTCTGGCGCTTCTGGACCGAGCCCGCGCACCGCTGGCTTCTCGGTTGAGGGCCGGGCGTCCGCAGGACACGGCACCTCCGCCGCAATCCGGCAGGCCGGCCATCGGGCGCGGCGCCTGCGGTCGGGGCCGGCGGCCGGCCTCAGGCGGCGGCTGCCGCAACCGCGCGCAGATCCCGCTGCAGCCGGTCGGCGACATGCTCGATGAGCGCCCTCATGCCGCAGCACGCCGCCGTGCCCGGAGCTGCGGCGCGGGCGACGTAACGGTCGTGAGGACAACCCCCGCCACAGACCGCGTACTGCGGACAGCGGCGGCGGAGGGTCCGATGCTCGCCCCCTTCGGCCCGCTGCAGCGCGGCCATCTGCCGGCTTCTGCGGACGGCGGCGAAGCTGGTCTCCATGATGTTCCCGAAGGTATAGGACGGATCCCCGAGCAACTTGTCACAATGCTGGAGCGTGCCCTCGACGTCGACGAGATAGTAATGTCCGAGGTAACCCCCGCCCAGCGTGCATACCTTTGAGCGAGTTCCCATAAGAATCGAGACGATGCTTGCGATCTCTCTTATAGATATTTGTGGATCATCGCGTTCGTACCAGATGTCGAACATGTCCTGCATGAAGAGGCTGTAGCGGTCCGGTGCGACATACTGGCTGTGCCGGGCACAGGCCGTGCGCGTTCCGGGGTTGTCGGGCCGCACCGGCAGGAGGGAGAAACTGCGGATTTCGAGCTCGTCGACGAGGAACCGGAACAGCTCCCGGGGGCCGAGACGCATGATGTCCTCGGTCAGAACGACGAGCACGCCGGGGGCAACGCCATGCTCCCGCAGCAGACGGATGCCGCGTTCCACGGCTGCAAAGCTTCCCCGGCCCGAGACCCGGACGCGGTGGCGGTCGTGGATCGGCTGCGGACCGTCGAGGCTGACACCCACGGCGAACAGATTATCGGCGAGAAAGCGGCACCAGGCGGGATCCAGGCGGGTGGCGTTGGTCTGGAGCGTGTTGCGCACCCGCTGATCGGGGCCGGCGAGCGCATCCTGCAGCGCCATGGCCCGCTCGAAGAAGGAACGGCCGGCCAGAAGGGGTTCACCCCCGTGCCAGATGAATTCGACACGGTCGGAGTCCTTGAGCGCCTGCGCGGTGAGCCGCGCCAGCACCGGCAGCGACATGGTGTGCCCGGCGGCACGCCAGTCGTGGCAGTAGTCGCAGCGCAGATTGCAGCGGCGCGTGACCTTGACGATCAGGCCGAGGTGTCTGGATGCGGGCATGATGCGGGCTCCCGACCGGCCGTGGCATTTCAGAGATCGACGCCGGTGAACTCGCGAACGATGGCGAGTTCTTCGGGGGTGAGCATCGCCCGCGCCCGCAGGGCGAGGCGAAAATGTGGCAGACTGGGGCGTGTGGTGAACACCGCGCTCCCGCTTTCATGCCAGGAGCGCTCCCAGGGACCGAGGTCGGTCCAGGTGTTCTCCCAGTCGCTGTCGGCGCGACCATCCTCGAGGCGAAGACCGGGGAGTCCGCGCAGCGATGCGGGGATCGGGTCGCCGCGCCGGAGAACGAGGCGCACCGAAGGATCGCCCGGTTTGGCGTTGAGACGCGCTTCGGCCGCGTTGCGGATGGCTTCGGCGAGAATCTGGCGGGTGATCCGGCCTGCCG
>CAZHHU010000109.1:0-3281 GCA_964532215.1 uncultured Geminicoccaceae bacterium
CTCGCCGAGCTCGGCGCGAAGGAGACCGAAAAGGGCCTCGAGATCACGCTTTCCGAGGCGATCCTGTTCGATTTCGGCAAGTGGGAGCTGAAGCCGGAGGCGCGCGAGACCCTTGAGAAACTCGCCCGTCTCGCCGAGCTGCGCCCCGGACCGATCACCGTCGAAGGGCATACCGACAACATCGGCTCCGAGGCCTTCAACCGCATCCTCTCGGAACTTCGCGCCCATGTCGTGGCGCTCGAGCTCGCGCGCCTCGGCGTGGATGCGAAGCGGCTCCATCCGCTGGGCTTCGGCGAGAGCCGTCCGGTCGCTCCGAATGACACCGAGGAGGGACGTGCGAAGAACCGCCGGGTCGTGGTCGTGTTCGCCAAGGACTGAAGGCGCCCCTGGGACGCACGGGCTTCCTGTGACGGGAAAGCCGGGCGGACTGCAGGCGGCGGAAGGAAAGCGCACGACAATCATTCGAAACTGATTCTCCACCCGCGATCATTTACGGGGGGCGGGGCGCGCGGTACCTGCAGCTGTGCCCCGCCCATCGGGAATTTTTGCCGGCTCGGCATACCGGGCGCGGGGAACCGCGAATGGTCGCCCTTTCCTGACGTCGCGAGAGGACAACGTCATCATGATGTTCCGCAAGAAGGTCTGGCTCGGTATCGGCGCGGCTGCCTTCACGATCGCCGCTGGCCCCGGGATCGATCCCGCATGGGATCTGTCTCCGAAGATCACGCTCGTCCCCGTTGCCCGGGCATCGGGCAGCGAAGCCGCGGGGCAGGGGAGAGGATCCGCCATCGTCACCGATGAGGGCATCGCGGCTCAGCTCCTGATGATGAAGGGGCACCTGGCCGCGGGGCTGGAGCTCGCGGATGCGGGACATACGGATCAGGCGGTACCGCTTCTGAAACGTCCCCTGGAGGAGCTGTGGACGCCGATCCACGAAGTCCTGGAGGAACGCAACGACAGGATCGAATACGACATCGAGATCGCCATCGCGGGAGCGGAGGAGGCGGCCGAGAGCGGCGACGCCGCGGCCATGGAAACGGCGGCAGCGGGCGCGATCGCGGCAATCGACCGGGCGCTCGAAACCCTCGTTCCCGCCGCCAGACGCCGCACGCCGGTCTTTGCCGCTGCGGTGGCGCGGATTGTTCTCGAGGAGGCGGTGACGGAATACCGCGAGGCGGTCGCAGAGGGACGCGTCGTGGAGGTTGCGGACTATCAGGCTGCTTACGGGCTCGTGACGGTCGCGGTGGACCTCATGAAGTCCCTGCTCGACGATGCCGAGAATGTCGGCGCCGCCCGGTCGCTTGCAGCTCTTCTGGATGAGCTGAAGGCGGCGCTGCCCTCGGCCGAACCGCCGAAGGATCCGTTTGCACCCGGCAGGTTCCGGGGCCTCGTCTCGCGGATCGAGCTCGAGCTGGGCGCGCTCGTCTGAGTGCGGGATGGTGACCGGCAGCGGTCGCATCCCGGCAGCCGCTGCGATATGCGGCGTTTTCCGCCCGGGGCATCCCGGCTCCGTTGCGCCGCGACCTTGTATCGCTGCCGGGGCCTCGCCATCTTAGCGCCGCGCGGGCCGCAGCGCTCGCGCATGCGCGTGCGAGAGAGGTTGGCGTCCCATGCAGATCATCGGTGCCGCCCGGACCCCGGAGGCCGGGGCCGGTTCTGAAGACATCATCAAGGACACGAACATCGAGAGCTTTGCCCGGGATGTCATCTATGCTTCCCGGGAAGTGCCCGTGCTCGTGGATTTCTGGGCCCCCTGGTGCGGCCCCTGCAAGCAGCTCGGGCCGGTGCTCGAGAAGGTCGTGCGGGCCGCCAAGGGCAAGGTGCGCCTCGTCAAGGTCAACGTGGACGACAATCCGGAGCTCGCTCAGCAGTTCCGCATCCAGTCGATCCCCACCGTCTACGCCTTTCTCGGCGGTCAGCCGGTGGCGGGCTTCGCGGGTGCGCAGCCGGAGAGCCAGGTGCGGGCGCTCGTGGAGCGGCTCATCGGCGGACCTCTCGCCGCCGACGTGGAGGCGGAGGTCGAAGCCGGTCGGCAGGCGCTCGCGCGCGGCGCGGCGGCCGAGGCCGCGGCCCATTTCCGCCGCGCGCTCGAGACCGAGCCGGAAAACGCCGAGGCATATGGCGGCCTCGCGCGCGCGCTGCTCGCCCTCGGGCGGGTCGAGGACGCGAAGAAGCATCTCGAGGCCGCACCGGCGCAGATCGCAGGTCACGCTGCGATCACCGGAGTACGGGCGGCCCTCCGTCTCGCCGAGGAAGCGGGGGCGCTGCCGGATGCCGCCGAACTCGAGCGGCGGATCGCGGCGGATCCGGACGACTTCGAGGCCCGCTACGACCTCGCCACCCAGCTCTTTCTCCGTGGCGATCACGAAGCGGCGATGGAGCAGCTCCTCTACATCGTGCGGCGGGATCGCAAGTGGCGGGACGAGGCGGCGCGCAAGCGGCTGATCGAGTTCTTCGAGGCCCTCGGTCCGAGCCATCCCGCGACCGTCGCCGGTCGCCGCAAGCTGTCGACGATCCTGTTCGCGTGAAGATCCGGGGCCGCGCCATCGAGCCGGAGGAGAGCCGTGAGTGAAGCCAGCCGGGAGACCGGGATCGACCCGCGTCTGCTCGAGATCCTCGTATGCCCGCTCACCAAGCAGCCGCTGCGCTACGACCGCGAGCGCAACGAGCTCGTAAGCGAAGCGGCGGGCCTCGCCTACCCGATTCGCGACGGGATCCCCATCATGTTGCCCGAGGAAGCACGCAAGCTCGGCCTCGACGAGGGGATCCCCGAAGCGGTCCGCCGTGAGAGCGGGGAGGAGGACGGTGCCGGAGACCGCTGAGCCCTGGCCGGTCGAGATCCGCGTGCACCGCGCGGAACGGCGGCTCGAGATCGATTTCGACGACGGCAGCAGTTTCAGCCTGCCGGCCGAGCTGCTGCGGGTGGAGAGTCCCTCGGCGGAGGTGCAGGGGCACGGGCCGCAGCAGAAGGTGACCGTCGCGGGCAAGCGGAATGTCGGCATCGTCGCGCTCGAGCCGGTCGGCAACTACGCCGTGCGCATCATCTTCGACGACGGTCACGACACCGGCATCTACTCCTGGTCCTACCTCTACCGCCTCGGCCGCGACCAGGCGGAGATATGGGCCGCCTATCTCGAGGCGCTCGAGCGGCAGGGGCTCTCGCGTGAGCCCTGAGGCCGCATCCCCGGAGGGAGCGGCGAAGGGAGACGGGCGGAGCGCCCCGCTGCGCATCGGGGCGATCGATCTCGGCACCAACAAGTGCCGCTGGATCATCGCCGAAC
>CAZHHU010000109.1:3381-6971 GCA_964532215.1 uncultured Geminicoccaceae bacterium
CTCGCGCTCCGCGCCTGCCGTCCGCTTCTCGGCGAGGATGCGGCGAACCGTCTGCTGCTGGATATCGGGGGTGGAAGCACCGAGCTCGTGCGACTCGTGGAACCCGGCAGTCCGTGGATACACTCTCTGCCCACGGGCGTCGTGACCCTCGCCGAGAAGGCGGGCAGGCGCGGTGCTGCGGCGATGCGCGCGGAGGTCCGCGAACTTCTCGGCGGCCTCACCATCCCACCACCCGGAGATCGTTCCCGTGCCCGCATCCTGGCGATCTCGGACGCGCTCGCGGCTCTCGCGGCGGTGGGGCTCGACCGCGGGATCGGGGGCGAAGAGCGCTTCGCCGGCATCGAGCTTCCCTTCGCCCTCATCGCGAAAGCCGCACGGATGCTCGCTTCGCAGAATCCCGCGGGACAGCGCGCGGACATCGCGGCCGCGGAGCTGCCGCTCGTTCTCGCCGCTGCGGCCATCCTCGCGGAGGTCGCGCAGCTTTGGCCCGCCTCGCGGCTCGTGCTCGCCGATCGCGGTCTGCACGACGGGATCCTGCTCGAGCTCGCGGAGGGCATGGCCGAAGGACGGGACGCGGATGCGGGAGGCCACCGGCCGTGAGCCGGCGGCAGAGGGGGCAGCGACCTTCCTCGCGACGCTGGCTCGAGCGCCAGGCGCGCGACCTCTACGTCCGCCGGGCCCGCGAACTCGGCTACCGGGCGCGTTCGGTGTTCAAGCTCGAGGAGATCGATCATCGCTTCGGCCTCCTCCGCGCCGGGCTCCGCGTCCTCGATCTCGGTGCCGCCCCCGGGAGCTGGAGCCAGTACGCGGCACGGAAGGGCTGCCGCGTCGTGGCCGTGGACCGTCTTCCCATGGCACCGATCCCCGGTGTGACCTTCGTGCAGGGCGACTTTCTCGAGGGGGACACGCAGCGCAGGCTGCGCGAACTGCTGCCCGATGGCGTCGATATCCTGCTCAGCGACCTCGCTCCCGAGACCACGGGACGTCGCAGTCTCGACCGGCTGCGGGCGGAGGCCGCGGCTGAGGAAATCCTCGCCTTTCTCGCCGCGGTGCTGCGCCCCGGAGGCCATCTCCTGATCAAGCTCTACAAGGGGGCCGAGGCCGAGATCGCGAAGCGGGCGCGCCCGCTGTTCGCGAAGGTGCGTCACCTGAGGCCGCGCGCGACGCGCCCCGAATCGTCGGAGATCTACCTCCTCGGCAGCGGCTATCGGGGCAGTTCGCCCGCGGCGGAAAGGAAGGCGTCACCGGGCGCCTGAGATACGCGGTCGTCCCCACCCGCGAACAGCAAGCGGCCGGCCGGATCGGCTCCGGGGGTGGGGCGCATCCTGCGCTCGGCGGTGTGGCGATGGGCGTCGAACGAAGCGGTGTCCTCGGGAGAGATGACGGACACGCCTGCCAGCAGGCGGACCTGCGGTTCCAGACCGCAGGCCTCGAGATGCTCTTCGAGCCGCCGCACGATCCGGGCAACGATCGCCTCGGCATCCTCGGGTTGTCGCAGCTGGTCGAGAAGGAGCAGATAGCGGCCACCGCCCGCAACGGCCGCGGCGTCATAACGCCGGATGTTCTTGCGCAGATGGAGGGCGACGGTGCGTTCCAGGGCCGCCTGGAGCACTTCGCCCCGCGTTTCGGCGGGCCGGCCGAACTCACCGAGCGCGACCGCTACGAGGGCCGCGGCCCTGCCGCTCCGCCGGCATCTTGCGCGGACGGCCTCGAACTCCTCGCGAAGCCCCTGCAGGCGCAGCAGACCCGAAGTCGGGTCGAGCCGCCTGGCATCGGCCGTCTGCTGTTCGTGGCGCTTGCGCTCGAGCGAGAAGAGCAGCGCGCGGCGCAGCTGCGCCTCCTGAAGATCCTGCTTGAGAATGTAGTCCTGCGCGCCGAGCCGCAGGGCTTCGGCCGCCGCGAGGATGTCGTCGGTGCCGATTCCCGTGAGGACCACGACGGGCAGATCCGGAGCTGCCCGCAGGATGGCGGACAGCGTTTCGAGGCCCTGCGAGTCGGGCAGATGAAGATCGACAAGGGCGAGGTCGAAGGATTCGCCGAGCAGGCGCTCGAGCGCTTCGCGGCGCGTCGCGGCGCGGGTCACCTCGCTGATCTCCTGGCCGGACTCGAGAAGACGCGTGACAAGAGCCGCATCGGCGGCGCTGTCCTCGACCAGGAGGAGCCGAAGGCCGACCGCTGCGCATTCCGTCATCTCGCCCACCCGGACCGGCTGTCGTGCGGATCACAGACAGCATGGGCGCGGGAGGTTGAGAAACGGTTAAGCTGTCGCCGGAGACGGGGTTTCCGGGGAGGCGTCCGGTCGGCGGCGGGCGACCGTCTGCGCCAGGACGCAGAGGAGCTCGAAGAGGAGGTTCGCCCCCACCCAGGCGGTCATGCCGCTCTGATCGAAGGGCGGGCTGACCTCGACGAGATCGGCGCCGACGATCTCGAGCCCGGCGAGAGACCGGATCATGCGCTGCGCGTGATGGGTCCAGATGCCGCCGATCTCCGGCGTCCCGGTGCCCGGCGCCTGGGAGGGGTCGATGGCGTCGATGTCGAAGCTGACATAGCAGGGATGATCGCCCACGCGCTCGCGCGCCTCGCGCATGATGCGCTCCGGTCCGCGGTCGACGAGCTCCTCGATGGTGACGATGCGCACGCCGCGGGCCCGCGCCCAGGCCACGTCCTCGCCGTCGTACAGGGTGCCGCGGATGCCGATCTGCACCACGCGGCGGGGGTCGATGAGCCCCTCTTCGGCAGCGCGGCGGAAGGGCGTCCCATGGGTGTAGCGCCAGCCGCCGAAATAGGCGTCGTAGAAGTCCGTATGTGCGTCGAACTGAATCATCGCGAGCGGGCCTCCGGCGTCGGCGAGGGCGCGCAGGATCGGCAGCGAGATGAGATGATCGCCGCCTGCGGTAAGCGGCATGATGCCGGCTTCGCGGATGCGTCGGTAGAAATCCTCGATGCGCTTGAGGGAATCGCCGAGGTCGGCGGGATTGACGGGCGCGTCACCGAGATCCGCGCAGCGGGCGAGTTCGAACGGCCGCACTCCGGTCGCCTGGTTGACGAGCCGGATCATCGTCGAGGCGTCGCGCAGCTGGCGCGGTCCGTGACGCGCACCGGGCCGGTTCGTCGTCCCTCCATCGAAGGGCACGCCGACGAGTCCGATCTCGACGCCTTCCGCCTCCTCGAGGGGCCGCTGCGGCAGCCGCATGAAGGTCGGAATGCCCGCAAAGCGCGGCACCTCCATCCCGGCTCGAGGCGTGAAGTTCTGATCCGTCACCTGCCTGCTCCCGCTCGCCTGCTTTCATGGTGGCGCGCGCAGCCGAAGCCGTCAAAGCCCCGCGGTGACCCTTCCCGCCCTCGTGTGCGCTTCGCATCTGCTCGGGTTTCCCGGCCGGCCACGCTTCTGCTGGACTTATCCTCTCGAAGAGACGGCATGAATGGCGATGTCGGGCGTGGACGGGAGTTCGGTGACGGCATCCGAACTCGCAGCGCTGCCCCTTTTCCAGGGGTTGTGGCGGCCCACCCTCGCCCGCATCGCGAAGCGGGTGCGGCGGGTCCATCTCCGCGCCGGAGAGATCCTCTGCCGGCAGGGCGAGGAGGCGCGC
>CAZHHU010000110.1:0-6905 GCA_964532215.1 uncultured Geminicoccaceae bacterium
ACCGCTGTCCCAAGATCGAATACGGGCGGCTTTTCGGCGAGATCGGCTGGATCGGGGTCAATCGCCGGGTGATCAGCGCCAAGCGCGGCCGGGCGATGCAGCTCAAGCGCCGGAAGGGAACGATCGGCTGAACGGAAAGGACGGGGGAAGATGAGCGAGCGCAGGGACTACGGCTTCGAGACGCTGGCGGTGCATGCGGGCGCGGCGCCCGATCCGGCCACCGGTGCGCGGGCGGTGCCCATCTATCAGACCACCTCCTACGTCTTCGACGACGTCGACCATGCGGCCTCGCTCTTCAACCTGCAGCAGTTCGGCTACATCTACTCGCGCCTCACCAATCCCACCGTCGCCGTGCTCGAGGAGCGGGTCGCCGCGCTCGAGGGAGGAACGGGCGCCTGCGCCACGGCCTCCGGCCACGCCGCCCAGGTCATCGCCTTCTTCAATCTCATGCAGCCGGGCGATCACATCGTCTCCTCGAGCAAGCTCTACGGCGGCTCCATCAACCAGATGAAGCAGAGCTACCCCCAGTTCGGCTGGCAGGTGAGCTTCGTCGATCCCCGCGATCCCGAGAACTTCCGCCGCGCCACCACCGAGCGGACCAGGGCCTACTTCATCGAGAGCGCCTCGAACCCCGACGGCATCGTCGCCGACATCGAGGGCATCGCGAACATCGCCCACGAATTCGGCATCCCCCTCATCGTCGACAACACCCTGCCCTCTCCCTATCTCTGCCGGCCCTTCGAGTGGGGGGCGGACATCGTCGTCCACTCGCTCACCAAATACATGGGCGGGCAGGGCAACTCGATCGGCGGCATCGTGGTGGAGAGCGGAAGGTTCGACTGGTTCCAGAACGACAAGTTTCCGCTCATGACGGAGCCCTGCCCGTCCTATCACGGGCTCCGCTTCGCCGAGACCTTCGGCGACTTCGCCTTCTCGATCCGGGCCAAGGTCATGGGCCTGCGCGATCTCGGCCCGTGCCTGTCGCCCATGAACGCCTTCCTCATCCTCCAGGGCATCGAAACCCTGCCGCTTCGGATGGAGCGCGTCGTCGCCAACGCCGACCGGGTGGCCGAATTCCTCGATGCCCATCCGCTCGTGCGATGGGTCTCCTATCCGCGCCTGCCGCAGAACCGCACCCCCGAACTCGAAAAATACTGCCCCAAGGGCGTGGGCGGCGTGTTCACCTTCGGCGTCAAGGGCGGCTACGAGATGGGGGTGAAGGTCGTCGATCACTGCGAGCTCCTCTCGCATGTCGCGAACATCGGCGACACCCGCTCGCTCATCATCCATCCCGCCTCCACGACCCACCGCCAGCTCACGCCCGAGCAGCTCGAGGCGGCCGGCGCGGGACCCGAGGTCGTGCGGCTCTCGATCGGCATCGAGACGGTGGACGACATCATCGAGGATCTCGACCGCGCCCTGCACAAGGCCGCCAGGGAGGTGGGGCTGCACGCCACCGCCTGATGCGCGGCAGGGGCGCCCCGTAAAGCCGGAGACCGGCATGAGCGAATCGCAGCCGGGCATCGTGCTCGCCCTCGCGGCGCCCGACATCGCCACCAAGGCGCCCGGGACGCGGCGGCGCTTTCTCGAGCGGCTGCGGCGGAACCTCGAGGAAGCGCTAAGCCGCAACGACATCCCCTTCGCGCTCGAGCCGGCGGGCATGCGCTTCGTGCTGCGCACCCCCTCGCCGGATGCCGCCGCCTCGGTGCTCCGCCACCTGTTCGGCCTCGCGAGCGTGGCCGTCGTCGAGGCGGTCGCCGAGGCATCCCCACAGTCGATCGCCGAGGTGGGGGGACGACACTTTCGCACCGCCGTCGCCGGCAAGCGCTTCGCCGTGCGGGCGAAGAAGCTCGGCAGCTATCCCTTCTCGACCCAGGAGATCGAACGCAGCCTCGGCGCGCGCCTGCGCCCCGTCGCCGAACGCGTCGACCTCACCGATCCCGAGGTCACCATACAGGTCGAGCTCCAAGGACGACGGGCCTATCTCTACACCGAGAAACAGCCGGCGGTGGGCGGCCTCCCCGCGGGCATCCAGGGGCGCGCGCTGGCGCTGGTCTCCGGCGGGTTCGATTCGGTCGTCGCCGCCTGGCGCATCATGCGGCGCGGCGCCGAGGTCCACTTTCTCTACTGCAACATGGGAGGCCTCGCCTTCGAGCGGCTCGTGCTCCAGACCGTCAAGGTCCTGTACGAGGTCTGGGGCTTCGGCCTGCGGCCCAGGCTTCACGTGCTCGACTTCACGGCGCTCGTGCGCGCGCTGCAGGAGAAGACACGACGCGATCTCTGGCAGCTCGTGCTCAAGGTGCTGTTCTACCGCGCGGCCGCGGCGATCGCACGCATCGAGCATGCGGATGCGGTGATCACCGGCGAGGCGCTGGGCCAGGTATCCTCGCAGACGCTGCCGAACATCGCGACCCTCGACCGCTTCGCCGAGATGCCCATGCTCAGGCCGCTCATCGCCTGCGACAAGAACGAGATCATCGAAGAGGCACGGCGCATCGGCACCGCCCCGATCTCCGAACGCGTGCCCGAGCTGTGTGGCCTTGCGCTCAAACGGCCGGCGGTGAGCGCACGCGTGCGGGCGCTCGCGGCCGAGGTCGAAAAGCTCGATCCCGCACTCCTCGAAGCCGCGATCCGGAACCGCCGCACGATCGAGGTGGCGCAGGTGACGCCGGAGGAACTGCGCACCGAATACCTGTTCATCGACCACATCCCCGAGGATGCGGTGGTGGTGGACTGCCGCGAGCCCGCGCTCTACCGCATCTGGCACGTGCCGGGGGCGATCAACATCCCCATCGCCGAGCTCCTCGAGCGCTGGCGCACGCTCGATCGCTCGAAGCGCTATGTGCTGTACTGCACCTTCGGCACCCAGACGCCCCATGTCGCCGAGCTCATGCAGCAGGCGGGCTACGAGGCCTATGCCTTCAAGGGCGGCATCCGGGCGGTCGAGCGCGCGGTGGAGGAGGCGTTCGCGGCGCTCTGATCGGGCGCCTCGCTCCCCCGGTCTGCCCCCTATTGCCCGTTCGCGACCCGCTCCCACAGGGGTCTGAGCGGCTTCTCCGCCCGCGCCCCCCACTGGGCGATGATCTCGCTCGCGCAGTGGCTTGCGAGCCGCCCGCAGGCGGCGAGATCGAGACCCGCCGTATAGCCGCGAAGGAATCCCGCGGCATAGAGATCGCCGGCGCCGGTGGTGTCCACGAGCTGCCGCGGCGGTATGGCCTCGATCACCTGCACCTCGTCGCCGCGCAGGATCACCGACCCCCTGGCGCTTCGCGTCAGCGCCGCCACACGCACCTCCCGGCGCACCTGCCGCAGCGCCTCGTCGAAGCTCCCGGTCCCGTAAAGACTCGTGATCTCGGCCTCGTTCGCGAACAGGATGTCGATCTCCTCCGCGATGAGGCGGCGGAATTCGTCGCGCCAGCGGTCGACGCAGAAGGGATCGGAGAGGGTGAGCGCCACCTCGCCCCCGTTCGCACGGGCGATGCGGGCCGCCTTGAGGCAGGCCTGCTTGGCCTCGGGACGGTCCCACAGATAGCCTTCGAGATAGACGATCCGCGACCGCTTCACGAGTTCGGGGTCGACGTCCGCAGGTGAGAGCTCGACGCAGGCACCGAGATAGGTGGCCATGGTGCGCTGCGCATCCGGCGTCACGAACACGAGGCAGCGTGCCGTCGGCGGCCCGTCGGTGCTCGGCGGCACCTCGAAATGCACCCCGCAGGCGCGGAGATCGTGGGCGAAGACGCGGCCGAGCTCATCGTCGCGGACCCGTCCCACGAAGGCGACGCGGGCCCCGAGCGATGCCAGCGCGGCCATGGTGTTGGCGCAGGATCCCCCGGAGACCTCGTGCGCAGGTCCCATGCGCGCATACAGAGTCTCCGATCGCGCGTGATCGACGAGCGTCATCGTCCCCTTGCACAGGCCGAGCGCATCGAGCAGTCCGTCCTCCGCATAGGAGACGATATCCACGATGGCGTTGCCGAGCCCGAGAACGTCGATGCCGTCCAGCTTGTGATCATCCATGGCGAGAAACCGTGAAGCCGATGCGCGCGAACGCGGCGCCCCGTCTCACTCCCCCTTGCCGGTGGCGGCGAGAAAGCCCCGCTGCGGGTTGTAGCCGTAGAGCGCGCCGGCGAGGAAGAGGACCGTCCAGCCCAGAGTGACAAGCAGCGCCTGCTCCTCGAGCTTGAGATACATGGCGAAGCGGATGAGCTCGACCGCGTGGGTGAAGGGGTTGAGCAGGCAGATCTGGTAGAGCAGATAGCTCGCCTCCTTGACGCGCCACAGCGGATAGAGCGCCGAGCTCGCGAAGAACATGGGGAAGATGACGAAATTCATGACCCCCGCGAAGTTCTCGAGCTGACGGATGAGGGAGGAGAGAAGCAGGCCCAGGGCGCCGAGCATGAAGCCCGAGAGCATGAGCGCGGGCAGAACCGCGAGATAGCCGAGAAGCGGCGGCCGCACCTCCCAGAACCAGGCGATGGCGAGGAACAGATAGGCCTGGATCGTCGCCACCACCACACCGGCGAAGAGCTTCGCCACGAGCAGGTAGCTGCGCGGCAGCGGGCTCACGAGCAGCACGCGCATCGATCCCATCTCGCGGTCATAGACCATCGACAGCGAGCTCTGCATGCCGGAGAAGAGCAGGATCATGCCGCAGAGCCCGGGCGTGATGTACACTTCATAGAGCACGTAGGTGTCGTAGGGTTCCTGGATCGAGACACCGAGGATCGAGCGGAAGCCGGCCGCGAAGATGAACAGCCACACGAGAGGACGCACCAGCGCCGCGAAGAAGCGGCCGCGCTGCTTGAGAAAGCGGAGCAGCTCCCGCTGGAGGATGCCCTCGAGACAGCGGATGAGGCGGTAGAAGGTCAGTCCGCGGTCAGCTTCGCGTACGCCTGCGCGAGCGAGGACGTCTGCGTGCACGAGAGGATCTCCTCGAGGGTGCCCTGGGCGCGCACGCGCCCGCGATGGAGCACGACGACACGGTCACCGGGCTCGATCTCGTCGATGAGATGGGTGGTCCACAGCACGGCGACGCCGTCGCGCCGGCAGAGATCGTGGACATGCTCGACGATCGCCCGGCGGCTGTCGATATCCAGGCCCACCGTCGGCTCGTCGAGCACGAGCAGCTCGGGTTCGTGCATGAGCGCCCGTGCGAGCTCGACGCGCCGCCGCTCGCCGCCCGAGAGGGTGCGGACGACGCGGGGCTCGAGCGCCTCGATGCCGAGCCGCGCGAGCACGGCCTGCATGCGCTCTCGCGTCCGCGCCCGGTCGAGCCCGTGCAGCGCCGCCGCATAGCGCAGATTCTGCCGCACGCTCAGATCCTCATCCAAGGTCGGGCGCTGGAACACGACACCCATGCGGGCGAGGGCGGCGCAGGCATGGCGCGCGAGATCGAGACCGCATACGATGATGCGCCCCTCGCGGGCATGGAAGAGACGGGTGGTGAGCGCCATGAGCGTCGTCTTGCCCGCGCCGTTCGGCCCGAGCAGCGCGGTGAAGCTGCCACGAGGCACGGTGAGCGAGATGCCGTCGAGGGCGCGGCGGTCCCTGACGTAGGCGAACGATACCCCTTCGATGGCGAGGGCCGGCGTCATCGGATCTCAGGCTGCAGGCTCGGGACGCAGTTCGGATAGCCGCCCGAGATCACCGAGGGAAGCCCGGAAATCCTCGATCGCGGCCTCATCCGTCCGCGCCGACCGCGGCAGCGATACGGGCACCTCGCTCACCACCGAGCTCGGGGCGGCGGAAAGGAAGAGGATGCGGTCCGCGAGCATGATCGCCTCGCGGATGTTGTGGGTGACGAAGACCGTCGTCGTGGCATGGCGCTCCAGAAGCTCGAGCAGAAGCCGGCGCAGCCGCACCGCAGTGGGCTCGTCAAGCGAGACGAAGGGCTCGTCCATGAGCAGCAGCGTGGGCTCGACCACAAACGCGCGCGCGATCGCGACCCGCCGCGCCATGCCCAGGGACAGGTGCGAGGCGTAGACCTTGCGCACGCCCTCGAGCCCGACCTCACCCAGGGCATGATCGATGCGGCGGTCGACCACCGCCGCCTCGCCCTCGAGCACGAGGCGCAGATTGTCCTCCACCGTGCGCCAGGGGAGAAGGCGCGGCTCCTGGAAGACATAGCCGATGCGCGTGCCCGCACGGCGCTCGATGCGCCCCTCGAAGTCGCGCTCGAGGCCCGCGATGATGTTGAGCAGCGTCGTCTTGCCGCAACCCGACGGGCCGGTCACGACCACCGTCTCGCCGCTCCCCACGGTGAACCGCAACCCCCGCAGCACGAGCTTTTCCGGCGCGTCCCCGACCGCGGGGTAGCTCTTGCGCCGGATCTCGACGCTCAGCTCCGCCATTGCCGCGCCCGGCGCTCGAGCGGCTGCAGCAGGATCCACTCGATCGCCTGCACCACGGCGATGAAGGCGAGTGCGTAGGCGAGGATCCCCGCCACGTCGAAGAACTGGAAAAAGAGGGCGATCTCGAAGCCCACACCGGAGGGCCGCCCCAGGAGCTCGACCACGAGGACGATCTTCCAGATGAGCGCGAGCCCCGAGCGTGCCGAGGCGGCGATATAGGGATAGAGCTGCGGGAGAACGATGTGGCGCAGACGCTTTGCCTGCGGCACCCGGAAGACCTCCGCCATCTCCGCGAGCCTGGGATCGAGCGCCCGCGCCCCTTCGCGGATCGTCACCGTGACATTGGGGATCTTGTTGATCGCCACCGCGAGGATGGCCGCACTCTCGGTGAGCCCGATCCAGATGTAGCAGAGGACGATCGTCACCAGGGCGGGCAGGTTGAGAAAGAAGACCAGCCACGGCCCGCCCACCTCGTCGAGCAGACGGCGCCGTCCCATGAGCACCCCGAGGCCGATGCCGACGAGCATGGCGACCGCGAAGGCGGCGGCGACCCGG
>CAZHHU010000111.1:0-6902 GCA_964532215.1 uncultured Geminicoccaceae bacterium
GCACCAGTCTGGGGGACTGGGGGTCGGCGGTTCGAATCCGCCCGCTCCGACCAAGGTACCAGCCCTCTTCCCGCACGCGCTTGTCATGAAGCGGTCTGCGCGGCAACATGGCCAAAATATCATCACGACAGGGGGCCATCATGCGCAGGCTGGTCAGATGGGCGCTTGCGGCGGTCGCGGGGGTGGCCGTGGTCGCCGCAGGAGGCGCTGGTGCCGTCTATCTGCTCACGCAGTCACATCGCGACGCGGTCTACGATATCCGTCCCGATCCCATCCCCATCCCGGACGACCCGGAAGCGCTCGCCCGCGGCGAGCACGTCGCGACGATCCGCGGCTGTCGCGAGTGCCATGGCGCCAATCTCGGCGGTCGCGTGTTCATCGACGATCCGATCGTGGGTCGGATCGTGGCGCCGAACCTCACGAGCGGTGCGGGCGGTGCGCGGGATTTCGCAGTTGAGGACTTCCTGCGGGCGATTCGCCACGGCGTGGGCCGCGACGGCCGTTCGCTTTTGTTCATGCCCTCCTTCGAGTTCTGGCACCTGGGCGATGAGGACGTCGGGGCGCTGATCGCCTGGATCCGGAGCCTGCCGCCGGTCGACAACGAACTCGGCGAATCCTCGCTCGCCCTTCCCATCCGCGCCATCTACCTGATGACCGAGGAGATGGATCTCTTCGCCGCCGAGCTCATTGATCACACGGCCAAGCGACCGCCCGCGCCTGCCCCGGAAGTGAGCGTCGCCTACGGCCGCTATCTCGCCTGGAGCTGCATCGGCTGCCACGGCCGCAAGCTCCAAGGCGGTCCGATCCCGGGCCGTCCGCCCGACTGGCCGCCGGCCTCCGATCTCACTTCCACGGGTCCGCTCGCGGGCTGGAGCGAGGAGGAGTTCGTCTCCACCATACGCAGCGGCACGACGCCGGACGGGCGCGAACTGCGCAGCGAATACATGCCCTGGCATGTATTCGCGAACATGACCGATGCGGAGCTTGCCGCCCTCTGGCGCTATCTGCGCACCCTCTGAGGGCAGGCGGGCGCGATCGTGCCGGGTGTGGGAGAGCCGGCATGGCCGCGCCGCGGCGATATCCTGCCGTGCGGCGTTCAGCGGGACGGTACGGCTGCGGTTCGCGGAGATTCTGGTGGAGCCGAGCGGACTTGAACCGCCGACCTCCTGAATGCCATTCAGGCGCTCTCCCAACTGAGCTACGGCCCCACCGCGGATCTGGGTATGGGTGGCGCCCCGCGGGATGTCAAGATCCCGGCGGGCCCGCCACCCGGGGGCAGGTTCCCGTCTCTCAGGCGATCCGTGCCACCGCCCGCCTCGCCATCACCTTGACGAGATGGGCGCGGTATTCGGCCGAGGCGTGGATGTCCGAGTTGAGATCGTCGGGGCTGATCGCAACCCCGTCCAGCGCCTGCGGCGAGAAGTCCGCAGACAGCGCGCGCTCGATCTCGTCCGCCCGGAACACGCAGGGCCCCGCACCCGTCACCGCGACGCGCACGCCGTTCGCGGTCCGGGCCACGAACACCCCGACGATGGCGTAGCGGGAGGCGGGATTGGGAAACTTCGCATAGGCCGCCTTCTCCGGCCTGGGGAAGTGAACCGCGGTGATGATCTCGTCCTCCTCGAGCGCGGTCTCGAACATGCCGGTGAAGAAGTCGTCGGCCACGATCTCCCGCCGGTTCGTGCGCACCGTGGCGCCGAGGCCGAGGAGCCCCGCGGGCCAGTCGGCGGCGGGATCGTTGTTGGCGATCGAGCCGCCGATGGTCCCGCGGTTGCGCACCTGGGGATCGCCGATCTCGGCGGCGAGTTCGGCGAGCGCGGGAATCACCCGCCGCACGAGATCGGATCCCTCGACCTCGCCGTGCCGGACCGTCGCGCCGAGGGTGAGCCCGCCGCCTTCCTCGCGGATGCCGCGAAGTTCGGCGATCGCCGACAGGTCGACGAGATCCGAGGGCTGGGCGAGCCGCTGCTTGAGGGTCGGAAGGAGCGTGTGCCCGCCCGCGAGCAGCTTCGCTTCCGGCCGCG
Organism: uncultured Geminicoccaceae bacterium; assembly: GCA_964532215.1. Lineage (GTDB taxonomy): Bacteria > Pseudomonadota > Alphaproteobacteria > Geminicoccales > Geminicoccaceae > HRBIN39. The sequence continues at coordinate 2,025 of CAZHHU010000111.1, forward strand.
AGGCGAGCAGCTGGGCCGCCTCCGCGAGGGTGCTCGGGCGGTGGTATTCGAATGCATACATGATCGGACCTCCCTCATTCCGCCGCCTGGGCCGCGCCTGCGAGCGCGCGCCAGACCCGCTCCGGTGTCGCGGGCATCTCCACCCGCGTCCCCACGGCATCGCGGATCGCGTTGATCACCGCCGCCGGCGCCCCGATCGCGCCCGCTTCGCCACATCCCTTCACGCCGAGCGAGTTCGAGCCCGAAGGGGAGCCGGGCGCGAAGGAGACGGTGAAACTCGGCACGTCGTCCGCCCGCGGCAGGCAGTAGTCCATGTAGGAGCCGGTGAGCAGCTGCCCCGAATCGTCATAGACCGCCTGCTCGAGGAGCGCCTGCCCGATCCCCTGGACGAGCCCGCCGTGCACCTGACCCTCGACGATCATGGGATTGATCACCCGGCCGAAGTCGTCGACGGCCACGAAGTTGACGATCTCGACCCTGCCGGTCTCGGGATCGACTTCGACCTCGCAGACATAGGTGCCCGAGGGGAAGGTGAAGTTCGGCGGATCGAAATAGGCCGAGGCCTCCATGCCCGGCTCGAGGCCCTCGGGGTAGCTGGAGGGCACATAGGCGGTGAAGACGATCTCCTGAATGGTCTTCTGCCGGTCGGTGCCGCGGACGCGGAAGACGCCGCCCTCGAACTCGATGTCCGCCTCCGAGGCCTCGAGCAGATGGGCCGCGATCTTTCTGCCCTTCTCGATGAGCTTGTCGCAGGCGCGCACGATCGCCTCGCCGCCGACGGCGAGCGAGCGCGAACCGTAGGTGCCCATGCCCACCGGCGTTCCCGCCGTATCGCCGTGGATGATCTCGACGTCCTCGAAGGGCACGCCGAGCTTTTCCGCGACGAGCTGCGAGAAGGTGGTCTCGTGGCCCTGGCCGTGGGTGTGGGTGCCGGTGAAGACCTGGACCTTGCCCGTGTGGGTGAAGCGCACTTCGGCGCTCTCCCACAGCCCCACCCCGGCGCCGAGGGAGATCGCGACCTGGGAGGGAGCGATGCCGCAGGCCTCGATGTAGCAGGAGAGACCGATGCCGCGACGCCGGCCGCGCCGCTCCGCTTCCGCCCGGCGGGCCGGAAAGCCCGCATAATCCGCGATCTCGAGCGCCTTGTTCAGCGCCGCCTCGTAGTCTCCCGAATCATAGACGAGCGCGACCGGGGTCTGATAGGGGAAAGCGTCCCTGGGGATGAAGTTCTTCCTCCGGATCTCGGCCGGGTCCATACCCAGCTCGCGCGCCGCCGCATCGACCAGGGTCTCGACGAGAAAGCAGGCTTCCGGACGTCCGGCACCCCGGTAGGCATCCACCGGCGTGGTGTTCGTATAGTAGGTCCGCACCTCGGCGTAGATCGCCGGCGTGCGGTACTGGCCGGCGAGCAGGGTGGCGTAGAGATAGGTGGGAATCGACGAGCTGAAGGTGCTCATGTAGGCGCCGAGGTTCGCCTTCGTGGAGACCCGCAGGGCGAGGAAGTTGCCCTCACGATCGAGTGCGAGCTCCGCCTCGGTGATGTGGTCGCGGCCATGGGCATCGCAGAGGAAGGCTTCCGAGCGCTCCTCGCGCCACTTGACCGGGCGGCCGATCTTCTTCGCCGCCCAGGTGACGACGCATTCCTCGTTGTAGATGAAGATCTTCGAGCCGAAGCCGCCGCCCACGTCCGGCGCCACGACCCGCAGCTTGTGTTCGGGCGCGATGCCGATGAAGGCCGACATCACGAGCCGGTGCACATGCGGGTTCTGGCTCGTGAGATAGAGGGTGAAGCTGTCCGTGCCGGGATCGTAGCTGCCGATGGCCGCCCGCGGCTCGAGCGCGTTCGGCACCAGCCGGTTCTGCAGGTGCTGCTGACGCACGACCACCGCCGCACGGGCGAAGGCCTCCTCGACCGCCGCCCGGTCGCCGAGCTCCCAGTCGTAGACAAGATTGTTCGGTGCCTCGTCGTGGACGAGCACGGGCGCATCATGGGCGGTGGCGAGATCGACCACCGCGGGCAGCTCCTCATAGTCGACCGCCAGGGCCTCGGCGCCGTCCCTCGCGGCGGCGAGCGTCTCGGCGATGACCACGGCGACGGGATCGCCCACATAGCGGACCTTTTCCCGCGCGAGCACGGGATGCGGCCCCATCTTCATGGGGGAGCCGTCCTTGGACTTGACGAGCCATCCGCAGATGAGATCGCCGAGCCCGTCGGCCTTGGTATCCTCACCCGTGAACACCGCGATCACCCCGGGCACGGCGAGCGCGGGCTGCTTGTCGATGCCGCGGATGCGCGCGTGCGCGTGCGGCGAGCGGACGAAGACCGCGTGGGTCTGACCGGGAAGATTGATGTCGTCGACGTAGCGGCCGCGGCCGGTTACGAAGCGGCGGTCCTCCTTGCGCGGGACCGCGGCGCCGATCCCCTTCTCCACCATGACCAAGCCTCCCTCCCTTCGTTCATTCCGCGGCCCTGGGCATGGCCCGCATTTCCTCCGCCGCCGCGAGGATCGCCTTGACGATGTTGTGATAGCCGGTGCAGCGGCAGAAATTGCCCTCGAGCCACTGCCGCACCTCCGCCTCGCTCGGGCTCGGATTGCGCTGCAGCAGGTCGAGCGCGCTCATGATCATGCCCGGCGTGCAGAAGCCGCACTGCAGGCCATGATGTTCGTTGAACGCCCGCTGCAGGGGATGAAGTTCGTCGCCCTTCGCCAGCCCCTCGATGGTCGTCACCGAGGCGCCATCGCACTGCACCGCGAGCACCGTACAGGATTTCACCGACTCGCCGTCGACATGGACGACGCAGCAGCCACACTGGCTCGTGTCGCAGCCCACATGCGTGCCGGTAAGGCCGAGCTGGTAACGGAGGAACTCGACGAGCAGCGTGCGCGGCTCGACCTCCCCGCTCACCTGTCTGCCGTTCACCGTCATCGACACCGTCGGCATGCCAAGCACCTCCCGTCTCGTTGAACCTTTTTCGGGCCGCGACGCGTTCCCGCGAGCTGCCGGAGCGGCCGGGGCGAGCGGAACAGTGTTATACCGCACTCCCGCCGCCGGTACAGCCCCGAGCACCGCTCAGCGCAGCAGCCACCACAGCAGCAGCAGCACGACGGCCGCGAGCACGATCCAGAAGGCGGGGCGCGCGGTGAGCGGCGCCGGCGCAGGCGGCGGCGGGGGCGGGGGCGGCGCGGCCTCGGGCGCCACCTCGCGGCTCACGATCTCGCTGAAGCGGCCGAAGAAATCGTCGGCCATCTTCTTCGCCGTGCCCTGGATGAGCCTCGAGCCGAGCTGGGCGAGCTTGCCACCGACCTCCGCATCCGCCTCGTAGCGAAGCAGCGTGCCGCCATCCACCTCCTCGAGCGAGACCCGGGCGCCGCCGCGCGCGAATCCCGCAGCACCCCCCTTTCCTTCCCCGACGAGACGGTAGCTCTCCGGGGGATTGAGATCCTCGAGGCGTACCTGCCCCGTGAACCTGGCCCTGACCGGGCCCACCTTGGCCATGACGCGGGCCTCGTACGCATTGTCCGCGACCCGCTTCATCTCCTCGCAGCCGGGGATCGCCTGGCGCAGGATCTCGGGATCGTTGAGCGCCTCCCACACCCGCTGCCTGGGGGCGGGAATGCGATATTCGCCGGTGAACTTCATCTACGGCCTCCCCGTTCCCAGCCGGCACCTCCCGCCCCTGTCTAGGAAGGCTCGTGCCCGCTGTCGAGCCACCTGGAGCCGCCCGCTCCTACGACGCCGTGCCTGCGGCGGGAAGATCACGCAGGAGAGTGAGCACCGCCTCGTGGAGCTTCGGGTCGCCGCAGGCGAGCACCTCGCCCCCGGAAGCGAGCGAGAGCGGCCGCCCCTGCCAGTCGGTGATGCGTCCGCCCGCCTCCTCGATCACCGGTACGAGAGGCAGAAAGTCGTACGTCTTGAGCCCGGCCTCGATGACGAGATCGCAGAAGCCGCTCGCCATCAGGGCGTAGCCGATGCAGTCGCCGCCCCAGACCATGAGGGCCACGCTCCTGCGCAGCAGCGCAAGCGCGGCCTGCTGGCGCGGTGTCGTGAACATGTCCGGGCTCGTGGCCGAGGCCGCGGCGCGGGCGAGCTCGGGGCAGGCGCGGCTGTGCACCCTGCGGCCGTTGAACCGGGCGCCGCCACCCCGCACCGCGGTCCAGCGGTCGCGGGTGATGGGCTGGTCGATCACCGCCAGCACGGGCGCGCCGTCCGCGAGCAGCGCCACGAGCGTGCCGAACATCGGGCGGCCGGTGAGAAAGGCCTTGGTGCCGTCGATGGGATCGAGGCACCAGGCGAGGCCCGCCGCGTTCTCCGCATCGCCATATTCCTCGCCGAAGATGGCGTGATCCGGTGCGGCCTCGGCGAGCCGGCGCCGCATCGCCGCCTCGGCCTCGCGGTCGGCGATCGTGACCGGGCTCAGATCCCCCTTGATCTCCACCGCGAGCGGCCTGCGGAAGTGACGGCGCACGATCTCGCCCGCGAGATCGGCGAGTTCGCAGGCAAGCGGCAGATAGCGGGCGAAGTCCACGGTCGGGCTCAGGGAAGCGGTGCGGGCTCGTCGGCGAGGGTGCGCAGATAGGCGATGAGGGCGGCGCGATCCTCGAGCTTCTTGATCCCGGCGAAGGACATCTTTGTCCCCGGCGCATAAGCCTTGGGACCCGCGAGGAAGGCCTCGAGCCGCTCGTAGTCCCAGTTGCCGCCGAGGCTACGCAGCGCCTCCGAGTATGAAAAGCCTTCGGCGCTCGCCACCGGGCGGCCGACGATCCCCCAGAGATTGGGGCCGACCTTGTGCGGCCCGCCCTTCGCGAAGCTGTGGCAGCCCGCACATTTCTTCGCCACCTTGGCGCCCCGCTCGGGATCGGCGCTGCGCAGCAGCTC
>CAZHHU010000112.1:0-6881 GCA_964532215.1 uncultured Geminicoccaceae bacterium
GCAGGTCCGAAATCGGCGGGTCTCCGCCCGCTGCTCATGTTTTCGCCGTTTCCGACCTTTGATGCAAGCGCGCCGTTCGCGGCGCACTCTTGAAAGCGATGGCGGTATCGCGGATCATCCATGATGTCCGGGGGGAGGGCCATGGTCTGCAGCGGCATGATCACGCGGCGCAAGTGGCTCGCCGGCACGCTCGCCGCGGCCCTCGTGCCGCGGGCCGAGGATCGCGCGAGAGAGCCATTCCGCCTCGGCCTTACGCCCGTGTTCCTCGACAATGACGTGCGGCTGCTGGATCTGCTCCGGGAATATCTGGAGCCGCGACTGCAGCGCCCGGTGCAGCTCATCAAGCGGCGCAGCTATCAGGAGATCACCGTCCTCCTGCTCGCCGGGCGCCTGGATGCCGCCTGGATCTGCGGATATCCCTACGTGCAGTATCGCAGACGGCTGGCTCTTGTGGCGGCGCCGCTCTGGCGGGGTGCCCCCCTCTACCGCTCCTACATCATCGTGCCCCGCGGCAGCCGGGCTCGGGCTCTCGACGACCTTCGCGGCACCATCCATGCATTCTCGGACCCGGACAGCAATTCCGGCTACCTGGTGACCGCGGCGCTCCTCGTCGAACGCGGCGAGAGCCCCGGAAGTTTCTTCCGTCACGTCTTCTTCACCTACGGGCACCGCAATGTGGTGCGTGCGGTGGCGCGGCGCCTCGCCGACAGCGGCAGCGTCGATGGCTACGTGTTCGAGGTCATGCGCGCGCGCGAGCCGGAGCTCACCGATGCCTGCCGCATCCTGCGGCGTTCGCGCGAGTACGGTTTTCCACCCGTAGCCTGTCGTCGCGGCGATGCCCACAAGCCATCCATCCGGGCCCTCCGCTCGGCGCTCATCGACATGCCCTCGAGCCCCCCGGGACGGACGATCCTGGAAATCCTCGCCCTCGACGGATTCGCCTTCGTATCGCCCGACGTCTACGCCTCGATCGAGGTCAACGCCAGCCTGCTCGCCCGCGCCACATGAGAGCCGCACGTTCCGCAGTCAGGGATCTGCCTCTCACGATCCGGGTCCCGGTCATGGTGGCGGGCCTCATGGTCGTCGTCGGCACGCTCGCCTCCTGGCTCGTCCTCGCCGCGCTGGTGCGCACCCAGGAGCGGCACGTGCGGGAGCTTGCGACCATCGCCCTCGACGGTCTGGCGGCAAGCATTTCGGCACCGGTGAGCCGACGCGATGTGTGGGAGACCTTCGATGCGCTCGACCGTCTCACCCGCCGCGGCGGCGGCTTCTCGGTGCGTACCGCGGTCGTCCTCCTGCCGGACGGGACCGTGCTCGCCGCCTCCGATCCCGGACGGTTTCCGACACTGCGACCGGCACCGCGCGAAGACTGGCTGAGCCAGGGCTCCGAGGGCCGCGCGATCGTCTTCGACGATGCGGCGGCGCGGGCGCGGGTGCGCTATCCGCTCGGCCCCGCGAACGCACGCCTCGCGACCATTCTGGCCGAAATCGATACCCGTTCCTTCCTCGCCCAGCGGCGTCGCGTCCTCTACCTGCTGCTCGCCAGCAACTCGTTGCTGACGCTGGCGCTGGCAGGCGGAGGCTATCTCCTGGCTCGGCGCATGTTACGCCCACTCGGGCAGCTCACCGAGGCGGTGGAGCGCATGCGCCGCGGTCGCGACCCCGAGATCGACCCGGCCGCCTGCGGTTCGTCTCCCGAGTTCCGGTCGCTGTTCCGCCGTTTCGCGCTCATGGCCCGGGCCGTGCGCGAGCGGGAGACGCTGCTGCGCCGGCTCGCGGAGGAAGAAAGGCTGGCGCAGCTCGGCAGGCTCGCGACCGGCACCGCACACGAGATCAACAATCCCCTCGCCGGACTCCTGACCGCGGTCGATACGTTGCGCGCGCACGGTCACGATCCGGCCGTCCGCACCACCGCCCTCGACATTCTGGAGCGCGGCCTTCTGGGCATTCGCAATCTCGTGCGGGCGATGCTCGTCGCCTACCGCGACAATCCCGACGACCGGCGGCTCAGCCGCGACGCGGTCGAAGATCTGCAGCATCTCATCCACCACGAGATCGCCAAGAGACGGCTCCTCCTCGAATGGCGCAACGAGCTGCCGCTGGAACTTCCCCTGCCGAGCGGCCAGCTGCGGCAGGCGCTGCTCAACCTGCTTCTGAACGCCTGTCAGGTGACGCCCGTCGGCGGGCGCGTCGCGTTCGAGGCCCGCGCCGAGCCGCAGGCCGCCTCGTTCATCGTCGAAGACGAGGGACCCGGCATGCCGCAGGCGGGACGCGACCTGCTGCTCGGGGATGAGCCCCTGCCGCCCGAGGGCTTCAGAGGGCTCGGGCTGTGGACCACGCGGCGCATTCTGAGCCAGCTCGGCGGGCGGGTCGCCTGCGAGACCACGGCCTCCGGCGGCACCCGCCTGCGCGTGCAGGTACCGCTGGCCCGCGAAAGAATCCCGTCATGACGCCGCGATCCACCGCCCCCGTAGCCGTGGTCGAGGACGACCCCATTCTGGGCGCCTCTCTCATCCAGCGCCTCGGTCTCGAAGGCATGGAGACACTGTGGTGGCGAAGCGGCGCCGAGGCTCTCGCCGGCTTCGCGCGCCACCGACCTGCCGTGGTGGTGTGTGACATCCGCCTGCCCGATATCGACGGCGAGGAGCTGTTCGCGCGCAGCGCGGCCGGCCTCGCTCCGGTGCCCTTCCTCTTCATCACCGCCTATGCCGAGATCGAACAGGCGGTACGCCTCATGCGCGCCGGTGCTGTCGACTACATCGTGAAGCCGTTCGCGGTGGACGTCCTGCTGGAGAAACTGCGGCGGCTCCTCGAGCGGCATTTTCCGGCGGAAGTGGGAGAACTCGGCCATTCACCCGCGATGCGGCGCATCGAAAGCCTGCTGCTGCGGGTCGCGGCCGTGGACAGCCACGTGCTGTTTACCGGTGAAAGCGGCGTCGGCAAGGAGGTCTGCGCGCGCTTCCTGCACGCTCATTCGCCGCGGGCCAGCCACCCCTTCGTCGCCGTGAACTGTGCCGCCCTGCCCTCCGAGCTCGTGGAGAGCGAGCTCTTCGGCCACGAACGCGGCGCCTTCACGGGGGCGCATCACCGCCACATCGGCTATCTCGAGCGCGCGGCTTCGGGATTCCTGCTTCTCGATGAGATCGCCGAGCTGCCGCTCGCGGCCCAGGCGAAACTCCTTCGGGTCGTCCAGGAGCGAAGCTTCTATCGCGTCGGCGGTGAGACGCCGGTTCCCTTCGAGGCACGGCTGGTCTGCGCCACCAACCGCGACCTCGAGGGCGAGGTGCGCGCCGGTCGCTTCCGCGAAGACCTCTACTATCGCATCAACGTCATTCCGGTGAACGTGCCGCCGCTGCGTGAGCGCCGCGAGGACATTCTCCCGCTGCTGCAACGCTATCTGAGCGAATTCGGTGAGCGGCTCGGCACGAGGGTCGCCGGTCTCACGCCGATGGCGGAGGAAATGGCGCGCGTCTGGCACTGGCCCGGCAACGTGCGCGAGCTCGTGAACCGGGTCGAACGTGCGGTGGCCCTCGCCCGCGGCCCCCGGTTGGGCGTCGAGGACCTCTTCCCGGACCTCGCCGCATCCTCGGCCGAAGCCGAGGACGCGGACGCGCCGATCCCGCTGGTCGCGGCCCGGGAGGCGGTCGAGCGACAGCACATTCAACGCGTGCTCGCCCGCGCCGGCGGTCGCATCGGTGAGGCCGCGAGGCTGCTCGGCATCTCGCGGACCACGCTGTGGGAGAAGATGCGCCGCTACGGTCTCGCGACGGGGCGCACGGCGGTTCGGAATTCCGAACCGTCACCGCCCGGGAGTCGGTAAAATCGAACGTCCCGCTTGCGCAGGCCGCGCCGTTTGCGCGTTTTCCCCCCGTCGCGGGCTGGCATATGGCGTGCTACGGTTGTTCCTGATGGCGCTCGAAGGGAGGACGTTCATGAAACGCTGTCGTCTCATGGCCGAAGTGGGACGTCGCCAGTTCCTCAAGGGCACGCTTGCGAGCGCGGCCGGCGCGGCGGCCGCGAGCACGGTCGCCCCGCAGGGCGAGGCGGCGGTCCCGCGCGGAGGTGCGGTCCCGCCCTATCCCCGCACCCGTCTCGCCAACATCCGCGACCTTGCGATCAACGAACCCTTTGAGGTCACCTATCCCGACGCGGACGCGCCGGGCGTGCTGCTCAAGCTCGGCACGCCGGTCGAGGGAGGCGTAGGCCCGAACCGCGACATCGTGGGTTTCACCACGGTCTGCCCGCACAAGGGCTTCCCGCTCCACTACGTGAAGGACGACCGCACCTTCAACTGCCCCGGTCACTATTCGCGCTTCGATGCCGAGAAGGGCGGGCTGCAGATCTGGGGTCAGGCCACCATGAACCTGCCGCAGTACGAGCTCGTGGTCGACGAGAACGGAGACATCTACGCCGTCGGCATCGACGAGCTCCTGTACGGTCGCCTGTCCAACGTGCTCGGCTGAGGGAGGACGTCATGGCCTACAAGAGGAATGTCGACCGCCTTCCGATCGTCCCGCCGGATGCGGAGGAGCGCAACGCCGTCTGCCACTTCTGCATCGTCGGCTGCGGCTACAAGGTCTACACCTGGGATGCGAACCGGGAAGGTGGTCCGAAGCCGGAGCAGAACCGCTTCGGCGTCGATCTCGCCACGCAGCAGCCGGCGGAAACGCCCGCCTGGTACGCACCTTCCATGTACAACATCGTCAAGCAGAACGGCCGGGACGTCCATCTCGTCATCAAGCCCGACACCGAATGCGTCGTGAACCGGGGCCTCGGCTCGATCCGCGGCGCGCGTCTCGGAGAGGTGGCCTACTCGACGATCACCGGGACCCAGACCACGCGGCTCACCGATCCCATGGTCTGGCGCTACGGCCAGATGCAGCCGACGAGCTGGGACGACGCGCTTGATCTCGTGGCGCGGGTCACCGCGCGGGTGATCAAGGAATACGGCTTTGATGGCGTGTTCGTCTCCGCCTTCGATCACGGCGGTGCCGGCGGCGGCTACGAGAACACCTGGGGGACGGGGAAGCTCTACTTCCAGGCGATGGAGATCAAGAACATCCGCATCCACAACCGGCCCGCCTACAATTCGGAGGTGCATGCGAGCCGCGACATGGGCGTGGGCGAGCTGAACAACGCCTACGAGGACGCGGAGCTCGCCGATACCATCGTGGCCATCGGCACCAATGCCCTCGAAACCCAGACCAACTACTTCCTCGCCCACTGGGTGCCCAATCTGCGCGGCGCAACGCTGGAGAAGAAGCAGAAGCTGCTCCCGGACGAGCCGCATGAAGCCGCGCGCATCGTCATCATCGATCCCCGGCGTACCGTGACCGTGAACGCCTGCGAGGTGGAAGCGGGCACGGACCGGGTGCTCCATCTCGCGATCCGCTCGGGAACCGACCTCGCGCTCTTCAACGCCCTTCTCACCTACATCTACGACAAGGGCTGGATCGATCGCGAATTCATCGAGAACCATACGGTCGGCTTCAAGGAGGGCCCGCGCGAGGTGCCCATGTATCCGGCGCGCGCGGACAGCGGCGAGTTCGCGGAGCGCTGGCCCGGCCTCGAGGAGGTCGTGCGCGAGATCCGTACCTCGCCCGAGGAGGCGGCCGAGATCTGCGGCGTTCCCGCCGCGGACATCGTCAAGGCGGCACACTGGATCGCCGAACCCAAGGCGGGCGGCAAGCGGCGCCGTACGATGTTCGGTTACGAGAAGGGCATCATCTGGGGCAACGACAACTACCGCACCATCGCCGCGCTGGTGAACCTCGCGCTTGCGACCGGCAACGTGGGACGCCCGGGCGGCGGCTGTGTCCGGCTCGGCGGCCATCAGGAGGGCTACGTCCGACCGGGCTATCCCGGCGGGCGGCCGGCGCCCTACGTCGACAAGCTGCTCATCGAGGGCAAGGGTGGGGTCCACCACATCTGGGGCTGCGATCACTACAAGACGACCCTCAACGCCACCGAGTTCAAGCGCGCCTATAAGAAGCGCACCGACATGGTGAAGGACGCCATGAACGCGGTCGGCTGGGGCGACCGGGAAGCGCTGGTGGAGGCCATTCTGTGGGCGATCCGGCAGGGCGGACTGTTCGCCGTCGACGTCGACATCAAGCCCACCATGATCGGCCAGCACTGCCATGTCTGGCTTCCGGCCGCGACCCAGGGCGAGATGAACCTCACCTCCATGAACGGCGAGCGGCGCATGCGGCTGTCGGAGCGGTACATGGATCCGCCCGGTCAGGCGATGCCTGACTGCCTCATCGCCGCACGCATGGCGAACCATCTCGAGCGCGTCTTCCGCGAGATGGGCGAGACGGAAATGGCCGAGCGCTTCCGCGGCTTCGACTGGAAGAGCGAGGAAGACGCGTTCATGGACGGCTATCACCGCCATGCCCCCGGCGGCGAATTCGTGACCTACGAGCGCCTCCGGAAGATGGGCACGAACGGCTTTCAGGAGCCCGCCCAGGGAGTGGATGGCGAGGGTCGGATCATCGGCACACCGAGGCTCTACGCGGACGGCAGGTTCTCCACGCCGGACGGCAAGGCCCGCTTCATGATCACCAAGTGGCGCGGGCTTCAGGCCCCGGGAAAGGAGGAGCAGAAGAACCGGTACAAGTTCCTCATCAACAACGGACGCACGAACCACGTCTGGCAGTCGGCCTACTACGACCAGGACCACCCCTTCGTACAGGATCGCTGGCCCTATCCGTTCATCGAGATGAATCCCGAGGACATGAAGGAGCTCGGGCTGGCCGAGGGTGATCTGGTGGAAGTCTACAATGACGCCGGCTGGACCCAGGCGATGGTCTATCCCAACGCGAGCGCGAAGCGGCGCGAGACCTTCATGCTCTTCGCCTACCCGAAGGGCGTCCAGGGCA
>CAZHHU010000113.1:0-4228 GCA_964532215.1 uncultured Geminicoccaceae bacterium
CGATGGTCAAGGGTCAGCTCGACATCTCGGCCTTTCCGCTCGACTACGCCTCGGGGCGTCATCCGCAGTTCAGCGCCACCCTCATGCCCGGTCTCGTGCGCAACCACGAGCGGGCGGCGCGGCTCAACGACTCGCCCTTCATGGAGGAGATCAAGAAGATCATCGACGAGGCCGGGGTGGTCGTGCTCTCCGACGCCTGGCTCGCCGGCGCCTTCGCTTCGACGAAACAGTGCATCCGCGGGCCCGAGACGGTGAAGGGGCTGGTCATGCGCGCCGCGGGGCCGATGTTCGAGGAGATGCTCGCCGCAGCCGGGGCCTCCATCGCCTCGATGCCGAGTTCGGAGATCTATACCGCCGTCAAGCAGGGCGTGCTCGATGCGGCGAACACGAGCTCCGCGAGCTTCGTCTCCTACCGGCTCTACGAGGTCATGAAGTGCCTCACCGCGCCGGGCCGCAACGCGCTGTGGTTCATGTACGAGCCCGTGCTCATGTCGAAGCGGACCTGGGACAAGCTCAACGACGCCCAGCGCGAGGCCCTGCGCGCCGCCGGCGAAAAGGCGGAGGCCTACTTCTTCGACAAGGCGAGGGAGCTCGACGACAACATGGTCAAGGTGTTCCGCGAGGCCGGTGTCGAGGTCGTCGAGATGACGGACGAGGAGTTCGACGCCTGGCTCGAGGTGGCGAAGACGAGCGCCTACAAGACCTTCTCCGAGAAGGTGGAAGGGGGTGCGAAGCTGATCGAGCTCGCGCTTTCCGTCGAATAGGCACGCGATCGGGGCGGCGTGCGGACGCCGCCCCGTCCCCGTCATGCGCTGGCTCGCACGCATCGTCCGGCAGATCTCGACCGCCTTCGGCATCTTCGCCGCCCTGCTCGTGGGCTCGGCGGTGGCGGTCGTGTGCCAGATGGTGGTCTGGCGCTATGTGCTGGGCGCCTCGACGGTCTGGCAGACGGAGTATGTCACCTACGCCCTCGTTGCGGCGACCTTTCTCGGCAGCCCCTATGTGCTCGCCATCCGCGGACATGTGAACGTGGAGGTCGTCCCCGAGCTTCTCGGCCCGCGCCTGCGCGCCGTCCTCGCGTTCGTCGCCGATCTTCTCGGCCTCGTCTTCTGCAGCGTGCTCTTCTGGCAGGCGACGGAATACTGGCTCGAGGTCTGGCGGGCGGGCTGGACGACCGAGACCGTCTGGGCGCTGCCGCTCTGGATTCCGACCCTTCCCCTCATGGTGGGAAGCGGCCTGCTCACCGCCCAGTATCTCGTCGAGCTTGTGGAGCGGGCCATGCCTGCGCGTGGAGAGCTGCAGCGGTGAGCCCGCTCGAGATCGGCGGTCTCGTCGCCGTCGCCACGGTGGCCGTGCTCGCCACCGGAATCCCCATCGCCTTCGGCCTCGCCCTCGTCGCGATCGGCTTTCTCGTCGCCTTCGAGGGGCTCGATTCCCTCTCCATCCTCGCCGAGACCTTCTACGCCAGCATCAACGAGTTCGTCCTCGTCTCCATTCCCATGTTCATCCTCATGGGCGCGGCGGTCGCGAACTCGCCGGCGGGACGGGATCTCTATGCGGCGCTCGATCGCTGGCTGTGGCGCATTCCGGGCGGGCTGATCATCGCGAACATCGGCGCCTGCGCGGTGTTCGCCGCCCTCTCGGGCTCATCCCCCGCCACCTGTGCCGCGATCGGCAAGATGGGGGTGCCGGAAATGCGCAGCCGCGGCGTTCCCGACGCCGTGGCCACGGGGGTCATCGCCGCCGGCGGCACGCTCGGCATCCTGATCCCCCCGAGCGTGACCATGATCGTCTACGGCATCGCCACCGAGACCTCGATCGGCCGGCTGTTCCTCGCCGGCGTCGTGCCCGGTCTCATGCTCACGGCGCTGTTCATGGCCTGGGCCCTCTATGCGAGCTGGCGGCGCGGCCTGCGCCTGCGCCTGCGCGAGACCCCTTACAGCCTGCGCGAGAAGCTCGAGGTCCTGCCGCGCGTGCTTCCCTTCCTGACCGTGGTGCTCGGCGTCCTCTACGCCCTCTACGGCGGCGTCGCCACCCCTTCCGAGGCGGCCGGCGTGGGCGCCGCCCTGTGTCTGCTGCTCGTCGTTCTCATTTACCGCATCACGGATCCGCGCCGGCTGTGGCGCATCGTCAGCGAATCGACCCGGGAGTCGGTGATGATCATGATGATCATCGCCGCCTCGGGTCTCTTCTCCTTCATGCTCTCGAGCCTGTTCGTCACCCAGAGCATCGCCGGGGCCATCGCCGCCCTCGCGCTGCCGCCCTGGGCGCTGATGCTCGTGATCAACCTCTTCCTTCTCGTGGCCGGATTCTTCCTGCCGCCGGTGGCGGTCATCCTCATGACCGCGCCCATCCTCCTGCCCATCGTCACCGAGGCGGGCTTCGATCCCTACTGGTTCGCGGTGGTGTTCACCATCAACATGGAAATCGGTCTCATCACCCCGCCGGTCGGCCTCAACCTCTATGTCCTGAATTCCATCGCTCCCGAGGTGCCGCTTTCGACCGTTCTGCGCGGTGCCCTTCCCTTCATGCTGCTCATGCTGCTCGGCATCGCCATCCTCTACGCCTTCCCGGCGATCGCCACCTGGCTTCCGGATCTCCTCATGGGTCCGGCCCGTTTCGGTTGACAAGGACCGGGCCGCTTCCTTCCTTGAACCTGGCAGCTGTGCCGCAACCCACGCAGCATCATGGAAACGCCCCGATGAACGATCTCGTCGACAGCCTGCCGGTCAAACGCGTCCGTCACGTCCTCGCCGCGAAGCAGGTGAAGGAGCTCCTGCACGAGCTGCCGGCAGATGCGCGCAGTGCGCGTGAGGCGGCGCGGGCGCTCGGCGTCGAGCTCGGTGCGGTGGCCAAGACGCTGGTCTATGAGATCGGCCTCGATCCGGTGATGGTCGTGATCGCCGGCGACCGGCGCTGCAACGAGGCCAAGCTCGCCGAGCTGTTCGCGCGCGAGGGCGAGGTGCGGCGTTGCGATGCGGCACGGGTCGAGGAGCTTACGGGCTTTCCCGTGGGCGGCGTGGCGCCCGTGGGATCGCTCACGCCGATGCCGGTCCTCGTCGATCAGAGCCTCGCCCGCTTCCCCCGCATCTACGCCGGCGCCGGACATCCGCGGGTGCTCATGGAGCTCAGTTTCGACGATCTCCTGTTTCTCACCGGCGCCAAGCCCAGCGAGGAGGTGGCGATCACGGGCTGAGCCGGCCCGCGTGCTTGAAGATCCCGGCCCCCCGGCCCATGCTTGCGCGCGGGTGCGTGGCGGGAGCGCGGGGATCGATGTCCGAGCACGGGCAAGGGGTGGCCGGCGAGCAGAAGGAGCGCGTGCGCCGCTGGTTCGAGGAACTGCGGGACCGGCTGTGTGCGGCCTTCGAGGCGCTCGAGGATGCCTGCTGCGGTCCCGTCGCGGCCGATCTTGCGCCCGGCCGCTTCACCCGCACCCCCTGGACGCGCCCGGGCGGCGGCGGTGGCGTCATGGCCATCATGCGCGGGCGCGTGTTCGAGAAGGTCGGGGTCAACGTGTCCACCGTGTGGGGCGAGTTCGATCCCGAATTCGCGGCCCAGATTCCGGGTGCCGGCGAGGACCGGCGCTTCTGGGCGAGCGGGATCTCGCTCGTCGCCCATCCCCGCAACCCCCATGTGCCGCCCGCACACATGAACACGCGTCACATCCGCACCCGGCGGGCGTGGTTCGGAGGGGGCGCCGATCTCAACCCCATCTTCCCCGACGAAGAGGACACCCGGGCCTTCCACGAGCAGCTGAAGCGCGCCTGCGACGCCTTCGATGCCGGCTGGTACCCGCGCTTCAAGGCCTGGTGCGACGAATATTTCTGGCTCCCCCATCGCGGCGAGCCGCGCGGCGTGGGCGGCATCTTCTACGACTATCTCGAGGGAGACTTCGAGCGTCTCTTCGCCTTCACCCGTGCCGTGGGCGAGGCCTTTCTCGAGATCTATCCGAGACTCGTCGCCCGCCACATGGAGCGGCCCTGGAGCGAGGAGGAGCGCCGGGTTCAGCTCGTCCGCCGCGGCCGCTACGTGGAGTTCAACCTCCTCTACGACCGCGGCACCAAGTTCGGCCTCGCCACCGGCGGCAACGTCGAGGCGATCCTCATGTCGCTGCCGCCCCTCGCCGCCTGGCCCTGAGGCCCTGGCCGCGGCGGAGGGCGCGCGGAGGCGGGAGCTGCGCCCGCTGGGAGGCGATCCCCATGCGGCGGCGGAGGAGCCCCAAGGGCCG
>CAZHHU010000113.1:4328-6609 GCA_964532215.1 uncultured Geminicoccaceae bacterium
GCTGCGTCCGGGCATGGGCGACAGCCAGAGCCTGCCGGCGACGAGATCAGCGAGGGGAACTTCGCGCACCTGTGTCATCGCATGCTCCTCGGGAAACCCGGAGCGGATATGGCGCAGGGGAAAGGCTCGGCCGCTTCAGGCAAGCCTGCGATGATGCGGCAGGCCTTCCGCGTCGATGCTGTGGGTGCGTCGTCAGGCCGGCCCCGGCGGCCAGCTATTCCGCGGCCTGACCGGCGGGCTGGGCGAGCAGCGCTTCCCGTACCGCCGCCACCGCCTCTCCTGCCTTCTCACCCCGCGGGCCGCCGCCCTGGGCGAAGTCGGCACGGCCGCCGCCGCCGCGGCCACCGAGAGCCTCGACGGCGTGGCGCAGCACATCGCGGGCATCGATACGGTCGGTGAGCTCCCTCGAGACCGCGACCACCACCGATGCCTTGCCCTCGTTGACCGAGACCAGCGTCACCACCCCGGAGCCGACCTTCTGCAGCAGCTGGTCGGCCGCCGCGCGCAGTTCCTTCGGCGGCACCCCCTCGAGCACCCGGCCGGCGAAGCGGATGCCGCCCACCTCCTCGATCTCCGGCGCGGCGCCGGCACCACCGAGGGCGAGCCGGCGGCGGAGATCGGAGATCTCGCGCTCCATGCGGCGGCGTTCCTCGAGCAGCTGATCGATGCGCTCGGGAAGCCTGTCCGCCGGCACCCGGAGCTCCCGTGCCGCGTGCTCCAGCAGCGCTTGCCGCTCCTGGATCCAGCGGATCGCGGCCTCGCCGGTGCGCGCCTCGATGCGCCGCACGCCGGCGGCGATGGCGCTCTCGCCCGTGATCACGAAGGCGCCGATGTCGCCGGTGCGGGCGACATGGGTGCCGCCGCAGAGCTCGATCGAATAGCTCCCCTCCTCCGCCTCTCCCATGGCGACGACGCGCACCTGTTCGCCGTACTTCTCGCCGAAGAGGGCCACGGCGCCGGCGGCGATGGCGTCATCGAGCGCCATGATCCGGGTCTTCACCTCGCCGTTCTGGCGCACATAGGCGTTGACCTCGGCCTCGATGGCCCGCAGCTCTTCCCCGCTTACCGGCCGCGGATGGGAGAAGTCGAAGCGCAGGCGGTCCGGCGCCACCAGCGAGCCCTTCTGCGCCACATGGCTTCCGAGGTGGCGCCGCAGCGCTGCGTGCATGAGATGGGTCGCGCTGTGCGCCCGCCTGAGCGCGCGCCGGCGGACGTCGTCGATCTCGAGCTCGACGTCCTGCCCCTCGCGGATCTCTCCCCGTTCGACGACGCCGATGTGGACGTGGAGATCGGGAAGAGGCTTCTGCGTATCCTCGATCCGCACCAGCGTCTCGCCGGCGCGGATGATGCCGGTATCGCCGATCTGGCCGCCGGCCTCGCCGTAGAAGGGGGTCTGGGTGACGACGATCTGCACCCGGTCTCCCGCCTCCGCCCGCTGCACCCGCGCGCCGTCGCGGACGATCGCGAGAATGCGCCCTTCCGCCCGCGGGCTGAGATAGCCCACGAACTCGGTGGGCCCGCTGTGCTCGCGGATCTCGAACCAGATGCGTTCGACCGCCGCCTCGCCCGAGCCCTTCCAGTGCCTGCGCGCTTCCTCGCGCTGGCGCTCCATGCAGCGCTCGAACCCTTCGAGGTCGACGGTGCGGCCGCGCGCCCGCAGCACGTCCTGGGTGAGATCGACGGGGAAGCCGTAGGTGTCATAGAGCCTGAAGGCGATCTCGCCGGGAAGCGGCGCGCCCTCGGGGAGCTTCGCGAGCTCCTCCTCGAGCAGCCGCAGCCCCCGCTCGAGGGTGCGCCGGAAGTTCGTCTCCTCGAGCCTGAGCACCTCGCGGATGAGATCGCCCGCGCGCAGGAGCTCGGGATAGTGGCCGCCCATCTGCTCCACGAGCGCGGGCAGAAGCCGCCACATGAGGGGTTCCCGGGCGCCGAGGAAATGGGCGTGACGCATGCCGCGGCGCATGATGCGGCGGAGCACGTAGCCGCGTCCCTCGTTGGAGGGCATGACGCCGTCGGCGATGAGGAAGGCGGCGGCGCGCAGGTGGTCGGCCACCACCTTGTGCGAGGGGCGGAAGCGACCCTCGAAGGGCTTGCCGGTAAGCTCGATGCTCTTGTGAATGATGTGCTGGAAGAGGTCGATCTCGTAGTTGTCGTGCACCCCCTGGAGCACGGCGGCGATGCGCTCGAGACCCATGCCGGTATCGATCGAGGGTCGCGGCAGGGGCACCCGCCGTCCGTCGGGAAGCTGCTCGTACTGCATGAAGACGAGGTTCCAGATCTCGAC
>CAZHHU010000114.1:0-6503 GCA_964532215.1 uncultured Geminicoccaceae bacterium
GTCTCCGAGATCACCGAGAGCAACGGCTCGAGCTCCATGGCGACGGTCTGCGGCACCTCCCTCGCGCTCATGGATGCGGGCGTCCCCCTCGCACGGCCGGTGGCCGGCATCGCCATGGGCCTCATCAAGGAGGGCGATCGCTACGCGGTACTGTCGGACATCCTCGGTGACGAGGACCATCTCGGCGACATGGACTTCAAGGTCGCGGGGACCGAACAGGGCGTGACCGCGCTCCAGATGGACATCAAGATCGCGGGCATCACCGAGGAGATCATGCGCAGGGCGCTCATGCAGGCGCGCGAGGGACGCATGCACATCCTCGGCGAGATGGCCAAGGCGCTCGGCATGCCCCGGCCCGAGATGCGGGAGACGGTGCCGCGGATTACCGTGATCCACATCCCCACCGACAAGATCGGCGCGGTCATCGGGCCCGGCGGCAAGACGATCCGGGAGATCACCGAGCGCACCGGCACCAAGATCGACATCGAGGACGACGGGACGGTGCGGATCGCCTCGGCCGACGCAGAAGCGGCGCGGCGGGCGGAGGAGTGGATCCTGGGGCTCACCGCCACCCCGGAGGTCGGCCGCATCTACGAAGGCAGCGTCACCCGCATCATCGACGGCGTGGGCGCACTCGTCCACCTGTTCGGGAACTACGACGGGCTCGTCCACATTTCCGAGCTCACCGACGGGCGGGTGCAGAAGGTCACCGACGTCGTCAAGCCGGGCGACCGGGTCAAGGTCAAGGTGCTCGCGATCGACGAACGCACGGGCCGCATCAAGCTCAGCATGCGGGCCGTCGATCAGGTGACCGGCGAAGAACGACGGGTCGAGCCGCGCGCACCCCGCGGGCCGCAGCGCCGGCGGGCGGTCTGATGGGAATGCAGCCGGGCGGGCCCGGCAGCTTCGGGTTCGCGCCGGAAGATTCGCGGGCGCAGCACGAGAGGGCGTCGATGGCGGTGTGCGTCCAACCCATGCGGCTTTCGGGAGCCGAGGTGTGGCCCCTCATCGAGGGCGGCAAGGGCGTGGCGGTGACCAACGGCCGAAGCGCCGGCGCCTGGGCCCGTGCCGGTGGCGTGGGGACCTTTTCCGGGGTCAATGCCGACCTCGTCGACGACAACGGCGAGTACGTGCCCCTCGTCTTCCGCGGTCGGGACCGCCGCGAGCGCCACGAGGAGCTCGTCTCCTACTCGATCCGCGGCGCGATCAGCCAGGCGCGGATCGCCCACGACCTGCGCGCCGGCGAGGGCCGCATTCACATGAACGTGCTGTGGGAGATGGCGGCCTGCGAGCGCGTGCTCACCGGCGTGCTCGAGGGCGCAAAGGGTCTCATCCACGGCGTCACCTGCGGCGCCGGCATGCCGTACCGCCTTGCCGAGATCTGTGCCCGCTACGGCGTCTACTACTACCCCATCGTCTCCTCGGCGCGGGCGTTCCGGGCGCTGTGGAAGCGCGCCTACCACAAGTTCGTCGAATGGCTCGGCGCCGTCGTCTACGAGGATCCCTGGCGCGCCGGGGGGCACAACGGCCTCAGCAATGTCGAGGATCCCGAGCGGCCCGAGGATCCCTATCCGCGGGTGAAGGCGCTTCGCGACTACATGCGGGAGGTGGGTCTCGGCCAGGTGCCGATCGTCATGGCCGGCGGCGTATGGGCGCTCGAGGAATGGCGGGACTGGATCGACAACGAAGAGCTGGGGCCGATCGTCTTCCAGTTCGGCACCCGTCCCCTGCTCACCCGCGAGAGCCCCATCCCGGAAGCCTGGAAGCGCAAGCTGCTCGAGCTCGAGCCCGGCGACGTCGCCCTGCACCGCTTCAGCCCCACGGGCTTCTACTCCTCGGCGGTGCAGAACGAGTTCCTGCGTGAACTCTTCGCCCGCTCCGAGCGGCAGGTTCCGTACCGGGATGCGGAGGATGCCGAGGAGGGTTTCACGGCCTTCTTCGCCACCGGCCGTGGCGGACGGGGCGTCTGGCTGCGCCCGGCGGACGAGCGCCGGGTCGCGGGGTGGGTCGCGGCCGGCTTCACCCAGCCGATGCGCACACCCGAGCGCACGCTCATCTTCGTCACCCCCGAAAAGGCGCGCGAGATCCGGCGCGATCAGGCCGACTGCATGGGCTGCCTCAGCCACTGCCTGTTCAGCAACTGGAAGCACACGGAGCCCTATACCACCGGACGTCTGCCCGATCCCCGCTCCTTCTGCATCCAGAAGACCCTGCAGGATATCGCCCATGGCCGCGGCGCCCCCATCGAGCGGCAGCTCATGTTCGCCGGCCACAACGTCTACCGCTTCCGCCGCGATCCCTTCTACGCCAACGGCTTCATTCCCACCGTGCGACAATTGGTGCAGCGCATTCTGAGCGGCCGATGAGGTCCCGTGTCTTGACGTTCCGCTCAAATCGTACCAGCTAGGTCCCAGTTGGCGCACCCTAGAGGCGGGTTCATGTCCGATTTCGACAGTCGGCTCGCGCGACAGCTCAAGGCACGCGGCCTGCGGCCGACCCGGCAGCGGCTGGCGCTCGCGCGTCTTCTCTACGGGCGCGGGCACCGGCACGTCTCGGCGGAGGAACTCTATCACGAGGCCTGCGAGGCGGGCATGCCGGTCTCGCTCGCGACCGTCTACAACACCCTGCACCAGTTCACGCGCGCGGGCCTGCTTTCCGAAGTCGTGGTCGGCAGCGGGCAGAGCTATTTCGACACCAACACGAGCTCGCACTTCCACTACTTCGACAAGAGCACGGGCGAGATCGTCGACATTCCCGAGGACGCGATCGCCTTCTCGCGCCTCCCCTCGCCTCCCCCCGGCAAGGTGATCGAGCGGGTGGACGTGGTCGTGCGCATCCGCCGCGCCGATCCCCCTCCGACCCAGCCGGACGGCCCCGAGAACTGAACTGCAGGTGCGGGCGGATTGCGGGCGGACCGCTCGCGAGGCCCGGAGGCTCCCGGCCCGGCTAGGAGGCGCCGAGGCCGATGCCCGCTCGTCGCGCCTGATCGCGCAGGAAGGCGAGGCCCTTCTCCACCACCTCCTCCGAGCCCGAGGCCACCGGCCGCCATACGGAGAGCGCGCTCGCGATGTCCGGGTGAAGGTGGACGAAGCTCTCGAGGACGAGATCGCCGTCGAAGCCGATCGCGGCCAGCGCCGCGAAGAGATCGTCCCAGTGCACGTTGCCGGTGCCGGGCACGCCGCGATCGCTCTCCGAGAGATGGACGTAGCGGATATGCCGCGCGAAACGGCGGATGGGCTCGCGGAATCCCTTTTCCTCGATGTTCATGTGATAGCTGTCGAGATGGATGAAGAGGTTCGGCTCGCCGATGCGCTCGATGAGCCGCGCCGTCTGCTCCGCCGTATTGAGAAGATGGGTCTCGTAACGGTTGACGGGCTCGAGGCCGAAGCAGAGGCCGAGCTCCGCCGCCCTCCGCGCGACGCGCCCCAGTACCCCGGCGAGGACATCGTACTCCGCTTCGGTGGGCGGGCTTCCGGATGTTCCGCCGATGGTGCCGTAGGTGACGCCGGTGAGGCACCAGGAGCCGAGGCGGGCGGTGACCTCGAGGGCCGTGGAGAGAAAGCGCTCGGCGGCCTCGGGATGCGCGGGCAGGCTCGCCCCGGCCGGGAGCCCCAGCGAGCAGGTGAAGCCGATCCCGTATTCGCGCCCCACCGCCAGGGTATGCGCGACATCGAGCTCCTCGGGGCGAAGCAGAGGAATCTCGATCACCTCGAGCCCTGCCTCAGCAGCCGCCCGCGCCATCGGCGCCGCCGATTCGCGGGTCCATTCCGGGGCCCACAGACAGGCATGCGCGCCCAGCCTCGCCATGGTCCTTCCTCCCCTCAGTGTGCACCGACGATATGGGCGACGACCTCGCGCATGTTCGTCCGCTGCGTGGCTTCGTCGGCGATGACCCGGCCCTGCCGCAGGGTCACGATGCGATCGGATACCGCGAACACGTCGGTGAGGCGGTGGCTGATGAGGATCACACCGATGCCCTGGCGCTTGAGCTGCCGGATGAGATCGAGCACATGCTCGACCTCGCGCACGGCGAGCGCCGCCGTCGGCTCGTCCATGATGACGAGCCGCGGCTCGAAGGTGAGCGCGCGGGCGATCGCCACGGACTGCTGCTGCCCCCCCGAGAGCAGGCCGACTTCGGCATGGATGTCGGGCACCCGGGCGCCGAGCCGGGTGAGCATCTCGCGCGCCCCGCGCTCCGTGGCGCGGCGGTCGATGACGGGGATGAGGCCGAGGATCCTCCGCACCGGCTCGCGGCCGAGAAAGATGTTGGACGGCACGTCCTGCTGCGGCGCCAGCGCCAGATCCTGGTAGATCATCTCGATGCCGCGGCGCCGGATGGTGCCCGGATCGAGGCCGGTGATCGCCTCGCCCGCGAACAGGATCTCGCCGGCATCGGGTGCGTAGACGCCGGTCACCACCTTCATGAGCGTCGACTTGCCGGCGCCGTTGTCGCCGACCAGTCCCACCACCTCTCCGGCATCGACGGTGAAGGAGACGCCCCTGAGCGCGTGGACGCCGCCGAAATGCTTGTGTACGTCGCGGATCTCGAGCAGCGCCATGCCTTCCTCACGCCTCGCGCCGCCGCCGCGCGGTCTGATCGAGCCAGACGGCGAAGATGAGCACGGCACCGATGGCCATCTGCTGATAGTAGGACTGCACGGCGAGAAGATTGAGGCCGTTCTGCAGCACGCCCATGATGAGCGCACCGATGAAGGTGCCGAGGATCGAGGCGCGGCCGCCGAAGAGGTTCGTGCCGCCGATGATCGCCGCGGTAATCGCGGTGAGTTCGTAGCCCAGTCCCGCCGTCGGATCGCCGGCGTTGACCCGGGTCATGAAGACGAGGCCGGCGAGTCCGGCCATGAGCCCGGAAAGGGTGTAGAGGGCGAGCTTGTGGCGCTCGACCCGGATGCCCATGGCCCGCGCCGCCTGCTCGTTGTCGCCGATCACGAGGGTATGCTTGCCGAAGCGCGTATGGGCGAGCACGAAGTGCATGATCAGCGCCGCGGCGAGGAAGACGAAGGCGGGGGTGGGCACGCCGAAGGGCCGCCCCTGGCCGATGAACAGGAGCTCGGGCTCGAGCCCGTAGATCGTCCGGCCTTCGGCGATGATGAGCGCGAGGCCGCGGGCGATGCCGAGCATGCCGAGGGTGACGATGAAGGCCGGAATGCGCGCCCGGGTGACGAGGAGGCCGTTGACGAAGCCCGCCGCCACGCCAGCCCCCAGCGCACCGACCACGCCGGTCCACCACGGCCATTCCAGCTTGACGACGAGCGAGGCGCCGACCACGCCCGCAAGGCCCAGGACCGAGCCCAGGGAGAGATCGAGCCCCGCGGAGGCGATGACGAAGGTCGCGCCGATCGCGAGGATGCCGATGGTCGCCGTGGCGAGCAGGATGTTGAAGAAGTTCGAGAGGCTCAGAAAGTAGGGCGAGAGAAAGGCCATCGCTGCGCCGAGCAGGAGCAGCACGCCGAGCGACTCGGGACGGAAGCCGAGCCGGCTCGCGAGCGGCTTCGGGATCGGTCGGTCCAGTTCCTGCAGCGTCGCCATGATGTCGAAGGGGAGAAGGAGGCGGGCGGAGACCTCCGCCCGCCGGTTTCGTCAGCGCACGTACTGAAGCAGCGGATCCTCGCCCTTTTCGAGGACTTCCTTGGTGAGCACCAGAGTCGGAACCGGCACCCACTTGTCGACCTTCTTGCCGGCGAGCAGATCCAGGCCGAGTTCGACCGCCCGCTTGCCGACGAGATAGGGGAGCTGGGCCACGGAGGCGTCGAGACGCCCCTGCTTGATCGACTTCACGGCATCCACGTTGCCGTCCACGCCGACGACCACGACCTGGTCGCCCTTGCCCGCGGCCTCCACGACCTCGACCGCACCGAGCGCCATGACGTCGTTGGCCGCGAATACGGCGACGAGATCGGGATGCCGGGTGAGGATGTCGTTGGTGATGTTCGCGGCCTTGCCGCGGTCCCAGTCACCCGGCAGCGAAGCCACGATCTCGAGACCCGGAGCCAGCTCCGCGAGCCGCTCGGCAAAGCCGCGCGCACGTTTCTGCCCGGTGATGTTGCCCGAGAGCCCCTCGATCACGAGCACCGGCCCCTTGGCGTCCTTGCCGAGCACGCTCACCACATATTCGGCCCCCTGCGCGCCCGCGCGGACGTTGTCCGAGCCGATCGAGAAGGCGACCTCGACGCCCGCCTTCTTCGCCACCTCGGGGTCGATGTTGGCATCGAGGTCGACGACCGGAATGCCCATCTCATTGGCCCGCTTCATGCAGGGCAGGAGGTTCGTGGAGTTGATGGCCGCGGCGAGCAGAATGTCGGGCTTGCGCTCGAGCATGGTCATGCAGACGTTGAGCTGCGGCTCCGCGGCCTGATCGCTCTCCACCGCCTGGAGATAGTATTCGGCGCCCGTCGCCGCGGCAGCGTCGCGGATCCCCTCTTCCATCGCACCCCAGAACGGGTTCGAGAGGGTCTTCAGGAGCACGGCGACGAGAGGTTTTTCCT
>CAZHHU010000115.1:0-3536 GCA_964532215.1 uncultured Geminicoccaceae bacterium
TACGCCGTCGTGACGCCGCTGTTCCTCGGCGACGCGCTGCGCGACGCCCGCCGCTTCTCGCTCCAGAGCTTCAAGGGCGCGCTCCGCTTCTGGTGGCGCGCACTGGCCTGGCCACGCTGCTGGAAGCAGGCCGGCGGCAACGTGGCGCAGGCCCTGCAGCGCCTGCACGAGCGGGAGGCGCGCCTGTTCGGCGCCGCCGGCGAGGCCGGGAGCGGACACGGCCAGTCGCGCGTGCGCCTCGCCCTCGACGGCGTCCACCTCGGCGCGCGACTGGAGCGGGGACAAAAGCTCGATCTAGGCCCCGGCGCCCGTTACCTCGGCTACGGGCTGGTCCAGCCCTTCGGCAAGCAAGCCGGGGCATTGTTGCGCAGCGGCTTTCGCGAAGGCGGATATGTGCGCATTTGCGTGGCGTTCCGCGGCGTCGCGGAGGACGAACGCGGCGAGGTGCTGAACGCGCTCAAGCTGCTCGGGCTGCTCGGCGGGCTGGGTGCCCGGGTGCGGCGCGGCTGGGGCTCGCTCACCCTGCGGCGGATCGAGGGTGCGGACTGGAAGCCGCCGATCAACGCGCAATCCTACATCGAGGCGATCCGTCACATCGTCGATCAACCGAAGGCGCCGCGTCCGCCCTTCTCCGCCTTCTCGAAGGAAACGCACATCGATCTGCTGGTCGAACGCAAGCATCCGCTGCAGGCACTGGATGCCATGGGGGTCGCGATGGTGCGCTATCGCGCCTGGGGCCACAAGGGCAAGATCCTCGACGGAACAGAGAATTCCCTGCGGCTGTTCCAGGACGATCACGACTGGTTCAAGAATCCGGCAAGCTACGGAAACTACGTACCGCGACGCAGCGCCTTCGGCCTGCCGCACAACTACAGCAAGGAAGTCGGGATCACCCCCACCGGCGCGGACGGGGCCGGCGATCGACGCGCGAGCCCACTGTTCCTCCATGTGCACGATCTCGGGGAGGCGGGCGTGCTCGGCGTGGCCACCCGCTTCCTCGCCCGTCTCACGCCGGACGAGAAGGTGCACGTGCAGCATGGTCATCGGCGTTACGATGCCCCGATGCGGGAGGACTGGCCCGAGGTGCTCGCCGGCCTGATCGAGGGTTCCTATACGCGAAACGGCCAGTCCCGGGCCTTCTTTCCTGAACGTCGTCGCATTCTTCCGGTCGAATCATGAGCACCTGGATTCTCCACTGTCAGATCGTCTCTCCCTTCGGCGTCCAGGACTTCATCGCCGGCGCGCGGCGCATTCGCGACTACTGGGCCGGATCCTTCCTCACCGCCTGGCTTGCCGCGCGAGCCATGAAGGCGGTGTGCGAGACGGGTGGCGAGATCGTCTTCCCGCACCCCGAACACGATCCCCTCTGGCGGGCGCTGGACGACCCCGGCAGCACATGGCGCGTCGGCACCGTGCCCAACCGCTTCAAGGCGCGCATCGCCGATCCCGGGACGTTCCGGCCGAACGGCGACGACCCGTGCAGCGCCGCGGTGCGCGAGGCCTGGCAAGGGCTCGCCGAGGCGGTGTGGGAGACCTTCCTGCGCGATGTCGCGGACGGGAAGACGCGCGCCATCTGGAACCGTCAGATCGACCACTTCTGGGAAGTCTCCTGGGTACTCGGCGAGGATCCGGGTGACGGCTCCGACGGGCGCTGGCTGGACCGGCGCAAGAACTGGCGGACGCAGGTGCCGAACCCCGAGGAGCCGGCCGATCACTGCCGCATCTTCGGCCAGCTGCAGGAACTCTCCGGCCATGCGCGCGCGCGCGGTGAGGCCGAGGCGCAGAATCGCTTCTGGCAGGGGGTGCGGGAGAAGATCCGCAGGGAGGTCGATCCGAATGCGCGGGATGCCGCCTTCGAGCTCCTCGAGCTGCGCGCCACCGAGCGTCTCTCCGCCCCGGCGCTGGTCAAGCGCCTGTTTCCCTGCCTGGCGGCCGATAGGCTCCGCGAGGTGTTCGGCTGGATCCCCGGCGGCGGTGCCGGTGCCTTCGCCGGCATCCGCTACTGGCCCTCGACCCCGTACATGGCTGCGATCCCCTGGATGATCGACGTCTCGCGAACGGTGCCCGAAGACGCCCGAAAGTTCGCGGACGAGGTCCGTCGCCAGCTTTACGTGCCGGCGGTCGCCGAACGGCACGTGCCGATCCGCTCGCTGGAACAGCCCGCGGAATTTGGCAATCTGGACGGCGGTCTCTTCTTTGACGAGATGCTCGAGACCGAGGCCCGCAACCTCGAGCGGGAGGCGGAACTGTCGAGTGCGGGGACGCCGGCGGCCGAGATGCTCCGCGGGCGGGCGGAAAGCCTCGTCGAGATCCGCAAGCGTCTGGCCGAACTGCAGAAGACCTATCGCGACGCGGTCTCGGCCGGGCGATCCGGGCGGGGGCGCCGGCGTTTCGACGCCTCGCCCTTCTACGCCCTGCTGCTGATGGACGGCGATGCCATCGGCAGGATGCTCTCGCAGGCCGTCGGCGAAGGGCTCGAGAAGGAGGTGAGCGAGGGGCTGCGGCGCTTCGGCGAACGGGTCCCCGGGATCGTCGAGGCGTACGACGGCGTGCTCGTCTATGCCGGCGGCGACGATGTGGCGGCCTTCCTGCCCCTCACCCGGGCGCTGCCCTGCACGCTCGAACTGCGGCGGGCCTATCTCGGGGCGACGGGAACGCTCGCCGACGGGCTGGGGTATTCGCCGACCATCTCGGCCGGGCTGGTGTTCGCCCATGCCGGCGTGCCGCTCGCGAGCGTCGTCCGGGAGGCGCATCGCCTGCTCGCCGAGGTCGCCAAGGAGGACAACGGCCGCAATTCCATCGCCATCTCGGTGCTCAAGCCCTCCGGCCGCATGGCCGAATATGTCACCGGCTTCGTGAGCACGAGCCGGGCGCCGGACCAGGGTGCCCCCGTGGACGGGCTGCAGGCGCTGGCCCGCGCCTATGCCGCGGAGCCCGAGCGTTCGACCGGCTTCCTCTACAAGGTGCGTGAGCGCTACGGAGAGATGTTGCAGGAGCTCGACCTCCAGACGCTCGAGCAGGTCCTGTTCGCCGAATGGGTGCTCGGCCGATCCCTCTCCGAGGTCGAGCGCGAGCGGGAGCGCGAGCGGGTGCGGCAGCTCATGGGCGTGTGCCTGACGGTCCGCGGGGACGGCGGGGGGTGCCCGATCTTCCGCATCGAGGGCGGTCTGATCGCCCGCTTCCTGGCCGACCAGGGCGTGGGTACCTTCGATCACGCCGAACCGGCGGGCGCGCGGGAGGCGGGGCCATGAGTGCGGGCAGGGTGCGCCGCTGGCGGATCGAACCGCTGGATACGCTCTTTTTCGGTGACGGCCGGCCGTTCAACCAGGAGGACGAGGGCCTGGCCGAGGCGGAGTCGCTGTTCCCGCCCTGGCCCTCGACCACCGCCGGCGCCTTCCGGGCGGCACTGGCCCGCGCACTCGGCTGGGACGGGCGCAGCGACTGGTCCACGCGGCCGGAGATCGCGAGGGTGGTGGGCGGATCGCCCGACGATCCCGCACCGCTCCGCTTCGGCCCGCCGGTGGTGCTGTGGCGCA
>CAZHHU010000115.1:3636-6463 GCA_964532215.1 uncultured Geminicoccaceae bacterium
GGAGCCCCGGCTGCTCGATCTGCCCCGCGAGCCCCGCTTTCGCACCGATCTCGGCGAGATCGTCCTGCCCGATGCTGAGCCGGGGGTGCAGGAGCCGAAGGCAGGCTGGGTTACCGCCCGGGGGCTCACGCGCATCCTCGAAGGCAAGGCGCCGAAGGCCGACGAGCTGATCACGGACAGGCGGCTATTCGCACGGGAGGAGCGCATCGGCCTCCAGCGCGATCGCACCACGCGCACCGCCGCCCACGGCATGCTCTATGCCGTGCGGCACCTGCGGCTGTTCGACGGGGTCGGCCGCTGCGGCGGCAAGACCGCCGACCGCGACCGCCGGCCGCGGGTCGCCCTCGGGCTCGAGGTCGCGGGGCCGGCGGACCATCCCCCACCGGCGCAGCCGATGCCGCTCGGTGGCCTGCAGCGCCTGGTCGGCTTTCACGAGCTCGCCGACGGTTGGGAGGAGGCGGCCGAGCCCGGCGAGCCGCCCGCGGACGGGCGCTATCTCGTCCACATTCTCTCGCCCACGCGTTTCCGGGACGGCAGCTGGCCGCGGCCGGGGGCGGAGCTCGACGATGCGTTTCCCGGCAGGCTGGTGTTCGCCTGCTGCGGTCGGGCGCAGTACGTGGGCGGTTGGGACGGCCGGCGCGGTGTCTCCTCCTTCGGCCCGCGGCCGAACCGGCCGCATCTGCCGGCGGGCAGCGTGCTGTTCCTCGAGGCTGCCGATGAGGCCGACCGGCTAAGGCTCGCGGAGCTCTGGCGATCGGACGTGCGGGCGGTGGGCGAGCGCACGGCGCTCGGCTTCGGACATTTCTGCTTCGGATACTGGCCGCGGAGGGAAAGCGGGCGATGAAGACGCTGATCCTGGGCATGCTGGCGGAGACCCACGTCCATCCGGGCGCGGGTCAGCGGGAGGGAGCGGTGGACCTGCCGGTGGCGCGCGAACGTACCACCGACTATCCCTTCGTCCCCGGCTCCGGGGTCAAGGGCGCGGTGCGGGAGCTGGCAGAGCGCACCCTCGGGGCCACCGAGGACGACGCTCAACGCATCACCGAGCTCTACGGTGCACCTTCGAGCGCCGGCAGTCTGAGCTTCACCGACGCGCGGCTGCTGCTCCTGCCGGTCCGCTCGCTGGCCACCGCCGCCGTCTGGCTCACTTGCCCCCATCTGATCGAGCGCTACGGCCGCGATCTCGGACGGGCCGGGCTGGACGAGGTGCCCGCCATCGAGGCGCCGGGCGAACAGCGTTTCCTCGGTCCGAAGTCGCTGGGCGAACGACTGTTTCTCGAAGAGCGGCTGTTCACGCGCGCGGGCGAGCTGCCGACGGGGCTTGTGGACGCCCTCCGTCCGCTCTTCGGCGACAGCCCGGCCGCCGCCCGGCTCGGTGAGCGGCTGGTGATCGTCCGCGACGACGATTTCGCCTGGTTCGCGCGCTACGCCCTGCCGGTCCATGCCCGCAATGTGCTCGACGACAGGACCAAGATCTCGACCAACCTCTGGTACGAGGAAAGCCTCGCGCCGGACACGCTGCTCTACACGCTGGTGGTCTGCCGGGACGAAGAAGCCGCGCAGCACCTGCGCGGGCTGTTCTTCGGCGAGGGCGGGCGGCCCTATCTGCAGCTCGGCGGCAACGAGACCGTCGGCCAGGGCTGGTTTCATCTGGCGGAGGTGGGGGCGTGACGGCAGCGAAGACCATCGAACAGCAACGCGCCGAGACGGCGCTCGAGGCGGTCCGGAACGTCGCCGGCAGGGCGAACGATGTCCAGCGCATGTACGCCTCCTATGCCAAGAGCCTGCCGGCCATGATCCTGATGGCCGGGCTCGGCCAGGCGCTGGCCACCGCCATGAGCAAGGGCGCCGGCTCGGCGAGCGGCGGCAATGCCGAGGCCTGGAGGCTGCTGGTCGGCCATCTCGAGGACTGGCTGGTCCGCCGGTGCCCGGAAAGCCCCTATCGCGGGGCCGCCCCCCCGGAGACGGGCGACGGACCGGCAGGCCTCGCCCTGATGCGCGCGATCGTCGACCACGATCAGCGGGCCTATGTGATCGCCCAGGCCGAGGCGCTCGCCTATCTGCAGTGGCTCAAGAAGTTCGCCAATGCGCTGCTGGCGCGGGAGGCGGGCGATGGCGGGTGAGCTTCCGCTCTATCGTGAGGCGCGCGAGGCGCGCCCATCCCACTGGTACCCGCACGGCCATGCCGGCCTCTGGTGGGACAGGTTCTGTGATCTGTGGAAGGAAGGCTTCGACGGGCTCGTGTCGCAACTGGTGGAGGAGGCGGGTGGCGGAAAGCCGGAGGAGGAGCGGCCGGGAAAGCTCGAATGGATCCTCACGCTCTTGCACCGTCGGCGAGCGGACGGCTGGGTACACCACAAGGCGAGCGCCGAGGCCTCGCTGCGGCTCGGCCGGAAAGAGGAGCTCACCGAGCTGCACCGCCGGCTCGACAGCCTCTATCGCGCCCTCGGCGCCAAGAAACGGGACCTGGTGGCCACCGCCCCCTTCGTCACCGGCACCGGCTACGAGCATCCCACCGAGAACGGCTTTCTG
This sequence comes from uncultured Geminicoccaceae bacterium, assembly GCA_964532215.1. Classification (GTDB taxonomy): domain Bacteria; phylum Pseudomonadota; class Alphaproteobacteria; order Geminicoccales; family Geminicoccaceae; genus HRBIN39. Next base: position 6,169 of record CAZHHU010000115.1, read on the forward strand.
TTCCACCACACCTTCGCCGTGCCGTATCTTTCCGGCTCGGCGGTCAAGGGGCTGGTGCGCGGCTGGGCCGAGGAGAAAGGCGTGCACGAGGACGATCGCACGCGGATCTTCGGCCCGCGGAAGGACGGCCTCGGCGTCGGCTCGGTGGTGTTCTTTGACGCCTTCCCCATCGAGCCCGTGGTCCTCACGGTCGAGGTCATGACCCCGCACTATCAGCCCTGGTACCAGCAGGGGCCGGCACGACCACCCGCCGACTGGTACGCTCCGACGCCCATCCCCTTCCTGGTGGTGGCGC
>CAZHHU010000116.1:0-6442 GCA_964532215.1 uncultured Geminicoccaceae bacterium
GGCCGCTGCGGTCCGCAAACAGGCATGAAGGCGATCGGCCCCGCGGGATCCGTCCGGGCGAGGTCCGATTCCATCGCCCCGCGTGCGCGGCCCTCCGCCGCCGTCCACCGCTCGCGGCGAGCCCCCGCCCGCCCCCGTCGCGGTGCGCCGCAGACGCTCAGGTCACCCAGGCGACGCGCAGCAGGTTCGTCGCCCCGGGGGTGCCGAAGGGCATGCCCGCGGTGATGACGATGGCCTTGCCGGGTTCGGCGAAACCCGTCTCGCGGGCGAATCTCCGAGCGCGGTCGACCATGTCGTCGATGTCCTCGACGTCGCCCGAGAGCACCGGATGGACGCCCCAGGCGAGGGTCAGCTTGCGCGCCGTGCCGGTACGGGTCACGAGCCCGAGGATCGGTCGGTCGGGACGCTCCCTCGAGGCGCGCAGCGCCGTCGCTCCCGAGGTGGTGAAGGTGACGATGCAGGCTGCGGACATGACGTGCGCGACCTGCCCCGCCGCCATGGTGATGGCGTCCGCAGCCCGCGGCTCGACCTCGGCGCGGTAGGCTTCGAGATAGGAGCGGTAGAACTCGTCGTGCTCCACCTGGCGCACGATGCGGGCCATCATCCGCACCGCGAGCACGGGATACCGTCCCCGGGCCGTCTCCTGCGAGAGCATCACCGCATCGGCGCCATCGTACACGGCCGTCGCCACGTCGGAGGCCTCGGCCCGGGTCGGCGCCGGGGATTCGACCATGCTGTCGAGCATCTGGGTGGCGACCACCACCGGCCGTCCGAAATGGCGGCAGCGGCGGATGATCTTCTTCTGCAGCCCGGGCACGAGTTCGGCCGGCAGTTCGACGCCGAGGTCGCCGCGGGCGATCATCACCCCGTCGGCGATCTGGACGATCTCATCGAGATGTTCGATCGCCGCCGGCTTCTCGATCTTGGCCATCACCGCGGCGCGGCCCATGATGAGCTTGCGCGCCTCGATCACGTCTTCCGGCCGCTGCACGAAGGAGAGCGCGATCCAGTCCGCGCCGAGCTCGAGGGCGAGGGAGAGGTCGCGCATGTCCTTCTCGGTCAGGGCGGGAATCGGCAGCACCACGTCGGGCACGTTGACGCCCTGCCGATCGGCGAGCGGGCCGCCGACCTCGACCACCGTCTCGATCCGCTCCGCGCTCTTCTCCTCGACCCGGAGCCGGATGCGTCCGTCGCTGAGCAGCAGCTTCTGGCCCGGCTCGATCACCGCGAAGACCTCGGGATGGGGGAGATGGACCCGCTGTTCGTCTCCCTCGGTCGGATCGAGGTCGAGCACGAAAGGCTGGCCTTCCTGGAGCACGACCCGGCCGTGCGCGAAGGTGCCGATGCGGATCTTCGGCCCCTGCAGATCCATGAGCACGCCGATCGGCTGTCCGCGCTCCTCCTCGATCGCGCGCAGGAGTGCGAAATTGTGCCGATGCTCATCGTGGGTGCCATGCGCGAGGTTGAAGCGGAACACGTCGACGCCGGCATCCACCATGGCGAGCATGCGCTCGCGGCTCGAGCTGGCGGGACCCAGGGTGGCGACGATCTTGGTGCTGCGTTCGGGATCCATGGACGGCCCACCCTCTCCAGGCCGGAACTTCAGCCGTCGACTACTTAGACGGCAAAGGCGGCCGCGTCACCTGCGCGGCCCCGAAGGTCACGCTCGCGATGCGACAGGGATGGCGCCGGATGCGACGGTTCAGCTCGAAAAGGGATAGTTCGGCGCCTCGCGCGTGATCGCCACGTCGTGAATGTGGCTTTCGCGCACCCCCGCGTGGGTCACGCGCACGAAGCGGCGGTTTTCCTGGAGTCCCCGGATGTCCCGGTTGCCGGTATAGCCCATGGCCGCCCGCAGCCCGCCGACGAGCTGATGGATGACGGTCGAGACCGGTCCGCGGTAGGGCACCCGCCCCTCGATTCCCTCCGGGACGAATTTGAGCGCGTCCCTGATCTCCTCCTGGAAGTAGCGGTCCGCGGAACCCCGCGCCATCGCGCCGAGCGAGCCCATGCCGCGGTAAGACTTGTACGACCGCCCCTGGTAGAAGAACACCTCGCCGGGCGCCTCGTCCGTGCCCGCGAACATGGAGCCGATCATGGCGCAATCCGCCCCCGCGGCGATGGCCTTCGCGAGATCGCCCGAGGCGCGCACGCCCCCATCGGCGATCACCGGCACGCCCCGCGGGCGGCATACGCGCACCGCCTCGAGGATGGCGGTAAGCTGGGGCACGCCCACCCCGGCGACGACGCGGGTGGTGCAGATCGAGCCCGGGCCGATGCCCACCTTGACCGCATCCGCTCCCGCTTCCACGAGGGCCTTCGCCCCTTCCGCGGTGGCCACGTTGCCGCCCACGATCTGCGCCGCGTTGGAGTTGCGACGGATCGCCGCCACGGTCTCGAGCACGCCATGCGAATGCCCGTGCGCGGTATCCACGACGACCACATCCGCCCCCGCCTCGAGCAGGGTGAGCGCGCGGCGCACCCCCGCCTCGCCGGTGCCGGTCGCCGCGCCGCAGCGAAGCCGCCCCTGTTCGTCCTTGACGGCATCGGGATAGCGCTGCGCCTTTTCGATGTCCTTGACCGTGATGAGGCCCACGAGCCGGTAGTCGTCGTCGACCACGAGCAGCTTCTCGATGCGGTAGCGGTGGAGCAGCCGCTTGGCCTCCTCCCGGCTCACGGTTTCGCGGACGGTGACGAGCCGCTCGGAGGTCATGACCTCGCGCACGGGAACCGAGGTGTCGGCGAGAAAGCGCACGTCGCGGTTGGTGATGATGCCCACGAGCCGGCCGGTTGCGGGGTCGGTCACCGGGAGGCCGGAGATGTTCGCTTCGGCCATGATCCGCAGCGCCTCGGCCACCGGCACGTCGGGTGCCACCGTCTTGGGATTGACGACGATCCCGGCCTCGAACTTCTTGACCTGCTCCACCTGTGCCGCCTGCTCCTCGACGCTCATGTTCTTGTGAATGACGCCGAGGCCGCCGTGCTGGGCCATGGCGATCGCCATCGGCGCTTCGGTGACCGTGTCCATCGCCGCCGAGACGAGCGGGATCGCGAGTTCGATCGCCGGCGTGAGCCGGGTGCGCACTTCCGTCTCGGCCGGCAGCACGCGGGAGTAGGCAGGCACGAGCAGGATGTCGTCGAAGGTGAGCGCCTCGTCGAGCGGCAGCGCTTCACGGGCTTCCATCTTTTCCTCGCGGAAGTGGGCGCTATGGGTTTGCCGTGTTTTAGTGCGCGCAGCCGCGGCTGACCAGCGCCGCCGGGTGGAATCCGTGCGGTCCCTCGGCCCGCCTGCGGGCGTCCGGTCTCGCCGGGCAGATTGGCCCCGCTGCGGAGGCCGCTATGTACCATCGCCGGGAGCGGAGCGTGTCCATGAGCATCCCCCTTTCCACCCTGCTGCGGGCGACGGCCTTCAACCTCGCCTTCTACCTGTGGACGTTCGCGCTCGCCGTCGGCGGCCTGCCTTTCGTCTCCCGCTGGCAGCCGGAGCAGGCGCGGGCCTACGCCCGCTTCTGGCTGCGCGGCGTGCATCGGCTGCTGCGCGCCTCTGTCGGGCTCGACTATGAGGTGCGGGGGCTCGAGCGGCTTCCGCCGGGGCCGCTGCTCATCGCCGCCAAGCACCAGTCGGCCTGGGAGACCCTGACCTTCCACCTCCTCCTTCCCGACATCGTCGTGGGTCTCAAGGAGGAGCTCGTGCGCATCCCGCTCTTCGGGCGCTATCTGCGCGCCGCCGGCAGCATCGTCATCGACCGCGGGAACCCGCAGCGGGCGATTCGCTCCCTCGTCGAGGGCGCGAAGCGGGCGGTGGCACGGGGCGAATCGGTGCTCGTCTTTCCCGAGGGCACGCGCCGGCCGCCGGGCGCGCCGCCGGACTACAAGCCGGGCGTGGCCGCCCTCTATCGCGCGCTCGGGGTGCCCTGCGTACCGGTGGCCCTCAACTCCGGCCTGTTCTGGGGACGGCGGAGCTGGCTCAAGTTCCCGGGGCGGATCACGGTCTCCTTTCTCGAGCCCATAGCCCCCGGCCTCGACCGCGCCAGCTTCATGCGGCTGCTCGAGGAGCGCATCGAGCGCGAGACCGCGGCCCTGGTCCGCGCGGCGGCACCTCCGACGGGGGCCCGCGATCGGCTGCTGCCGCGGGCTACGCGCGAGGCTTCAAAGGGATTTGTCGGGGCCTCGGATTGCTCTATGATTCGACCGCGATCGGAAAGCTTCGAGGAGCGGCGAAGATGAGTCGAGGTCCGTACCGGGATGACGAAGGGCCCCGCGGCGCCGTCGTCACCAAGCCGCGGGCCAAGACGCAGCGTCCCTCCATGTACAAGGTCCTGCTGTTGAACGACGACTTCACCCCGATGGACTTCGTGGTGGAGGTGCTCGAGAAGTTCTTCAACAAGAACCGTGAAGATGCGACGCGGATCATGCTCCACGTCCATCACAACGGCGTCGGGGTGTGCGGCGTCTACACCTACGAGGTGGCGGAGACCAAGGTCGCCCAAGTGATCGACTATGCGAGGCAGCATCAGCATCCGTTGCAGTGCACTATGGAAAAGGAGTGAGCCGCGGCCATATCGAGGCCGAGGGGAACGAACCGCGGGAGCCGGGAATCCAGGGCGGAGGTGATGTCGATGCTATCGCGTACCCTCGAGAAGACGCTGCGGCGGGCACTGGCCCTCGCCAACGCGCGCCAGCACGAGTACGCGACGCTCGAGCATCTCCTTCTCGCCCTTACCGAGGATCAGGATGCGGCGGCGGTGCTGCGCGCCTGCGCGGTGGAGATCGACCGCCTGCGGGCGCAGCTCACGGATTTCCTCGACCACGAGCTCTCCGGGCTCGTCGTCGACGGGCCCGTGGAGGCCAAGCCGACGGCGGGCTTCCAGCGCGTCATCCAGCGGGCGGCGATCCACGTCCAGTCCTCGGGACGGACCGAAGTGACGGGCGCCAACGTGCTCGTGGCGCTGTTCTCGGAACGGGAATCGCACGCGGTCCACTTCCTCCAGGAACAGAACATGACGCGGCTCGATGCCGTGAACTACATCGCCCACGGCATCGCCAAGAAACCGGGGCTGAGCGAAGAGCGGCGGGTGCGCGGCGTGGACGAGGGCGGAGCCGAGGAGAAGCGGGAAGGCGGTGAGGCGCTCAACGCCTACTGCACCAACCTCAATGCCAAGGCGCGCGCGGGCAAGATCGACGTGCTCATCGGCCGCGAGCGCGAGATCGAGCGCACGATCCAGATCCTCTGCCGGCGCTCCAAGAACAATCCCCTCTTCGTGGGCGATCCGGGCGTCGGCAAGACGGCGATCGCCGAGGGGCTCGCGCTGCGGATCGTGCGCGGCGAGGTGCCCGACGTGCTCAAGAAGGCGGTCATCTACGCCCTCGACATGGGCGCGCTGCTGGCCGGAACGCGCTATCGCGGCGACTTCGAGGAGCGGCTCAAGGCGGTCATCAACGAGCTCGAGCACGATCCCGACGCGATTCTGTTCATCGACGAGATCCACACCGTGATCGGCGCCGGGGCGACGAGCGGCGGCTCGCTGGACGCCTCCAACATCCTCAAGCCGGCACTCGCCTCGGGCACGCTGCGCTGCATCGGATCGACGACCTACAAGGAATTCCGCAACTACTTCGAGAAGGACCGGGCGCTCGTGCGCCGGTTCCAGAAGATCGACATCCCGGAGCCGTCGGAGGACGAGACGGTCAAGATCCTCGAAGGGCTCAAGCCTTCCTTCGAGGCTCATCACGGGGTTCGCTACACGGGTGCCGCGCTCCGGGCCGCGGTCCAGCTCTCGGTGCGCTACATCCACGACCGCAAGCTGCCGGACAAGGCGATCGACATCATCGACGAGGTGGGCGCGGCGCAGATGCTGCGACCCGAGCATCTCCGCAAGCGCACCATCGGCGTCAAGGAGATCGAGGACATCGTCTCCAAGATCGCCCGCGTGCCGGTCAAGGCCACCGGCCACCGCGACAAGGAGGCGCTCAAGAACCTCGAGGCCGGGCTCAAGGCGACGGTCTTCGGTCAGGACGAGGCGATCGAGGCGCTGGCCAGCGCGATCAAGCTCAGTCGCGCCGGGCTGCGCGATCCCCAGAAACCCATCGGCTGCTATCTGTTCTCGGGTCCGACCGGGGTCGGCAAGACCGAGGTCGCGCGCCAGCTCGCCCAGATCATGGGCATCGAGCTCGTGCGCTTCGACATGTCCGAGTACATGGAGCGGCACTCGGTCTCGCGGCTCATCGGCGCACCGCCGGGCTATGTCGGCTTCGACCAGGGTGGGCTGCTCACCGACGCCATCGACCAGCATCCCCACGCGGTGCTGCTGCTCGATGAAATCGAAAAGGCGCATCCGGATGTCTTCAACATCCTCCTCCAGGTCATGGACTACGGAAAGCTCACCGACAACAACGGCAAGACGGTGGATTTCCGCAACGTCATCCTGATCATGACCACCAA
>CAZHHU010000117.1:0-6308 GCA_964532215.1 uncultured Geminicoccaceae bacterium
CCTTCACCCTGCACGACCACCTCGGGCACGCCGTGGGTTCTGAGCGCGATCACGGGAAGCCCCGCCGCCTGGGCCTCGAGATAGACCATGCCGTAGGCTTCCTCGAACCCCGGCCAGAGGAAGAGGTCGCAGGCGGCGTAGGCGGCCTCGAGCTCCGGCCCTTCGAGCCGTCCGGCAAAGCGCACCCTGGGGGCGAAGCGCGCGAACATCTCTTCCACCCGGCTGCGCGCCGGGCCATCGCCGACGACCAGAAGCTGCCAGTCGAGACCGCCGAGAGGGGCGAGCGCCTGCGCCAGAAAACCGTAGGAGCGCAGCTTGGCGCCGGGGCGCATCATGGCCACCGTGAGCAGCCACAGAGCCTGCCGTCGCAGGCCGAAACGGCGCGCGAGCGCGGCGCGCTGCTCTGGGCGCCGGTCCGGCGGGGGCGGCAGGGAGGAAAGGAAGGGCGGCAGGTCGAAGAGCGGCGCGGCAGGGCCGAGCTCGGAGAGCAGCGCCTCGCGATCGCGGCCCGTGAGCAGGAGAACGGCATCCGCCTCATGCAGGGCCGCCCGCGCGGCACGGTGGCCGAGAGCCCACGGCCCGAGGGCTGCGCGCGGGGCCAGCGAAGCCTCGGCCACGACATAGGGTATGCGAAGTGCTCGTGCGATCCGCGGGCCGAGGTGATCCGGCGCCTTGTGGTAGAGATGGTAGGTGAACCAGAGCCCGGGCCGTGGTCCTTCGCCGGAGCCCCAGCGACGCAACAGGCGTTCGGCCATCCGCGCGGCGATGCGTGCGATGCGCCGCTGACGCAGCGGATCGCCGCGCCCGTCCCAGCTCCGCAGGCGGGAGGCGAGGAACGGCTCATGGCCGAGCTCGCGGAGCAGGCTGAAGAGGGCCCGCGCCATCCGGCGATCGCCCGAGGGTAGCGGATGGTCCGGCGGCTTCATGGGTGCGTAGAAGGCGATGCGCATCTCAGGCCGCCGCCGGTTCGCGCAGGCGCAGACCGAACTTCCGGGCAAGCCGGCGGATTCCCGCCTCCATGGCAAAGCGCGCCTCGAGCTCGGAGCGGGCCGCCCGCCCGAGCCGGATCCGTTCCTGCGGATCGCGGATGAGCGCGACGAGAGCCTCGGCCAGCGCCCCGGGATCGTCGGGCGGCACGAGCAGGCCCGTACCGGCATGGACGAATTCCGGGATCGCGCTCACCGGCGTGGTCACGATGGCGAGTTCCTGGGAGGCGGCCTCCAGAAGGACGTTCGGCAGGCCGTCGCGGTCGCCGTCGGCGGCAACCCGTGCCGGCAGCGCAAAGATCTCGCCGCGGCGCAGGAGCGCGAGCACGCGAGGCTGGTCGGCGGCGCCGAGAAAGCGTACCCGCCGGGAGATCCCGAGCTCGCGGGCGAGCGCGCGCAGCCGGTGCTCTTCGGGACCGCTGCCGATGTGGAGAAAGCGCCAGTGCAGCGCCCGCGGCACACGGGCGAGCGCGCGCAGCAGCACGTCCAGCCCCTTCTTGGGCACCATGCGGGCGACGGAAACGATCACCACCGGCCGGCACCTCTCTGACCCGTCGCCTCCGGCCCGGCGGCCGGGCGGGGGAAAGCGGCGCAGGTCGAGGCCGTGATAGAGGAGTTCGATCCGCCCCTCGGGCGCGAAACGGGCGAGCGCCTCGAGGCCTGCACGGCTGCAGGTGACCGCCCAGCGGCAGGAGGCGAGCTTCTCCCGCTTCTCCCAGTCCCTCGTGATCCAGATGTCCTTGGCATGGGCGGAAAGACTCCAGGAGATGCCGCGCATGAGGGCGGCGTAGCGCCCGACCGAGGCCGGCGTGTGGAGATAGTGCACATGAAGATGCTCGATCTCCGCGGGCAGTTCCGCCGCGAGCACGAGCGCCTGCGCGAAGCGGCGGCCGCGATTGGGCGTGGGGTCGCGCAGAAGATCGCGGAGCCAGATCCGCAGCGCCGCCGCGAAGCCGCGGCACCGGAGGGCGCGAAGCAGACCGCGCAGGACCCGCAGGGGCTCCTCGCAGACATACTCGGGCAGGTAGAGGACGGGGGCGCGGATCTCGCGATGGACGGGGTGCACGGCAGGATCGGTGGGGCGGCGCAGCGAGACGATCGTCATCCGCAGCCCCAGCTGCTCGAGCGCCCGGATCTCCTGCGCGATGAAGGTCTCGGAGAGGCGCGGATAGCCCTTGAGGACGATGGCGACGGGACCTGCCATGAGCTCAGCCCAGCCCGGCGACCGCCGCCTGCGAGGCCTCCGCTTCCAGCCAGGGCGAAGCGAGCTCGGCGATGCGATCGAGTCCCGTGAGGAAGCGTGCGGCCCGGGCCGCCCCCGGTCGCTTCCAGCGAGGGAGCTCATGGAGTCGCGCCGCCATCACCCTCGGATCCCGGATGCCGTCGTCCGGCAGCAGTTCGAGCATGCCGAGCCGCGCCGCCCGCTCGATCCGCAGCGCCTGTTCGCGCCGCGGCACGGTCCGCGGCACGACGAGCGCGGGACGATCGAAGGAGAGGATCTCGCAGAAGGTATTGTAACCGCCCATGGCCACGACGCCCGCAGCCGCGGCGAACAGCCGTTCGATGCGCGCGTCGAAGGTGAGGACCTTGAGCCTGGGTATGCCTGCGGCGCGTTCCTGGAAGCGGCGCCGCGCCTCGAGATCCATGAACGGGCCGAGCACGAGCACGGCGGCGTAGGGGATCGACGGGTCATGTTCGTAGGCCGAGATCACCCAGTCGATGAGATCGGCACCGTCCCCGCCGCCACCCGTGGTCACGAGGACGTAGGGTTCCTGAGGGGGTTCGATTTCCGAAAGTACCTCGTTGCGGGGCACGTCGCGGCGGAGATAGCCGGTGTAGCGGAGCTTGTACGCGATCCGCGCCATGCCCGGGAGCTCGGCGACGAAGTCGAAGATCTCGGGAAGACCGTAGATCCAGATCTCGTCGTAGAGGGTGCGCAACGCCCGCGCCACGCCCTTGCGCCGCCATTCGCGCAGGAGCAGGCGCGGCTCGTCCATCACGTCCCGCAGACCGAGCACGCAGCGTACGCCGCGGCTGCGCAGGTAGCGCAGGGTCGGCTCCACTTCGCCCCGCAGGCCGAGCGGCTCCTTGTCCACGATGAACATGTGGGGCGCGAAGACTTCCGCGGTGTGACGGATGATGGAGCTGCGGATCGCGAGCGTCTGTTCGATGTCGATGTGGAGCTGAAGCGGCGTGTATTCACCGTTCCGCAGCTTGATGACCCCGGGGACGCGGATGAAATCGACCCGCGCGCGGTAGTCGAAACTGCCCACGATCGGCGATCCCGAGAGGATGATGACGGAGAGATCGGAAAAGCGTTCGACGAGCGCGTGGGCGATGGTCCGACAGCGCCGCAGGTGCCCGAGCCCGAAGCTGTCGTGGCTGTAAATGAGCAGTCGCCTGTTCTCGCCCATCCGGCCCCTCCTGCGGCACCTGGTCCCAGCTCTATAGGGACAGGATCCTATTACCGATTGACAGCCGGTGTATATTCCTGATAATGCCCGCGGTCATCCCGGCCGCATGCGAACCCACGGGCCGGCTTCCCGACGCTGTCGCCGCAGGAAGAGGACGTTCCCATGAGTCTGCTCTTTCCGATCGATGACAACGGCAACCCCGTTCCCGTGCTCGGCTTCGAGTATCGGGGCACGCAGAAAATTCTGGTCACGAGCAGTTCCACACGCAACCCCAATCCCATCCCGAGCGATATCGAACTCGTGACCCTGATCGCCACCGGTCCCTGCCGGTTCGAGGTGGGCGACGCCACCGTCACCGCGGATCCCGACACGAGCCCGTTCCTCTATCCGGGCCAGTATGTCGATGTGCCGCTGCGGCGGGGCGAGCGCTACATCGCCTTCGTCGCCGAGGACACCGACTGTCAGGCCTACATCATCGCCCGGTCGTGACATGTCGCGACGCCTTTCCCTCACCGCGCGGGGCCTGCGCCTGACCGGAACCGCGCGGCCGACCGTCTCCTGGACGCCGCCTCCGCCACCTCCGCTGCCGCCCAAGTTGCTCGTGACGGAGACCGGAGCCTGGCTCGTCGATGAATTCGGACAACCCCTCGTCTATGGACCCCCGGCATGACCGCGAAACAGATCCACGAACTCGATCCCGCACCGGAGCTTCAGCCGGAAGATCTCATCGTCGTCTCGACCGCCGCGGCGCAGCTCACCCGTCGCGCGAGCCTCGATGCGCTTCCCTACCGCGCCGAGGCCGGTGCGGTGCGTCGGCCGCTGCGGGCCCGGCTCGCCGATTTCGTGTCGGTGCGCGACTTCGGTGCCGCCGGCGACGGCGTGCAGGACGACGCCCCGGCCTTTACCGCCGCCCTCCAGGCGCACGAGGCCGTGTGGGTACCGCCGGGAACCTACCGGCTCGCGGCACCGGTGGATGTGCCCCCGGCCCGCACGATCGTCGGCGCCGGGCGACATGCGGTCGAGATCCGCGCCGAGGGCGCTCACGCCTTTCTCTTCCATCGCAACGCCGGAGCGTTTCAGATCGACCCCGCGGCCGACGACAACTGGAACCGCTCTAGCCTGGGCGAGCTGTCGATCCGCATGAGCCTCGGCGGCATCCGCGTCTTCGGCCACGAGTTCCGGGCCCATGACCTCGTCTTCAAGGGCGGCGCCGCCCCTCTCGGGCAGGACGATCCCGATGGCTGGTGCATCGACATGGTCGACGCCAACGAGTGCTCGCTCGTCGGCATCGGCGCCGGCTTCGGCGGCGGTGGCAACACCCTTGCCGCGAACGGCATCCGCTGGCGGGGCACGATCCCGGGGGTGAACTTCGGCGACTCGCTGATCCAGGAAGTCGCCATCAAGCTCGGCGCCGACAGCACCGTGGGCGTCCTCCTCGACGGTTCGCGGGCGAGCGCCGCGAACGTCATCAACAACATGATTCTGCAGCGGATTCAGATCCACGCGCCGGGCACGGGCGGCGCCCGCCCCGGGACCACCGGCATCCGCCTCGTCAACTGCGCGCGCATCCTGCTTCTCCTCTGCGACGTGGAGATGTGCGAGGTCGGCTTCGAGGAATATTCCGAGCAGGCCGGAAGCGCCGGACAGAACAGCGCCATCACCTACATTCTCTGTCAGACCCACAACATTCCCGACCTGGCGAACCGTTACCGCGACAGCAACGCGGCCTTCACCATGTCCTGCGTCAAGCGGACCTTTCTCGGCTGCAATTTCATGGGACCGCAGCCGGTCGGGAACTATCCCGGCGATGGCGGCGTGCTCGGTGATACCGGCCTGGTCGCCCGCGAGATCAACGGCGTCAACAAGTTCGACCAGCTCGCCTGGCAGATCCGCGCCCGCGAGACCGGCATGCCCATGATCACGGCCCACTACAAGGGTGCCGCACAGGCCGACTGGGACACCCATCCCGCCAACGACAACCCCTATCACGGGATTCTCTTCGATCTCACGAGCACCCAGCTCGCGACCATCACCCGCACGGTCGCAAACGGCGTGCTCAGCCCCGACGACGGCACCACCCCACTTCAGGATGTCCGCCTCCGCCTCGGCAACGGGGAGGGCAGCAGTCGCGGCGAACTCGCGCGCGTGGAGATCGGCGATCCCCTCTACCTCGCCCCGCGTACGACCCCGGCGCCGCGCCAGATTGAGGGCATCGCCGTCTATGCCGCGGATGCCGCGGCGCTGCCGGCGACCGACGAGCAGTGGCTCGGCAGGGGCTGGTATCTGCGTCTCGAGGACGAGCCCGGCAACTTCGTCTGGGTCCCGCTCGGCGTGCGCCGGGGCACGCAGCCGGAGCGCGAACGCAACGTCGACTGGACCGTGAGTCGCGCCGATTTCGGCAAGCTCCACCGCGTCAACAACGCGGCCGAGCGGGTGTGCACGATCCCGGCGGGCCTCGTGACGCCGGGAGAGGGTCTGCGCTGGTTCGACGTCGTCAAGCAGGGAACGGGCGACGTCGTCTTCCAGGCCGGTGCCGGCGTCACCCTGCGCCTGCCCAAGGGCAAGAACCGCATCCGCACCCAGTTCCAGCGCGTGCGCGTCTATGTGACCGGCAGCAACGAGGTCTACATCCCCGATCTCTTCCCCGATGCGGACGAGAACTACTTCCAGCCCCTGCACTGGACGGGCGGCGGCTTCGCCGTGCCCGCCTCCTATGTCGGCAGACTCGTGCGCGTTTCGAACGCCAATCCGACCTTCCTCGAAGTGCCCCCGGGGCTCGTTCCGCCCGGCGTCGACGCGGTCTGGTTCAAGGTCATGAAGGCCGGCCCGGGAGACGTCGAAATCCGCGCCGCGGCCGGCATGACCCTGGTCGCGCCGGGCGGGGTGGATCCCTATGTGATCACCCAGG
>CAZHHU010000118.1:0-6275 GCA_964532215.1 uncultured Geminicoccaceae bacterium
TCAGCTCAGGAGCTTGGCGTCGAAGCCCGCCTCGGTCATCGTCATGAGCGCCCGCTTGCCGCGAAGGCGCGTCTCGAGATAGACGTCATGGCCCCAGAGCTCGCGCACATAGCCGAGGGTCTTCTCCGCACTCGTCATGTCGAGATCGCGGCCGTCATGCTCGTGCACGAGATAGAGCGCGCGCCGTCCGCGGTAGTCGGCGTCGTAGATGCGGATCACGGGAAAGGCGTTCATGCCGATCCGGCGCAGCAGCTCCCGCTTCACCTCCTCCCAGCTGTCCTCGTCCGCGACCTTGGTGACCACGAGGTGCTCGCCGCGGGGCTTGTAGGTGAAGAGATCGAGCTCCTGGACGAGCTCGCGGGTGAGAAAGCGCCTCAGGAAGGAGACGTCGCGGTCGACCTCGCGCACCTCGAACAGCTTCTCGGTCCCGTAGCGCTGCTCGATGTCGCGCCAGACCACGAAGCCGATGTGGTAGGGATTGAGGCTTCCGGGGTGGGGACAGACGACCTGGTTGTGGCGGACGAGAAACTCGATGTGAAGATCCTGGGGAAGATCGAGCGCGTTCATGATGCGGTGATGCCAGAAGCTCGCCCACCCCTCGTTCATGATCTTGGTCTCGATCTGCGGCAGGAAGTAGCGCGCCTCCTCGTCGACGATGGTGAGCAGATCCTTCTGCCATTCGGCGAGATGGGGGTTGTGGTCGCGGATGAAGAGCAGCAGGTCCTCCTCGGGCTCGAGGGGGATGCGGCGCAGCTCCGGCTCCGGCTCCGGCTCGCGCTGCACGAGATGGGCGAAGGGATCCGGTCGCGGCCTGCTGCGCTCCAGTGCGCGCTCCCGCTGCTCCTCCGGTGCGAGCTTGCGCACGGCGATGTTGCGCCGGCGGTTGTACGCGAGCGCATGGGCGGCATCGAGAAAGAGCTCGACCGCCTCGGCGCCGATCGAGGGATCCTCGATATAGGCCCGCACCCGATCCGCGCGGGCCTTGAAGGCGGCGATCGTCTCCCTGGCGTTCGTCGCCACCTTGAAGTTGAAGTTGTTCTTGAAGAAATCGTTGTGCCCGTAGACATGGGCGATCGTAAGCACCTGGAGGCAGAGGCTGTTGTCGCGCATGAGATAGGCGAGGCAGGGGTCGGAATTGATGACCATTTCGTACGGCAACCCCTGCACCCCGTAGTCGTACATGGTCTTGATCTGCTCGAACGCCTTGCCGAAGCTCCAGTGCGGATAGTGGGCCGGCATGCCGTGATAGGCCATGAAGCCGAGCATGGCGTTCTGATCGCAGATCTCGAATTCCTGTTCGTAGACATCGAGGCCGAACTCGGCGACCTTCTCGCGGATCCGGGCATCCCAGTATTCGAGATCGGCGAGGGTCCAGCTCGTCATCCCCACCCCCTCCGTGCGAAGTTCCGGCCGGGCGGGCTCAACCCGCCCCCTCGGCCGTCTCCCTGCCCCGCTCGCGCGACATGAAGGCCCTGAACGACGGCCAGATGTCCTCGCGCCGTTCGATGAGCACCGACTGGAAGTTGTCGGCACCGAGGCGGCGGAAACGCTCGAGCATCGAGCTCTCGTAATAGTGCGAGCCCATCGGCTTGATCTCTCCGTAGCCGAAGAGATTGCACAGCTCGCACAGCCGCCGCGCGGCGCGCAGCGCCTCCTCGTTGTCGGACTCGAAGTTGTCGCCGTCCGAACAGTGGAAGGCGTAGATGTTCCAGTGCGCGGGATGATAGCGGTTCTCGATGATCTCGAGCGCCTTTCTGTAGCCCGAGGAGATGAGCGTGCCGCCGGATTCTCCCTTGTGGAAGAATTCCTCCTCGGTCACCTCCCGCGCCTGGGTGTGATGGGCGATGAAGACGATGTGGACGTTCTCGTACTTGGTGCAGACGAACTGGTAGAGGAGAAAGAAGAAGCTCCGCGCGAGATATTTCTTGAGCCGGTCCATGGAACCGGAGGTGTCCATGATGCAGATGACGACGGCGTTGCTCTCCTCGCGCAGATCCGGCCGCAGACGCTTGTAGGTGAGGTCCTCGCGGTGGAAGGGAAAGCGCGCCTCCTCTTCCTCCGCTCCGGGTGCCGCGAGCGCCGTCGTCTGCGCCCTTCCGGTGGCGATCTTGCGGCGGATGCGCGCCTTGGCGGTGCGCCGGCGATCGAGATGGACGCGGATGCCCTGCCTGCGGAAGCCCTTGCGCCTCGCCACCCGTTCGGAGAGGACCTGCCTGAGCGCCTTGCGCTCCATGTCCGGGAGCTCGAGGTCCTCGAACATGATGTCCACGAGCTCCTCGAGGGTGATCTCGGTCTCGTAGTAGTCGGTTCCGGGTTCGCTGCCGGCCGGCCCCGCGCCCTTGCGGCCGCGCCGCCCCGCCTGACCGATGACCTGGCCGGGCTGGGTGTCCCCCTCCCCCTGGCCCACGCCGCCTTCGTTGTCGCCGTAGGTGAAGCGGTATTCCTTCACGCCGCGGATCGGCACCTTGATGATGCGATCGCGGCTGCGGCCGATGATGCTCTCCTCGGCGATGATGTCGGCGATATTGTCCCGGATCGCGCGCCGCAGCTTCTCACGGTGCCGCTTGCGGTCGCCGGCGCTGCGGTCGGAGCGGAGCGCGTCGCTTTCGGAGTAGGGCCGGAAGACGGTCATGACCGCGAGGCCCCCGGCCGGCTCAGTCCCGCCACAGATGGTTCGCCGCGTATTTGAGAATGGTGTCGATGCTCGCTTCGTCGTAGCCCTGCTCGATCAGATTCTGCACCATCGCATCGTATTTCTGCCGCTGTTCCTCGTCGCGGGTGCGCGCCTTGGTGATGATGCGCGAGATCTCCCGCACCGAGCTCATGAGCTTGCGCTCGATCGCCTCCTTGAGCGGCTCGTAGGATTCGTAGGTGATCTTCTCGCCCCGACGCGAGGCGGCCCAGAGATAGGCGATGACCTCCTGGCGGAAGCCCTCGGCCGCCGGTCCGATGATCGCGATCTGCTCCTCGATGGACTTCAGAAAGCCTTCATCCGGCTGCATCTCGTCACCGGTGACCGGATCCTTGACCCGGCTCTTGGTGACATAGGCCTCGGCGTGATCGAGGTAGTTGTGGAACAGCGTCTCCGCCTGGTCGCGGAAGGAATAGACGAAGGCGCGGGTGATGTCCTTCTCCAGCAGCTCGAGATAGGCCTTGTGCAGCGTGTCCTGGAGGAACTCGAGGTACTGCTTGCGCACGTCGTCGGCGAAGTCGCCCTCCTTCACCATCTGGATGAGGGCCTCGCGCACGTTGATGGGATGGATGACACCGTCGTTCTGGGTGAGGGCGGTATCGAGGGCCTTCATGATGAAGCGCGTCGAGATGCCGAACATGCCCTCACGCTTCGCGTCCTCCATGAGCTCGTGGGCGGTGAGCTTCTTGGGCCGGCCCTTCTCGAGCACCTCCTCCCCGTTGTAGATCTTGAGCTTGGTCATGGGATCGCATTTCGGAGTCGGCTCGAGGCGGGTGAGGATCGCGAACATGGAGGCGATCTCGAGGGTGTGCGGTGCGATTCTGGCGTCGAACCGCGCCCGCCTGAGAAACTTGCGATAGATCTTGACCTCCTCGGAAAGGCGGAGGTTGTAGGGCACCTTGACGACCACGATGCGGTCGAGGATCGCCTCGTTGGTGTGATCCGCCTTGAACTTCTGCCACTCGGCCTCGTTCGAATGGGCGACGATGCAGCAGTCCACGTACACGGTGCCGTGCCGGCCGGGCGCCGGAACGAACTTCTCCTGCGTCGCCGTGATCATGGTGTGCAGGTATTCGGTCTCGTTCTTGAACACCTCGATGAATTCGACGAGACCGCGGTTGCCCGCGTTGAAGGCGCCGTTGAGCTCGAGCACGCGGGGATCGCCTTCCGAGTAGCGGTCGAGCTTGGAGATGTCCTCCGAGCCGATCAGCACCGAGGTGTCCTGATTGTTGGGATCGACCGGCGGCACCACGGCGATGCCGCGCCGGGCGCGGGCCGAGAACTGCACCGTGCGCACCGGGACCTGTTCGTAGCGGCCATCGAACTCGTGCTGCAGGCGCCAGCGGCAGACCGGGCAGAGATCGCCCTCGATCCGCACCCCCAGCATCTCCTCGAAGGCGGGACGCAGATGGCGGGGGATGAGGTGCAGCGGCTCCTCCTGCATCGGACAGCCGTCGATGGCGTAGATGGGATCGAGTTCCTCGAGACCGCGCTTGAGGCGCTCGACGAGCGAGCTCTTGCCCGAGCCCACCGGGCCCATGAGATAGAGCACCTGACGGCTCTCCTCGCCGCCCATCGCGGCGGAGTGGAAATAGCGCACGATCTTCTCGAGCGTGCGCTCCATGCCGAAGAACTCGTCCTTGAAGAAGTTGTACACCTTGATGCGACGATCGCCGAAGAGGCGCTTGGCACGGGGATCGGTCTCGACGTCGAGTTCGCTCACCCCTTTCGAGACGATCATTTCATAGAGGCGCTTGTGGGCGAGGTCGGCGACCTTGGGGTCGGCCTTCACGATCTCGAGATAGTCGAGCAGCGTTCCGCGCCATGCCCTGCGCTGCTGCTCGCTGCGGTCACGCTCGATCAGGGTCGCGAAATCGAGCTTCTCACCTTGCATCCGCTGTTCCCTCGCTACGTCCCTGGTCCCGGTGCGACATCCTTCCGGATGCCCTGAGGTTGTCGATATTAGAACATGAAAGACGATTCCTGCAAAGCGGGATTCTTCTCCCGCCAATTCACAAACAACACGCAGAACCGTACAAATGTCGGTTCAGCAGAATTTTGCACGAGTTTTGGGGAATTCGTGGAATGGCCGAAGGAGTCTCGGACTGTGCCGGGAAGTGCCGCTGTCGCGTGAAGGGGGAGGTTTCGCTTCGTTCCCCGTGCCCGCCTTCTCGCCCGGCCCGCGGAATGGAGATACCCGGGTGTGAGCCACCCAGGGGGGTCCGCACCGATCGTCACCCGATCGAAAGAGTCCCGGTTGCAATTGTATGTCAGGCGCAGGTCGGGTCAACCGCCGTCGGACGTCCGCTTCATGAAAACGGTCCTTATTGAGGACCGCCGGCAGGCACACCCGCCCTGCGCTTGAAAGGCTCGAGGGGGCACGCCACTTCTAGCGCGGCGACTGGATCGGCCCCCGGGGCCGGTCGCGGCAGCGAGGTATGATGGCCGAAATTCCCGAACTCCACATCTTTCCCGTCCTCCCGCTCAGGGACATCGTGGTCTTCCCGCACATGATCGTGCCGCTCTTCGTCGGGCGCGAGAAGTCGATCGCCGCGCTCGAGGAAGTCATGCGGGAAGACAAGCAGATCCTGCTCGTGGCGCAGAAGAACGCCAATCAGGACGATCCCGGGGCGAGGGACCTCTACGGAGTGGGCACCGTCTCGAGCGTGCTCCAGCTGCTGAAGCTTCCCGACGGCACGGTCAAGGTCCTCGTCGAGGGTGGTCGGCGGGCGCGGATTTTGCGCTTTCGCGACAATCCCCGGTTCTTCCAGGCGGAAGCGGAGATCCTGTCCGAGGTCGAGGGCGACCCGCGCGAGGCGGAGGCGCTCGCCCGCGCGGTCGTGGGCCAGTTCGAGGAATACGCCAAGCTCAACAAGAAGGTCCCGCCCGAGGTGCTCGTCACCGTCTCGCAGATCGACGATCCCTCGCGGCTCGCCGACACGGTCGCCGCCCATCTCGGGCTCAAGATCCACGAGAAGCAGGAACTCCTCGAGACCACCGCGCTCACCGAGCGGCTCGAGAAGCTGTACGCCTTCATGCAGGGCGAGATTTCCGTCCTCCAGGTGGAAAAGCGCATCCGCTCGCGCGTCAAGCGTCAGATGGAGAAGACGCAGCGCGAGTACTACCTCAACGAGCAGATGAAGGCGATCCAGAAGGAGCTCGGAGAGCTCGAGGACGGCAAGGACGAACTTTCGGAGCTCGAGGAGCGGATCAAGAAGACCCGCCTCTCCAAGGAGGCGCGGGAGAAGGCCCAGGCCGAACTCAAGAAGCTGCGGGCGATGAGCCCCATGTCGGCGGAAGCGACGGTGGTGCGCAACTATCTCGACTGGCTGCTGTCGCTGCCCTGGAAGAAGCGGACCAGGATCAAGAAGGACATCCGCCGGGCCCGCGAGATCCTCGATGCCGACCACTACGGGCTCGAGAAGGTCAAGGAGCGGATCATCGAGTATCTCGCGGTGCAGCAGCGCGTGGACCGGGTCAAGGGGCCGATCCTGTGCCTGGTGGGACCGCCCGGAGTCGGCAAGACCAGTCTCGGGCGGTCGCTCGCGCGCGCCACCGGGCGCAACTTCATCCGCGTGAGTCT
>CAZHHU010000119.1:0-6207 GCA_964532215.1 uncultured Geminicoccaceae bacterium
CATCCGAGAGCCATCATCCACCGCCCTCGACGGCCGACGACACGCTCGGTCTCACCCGCCCCTGAAGCGGGATGCGAGGCCGCGGCAAATGGCCGCTGTCCCGGCGCAGCCTCGCCGCTAAGCTCGAGGGACGGAGATCCAGCTCGGGAGCGCGCGGCCGGAGGGGGATGTCGTGAGTGCAGCGAAGAAGATTCTCGTCGTCGACGACGAACCGAACATCGCCCTGTCGCTCGAATTCCTCATGAAGAAGGCGGGCTTTGCGGTGGAGGTCGCGCGGGACGGACGCGAGGCGCTCGAACGGCTCGAGCGCGATCCGCCCGACCTCGTGCTGCTCGACGTCATGATTCCGGAGATCGACGGCTTCGAGCTGTGCGAGCGCATCCGCAGCCGGCCCGAGTGGCGGCACATCAAGGTCGTCATGCTCACCGCCCGCGGTCAGGAGAGCGAGCGCAGCCGGGGCCTCGCCCTCGGCGCCGACGCCTATGTGACGAAACCCTTCTCCACCCGGGATCTCGTCGAGCGGATCAAGGCCATGCTCGCCTAGGAGGCGGGGATGAAGCGGGCGCGCTGGGTGCTGTGGCTGCCGCCGCTGCTCGCGGCGGCCCTTGTAAGCGCCCTGCTCTGGTTTCTCGCCCTGCGCCTGCATCCGCTGGCACCCGCCGAGGCGCGCTGGCTCGGCTACATCGGCCTCGGCCTGCCGGTGCTCGGCGCCCTTCTCGCCCATGCGCTCGACCGCCGGATCCTGGGCGGTCTCGCCGAAGTGGCGCGGCGTCTCGACCTCGCCGTCCTTCCGGCTGCGCACCCGTCCGACCGCCCCGCTCCCCCTCTTCCGGCGCCCGTCGACCTCCTCCGTCCTCCGCTCGAGCGGCTGATCGCGCATATGGACCAGCTGCGCTCCGAGATCGAAGAGGAGCGGCAACGGGCGACGGCGGAGCTCGAGAGCGAGCGACGGCGCCTTGCCGCGATCCTGCAGGATCTCGCCGAGGGGCTGTTCTGCTGCGCCCTCGACGGGCGCATCCTGCTCTACAATGAAGCCGCGGTCACTCTGCTCGGCGCGCCGCCGGCGCTGGGCCTCGGCCGCTCGCTCTATCAGCTTCTCGCGCAGCGGCCGGTCGTCCATCATCTGCGCGAGCTGCGCCGTCGCGCCGCGACCCAGCCCGCGCGACGCAACCTGAGCGAACCCTTCCTGTGCACGACCACGGGCGGGGAGCGACTCCTGCGTTGCCGCCTCGGGCTCGTCGGTGGCGGGGCCGAGGGTTTCGTCCTCGTCTTCGAGGATGTTTCCGCGGCGCTGCGGGAGGCGACCGCGGAGCGGTTCCTGGATCAGCTCGAGACCGTCTGGCGGGGGCCGCTCGGCAGCCTGCGGGCGGCCGCCGAGCTGCTGCAGGAGGAGGTAGGCGGTGAGGAGGGGCGCGGGCGCTTCCTGCGCGTGCTGCTCGAGGAGAGCGCGCGGCTCGAGACGGCGCTGCAGGAGCTCGCGCAGGCGGGGCGCCGCTTCATGCTCGGCCAGTGGCCGCTCCATGACGTGAGCGCCGCCGATCTCGCGGACGCGCTCCTCGAGCGGATCGCGGAACGGGGCGCGCAGATCGAGCTCGCCTTCCGCCCCCCTTCGCTGTGGTTTCGCGGCGACAGCTTCGTCCTCACCGAACTCCTCGCGGCCTTCGCCGCCGGGCTGCATGCGGAATTCGGCGCCGACCGCTTCACCCTCTCGAGCCACTCGACGGCGCGCGGCGTGGCGCTCGATCTCGCCTGGCGGGGAGCGGTTCCCGGGCAGCGATGGTTCGAGCACTGGCTCGACCGGCCTCTGCTCGAGGGCACGCCGCTGCGCCCGCGCGAGCTCCTCGCCCGCCACGGCTGCCTTCCCTGGATCGCGCCCTCGCCCGGGGAAGAAGGAGGGTTTCTGCGTCTCGAGCTTCCCCCGCCCGGCGAAGTCCATGCCCGCGAGCGCCGCGAACCGCTGCCGCCGCGCCCCGAATTCTATGACTTCCGGCTGCTTTCGAGCGAGCCCGGGGCGCGGCGCGAGCAGCCGCTCAGGCGCCTCGCCTTCACCGTCTTCGACACCGAGACCACCGGCCTCGATCCCAAGCGGGACGAGATCATCCAGCTCGCCGGCGTCCGCGTCCTGCACGGGCGGCTCCTGCGCGGCGAATGTTTCGATGCGCTGATCGATCCGGGCCGGCCGATCCCCCCGGATTCCACGCGCTTTCACGGCATCACCGACGAAATGGTGCGCGGCCGGCCGCCTGCAGCCGTGGTGCTCGCACGCTTTCACGCCTTCGTCGGTGACGACGTCCTCGTCGCCCACAATGCCGCCTTCGATCTCGCCTTCCTGCGCAAGCACGAGGCGGAGGCCGGCGTGCGGTTCGACAACCCGGCGCTGGACACGCTGCTGCTGTCCGCGCTGCTCGACGAGTTCGGCGAGGATCACAGCCTCGACGCGCTCGCCGAGCGGCTCGGGGTCCCCGTCCGCGGCCGTCACACCGCACTCGGCGACGCCTTCACCACGGCGGAGGTGTTCGTGCGCCTCCTCGGGCTGCTGGAGGCGCGTGGGCTTCGTACCCTCGGCCAGGTGTTGGATGCTTCGCGCGAGGTGGCTAGACTCCGGGAACGGCTCGCGCATGATCGGGCGGGGGAATCGCGCGGTGACGGAATCGCGTAGCCACGGTCTCGTCGCGCTCGCGCTCGTCGCGCTGGCGCTGTTCGTCTACCCGGGCCCGGTGGTGGCCGAAGCTCTGGCCGGGCTGTGGGGCGTTCCCCTGCTGCCGCTCTACGCCTTCGGCGCCTGGATCGGGGTGATCGTTGCCGCCGCCCTGCTCATGCTCACGGCGAAGCGGGATCCGCCGCCATGACGCTTGCGGGCACCGCGCTTCTCGTCTCCCTCGCCTATCTCGCGCTGCTGTTCGCCCTCGCGAGCTACGGCGACCGCCGCGCGGACGAGGAGCGGAGCGTCATCGCCAATCCCGTCATCTACACGCTGAGCCTCGCCGTCTACTGTACCGCCTGGACCTTCTTCGGCAGCGTCGGTCTCGCTTCCGAACGGGGGCTGCGCTTTCTTCCCATCTATCTCGGGCCGACCCTGCTCGCGCTGCTCTTCCCGGTCCTCCACGCCAAGATCCTGCGCATCACCAAGGCCTACGGGATCACCTCGATCGCCGATTTCATCGCCGCCCGCTACGGCAAGAGCAGTCTGCTCGGCGGGCTCGTGACGGTGGTCTCAGTCGTCGGCATCATCCCCTACATCGCGCTTCAGCTCAAGGCGGTGGCCGCCGGCATGAAGGCCGTCTTCGGCGCGAGTTTCGGCACCACCCTTGCCGACTGGGGACCGGATACGGCGCTCATCGTCGCCCTCGGCCTCGCCGCCTTCAGCATCCTCTTCGGCACCCGCCATATCGACGCCACCGAGCATCATGAGGGCATGGTGCTCGCGGTGGCATTCGAGAGCCTCGTCAAGCTCGCGGCCTTTCTCGCCGTGGGCTCCTTCATCGTCTTCGCCGTCCACGGCGGGCTGGGCGCATTGTATGACGAGCTCGTCGCCGCCGGCCGCGCCGAGCTGTTCGATTTCTCCCAGACCGGATTCGGCTATCTCGACTGGTTCGGCTACACGCTGCTCGCAGCGCTCGCCTTTCTCGCCCTGCCGCGCCAGTTCCAGGTCACGGTGATCGAGAACGTCGAGCTGCGTCACCTCCATACCGCCACCTGGCTGTTCCCGCTCTATCTGTTCGCGATCAACCTGTTCGTTCTCCCCATCGCCATGGCCGGGGTGGTGGCGGGGCTGTCCGGCGACATGCTGATGATCGATCTGCCGCTCGCCGCGGGCAGCCCCACGCTCGCGCTCATAGCCTATATCGGCGGCTTCTCCGCGGCGACGGCGATGGTCATCGTCGCGACCATCGCCCTTTCCACCATGATCTCGAACGACCTCGTGATGCCGGTGCTGCTGCGCATCGAGCGCCTCGAGCTCGCGAAGCGGGCGGATCTGTCGAGCCTCGTGCTGCTCGTGCGGCGCATCGCCATCTTCGCGCTGCTCATGCTCGGCTATCTGTTCTTCGCCGCGGTGGCCGAGCATTTCCATCTCGTGAGCATCGGCCTCATCTCCTTCGCCGCGATCGCCCAGCTCGCACCCCCGCTCGTCCTCGGTCTCTACTGGCACGGGGCGAGCCGCACCGGCGCCGTGGCCGGCATCGCCGTGGGCGCGGTGCTCTGGTTCTACACCCTGATCATACCCACCCTCGTGCTCGCCGGCCTGCTGCCCGAGACGGTTCTCGATCCCGGACCGTGGGGCGTCGCGCTTCTCCGCCCCCAGGCCCTGCTCGGTCTCGAGGGGCTGGATCTCGTGACCCATGCCGTGTTCTGGAGTCTCGGCGCCAATCTCTTCGTCTTCGTCACCGTCTCGCTCGCGAGCCGGCGCAGTGATCTCGAACGCCTGCAGGCGATGCTCTTCGTCGACGTCCACCAGGGCGCGCACTCCACCCGTCCATGGCGTGGCGAGGCGCGCATTGCGGCGCTGCAGGAGCTCCTCGTCCGCTTTCTCGGCCGCGAACGGACGGCGCGCATCTTCGCCCGCGAGGCGCGGCGCCGCGGCCAGACGCTGCGCGCGAGCGACCATGCGGACGCCGAACTGGTGCAGCTCGCCGAGCGGCACCTGGCCCGCGCCATCGGCGCCACCTCGGCGCGGCTCATGGTGGCCTCGGTGGTCCGCGGCGAGGTCCTGAGCCCGGACGCGCTGCTGCAGATCCTCGACGAGACCTCGCAGGCGATCGAGTACAGCCAGAAGCTCGAGCAGAAATCGCGCGAACTCGAGCGCCTCACGCGCGAGCTCAAGGCGGCGAACGAGCGCCTGCGCCAGCTCGACAAGCTCAAGGACGACTTCATCGCCACCGTGAGCCACGAGCTGCGCACCCCGCTCACCTCGATCCGCTCCTTCTCGGAAATCCTCCTCGACAATCCCGATCTCGACGCCGCGGAGCGAAACCGCTTCATCGCGATCATCGCCCGCGAATCGGAGCGGCTCACGCGGCTCATCGATGACGTGCTCGATCTCTCGCGCATCGAATCCGGGCGCATGGAATGGCACATCGAACGCTGCGATCTGCGCGAGATCATCGAACGCGCGCTCGAGAGCGCCCGCGGTCTGCTGCGCGAGCGCGGCATCCGCGTCACCCTCGACCTCGCCGTGCCGCGTGCGCCGGTGCAGTGCGACCGCGACCGCATGCAGCAGGTGCTGCTCAATCTCCTCTCCAATGCGGCCAAGTTCGTGCCCGCGGGCAGGGGACGCATTCACGTCGTGCTGCGCAGCCTCGGCACGAACTACCTGGTGCGGATCGAGGACAACGGACCCGGCGTTCCGGCCGCGATGCGCGAGGCGATCTTCGACAAGTTCCACCAGGCGAGCACGGGGCTCAAGGACAAGCCGCGCGGCAGCGGCCTCGGCCTCGCGATCTGCCGCGAGATCGTGCAGCATTTCGACGGCCGCATCTGGTACGAGGATTCGGAGCTCGGCGGGGCGGCCTTCTGCTTCACCCTGCCGGCGAGGGCGGCGGAGCTGCGGGCGGCGAGCTGAGGCCCGGCTTCAGCCGCGGGCGCGCGGCGCGCCTTCGGGCTCCTCGAGGCGTCGCTCGAGTTCCGCGAGCAGGCCGTCGATCCCGCGGCGGCCGGCGATCGCGGCCACCTCGGCGCGCTGCTCCACGAGCATGCTCACCCCTTCGACGATGACGTCGATGATGAGGAAGCGACCGTCGCGCTGCCGCACCACCCAGTCGACGGCGTAGGGCGGCCTGCCGCCGGGGCGGCGGACGCGGCTGCGGACGATGATGTCGCGGCCGCCTCCATTGAGCGGCACGCTGCCCGTGACCTCGAGCGTCTCGCCGCTGTAGCGCTCGAGGCGGCGGGCCATGGAACGGCGCAGCAGGGCACGGAACAGGGCGATGAAGCGCCGGCGTTGCTCGGGGCTCGCGAGGCGCCAGTAGCGGCCCATGATGAGCCGGGCGATGAGGTCGAGATCGGTGGCCTCCTCGAGCAGCCGCTCGAGCCGGGAGAGTTTGCCCTCGAGGTCGAGATCCCGGCGCGCGACGATGGCCACCGCCTCGCGGGCAAGGCGTTCGATCAGGGCCTCGGCGGCCTTGGCGCGGTCCTCTGCGGCGCCCGCGGCGCGCGCGCCGAGAAGAAGCGGGGCGAGCAGAAGCGCACGTCGAGAGAGCGCGGGCGCGG
>CAZHHU010000120.1:0-6198 GCA_964532215.1 uncultured Geminicoccaceae bacterium
CCCGCCCTGCGTCCGAGCCCGCGCAGCAGGGCACGCGCATCGACGCATCCCACGAGCCGTCCCTCCCCGTCGAGCACGAGAAGCGGCCTCGCCGTTCGCGACAGCGTCTCCACGGCCACGCGGACCGAGGCGCGCCGGGGCGCCGCGAACAGGACATCGGGCGCGGCCTCGATGGCGCCATCCTCGATGCCCTGCAGCCGCAGCGGCATGAGCCCCGCCTGCGCGCCGACCGGCCGCCCCGCCGCATCGAGATGGAGCCGGAGACCGTCCGCGAGCGTCACGCTCGTCGCCGCCGTCCGCGGCAGGGGGCGCATCACCGCCTCGAGGCGCAGCACGTTGAGCGGATTGACGTTGGCGACGAAGCTGCGGACGTAGTCGTCCGCCGGCCTCAGCACGATCTCCTCGGGACTTCCCGTCTGGACGATACGCCCCCCTTCCATGATCGCGATCTTCGAGCCGAGCTTGAGCGCCTCGTCGAGGTCGTGGCTCACGAAGAGAATCGTCTTCCGCAGCCGCTTCTGAAGTTCCAGCAGCTCGTCCTGCAGCCGGTCACGGATGAGCGGGTCGAGGGCCGAGAAGGGCTCATCCATGAGCAGGATGTCGGCATCGGTGGCGAGCGCCCGGGCCAGGCCGACGCGCTGCTGCATGCCGCCCGAGAGCTCGTCGACCCGCTTCGCCGCCCACCTTTCGAGGCCCACGAGGGCGAGGCGATCCCGTACGATCCGCTCGCGCTCGGCCTTCGGCGTGCCTCTGAGTTCGAGCCCGAAGGCGACGTTCTCCGCCACGCTGCGCCAGGGTAGCAGGGCGAACTGCTGGAAGACCATGGCGATGCGCCCGGTACGCAGGCGTCTGAGCGTGGACCGGTCACAGCGGGCAACGTCGATCTGCCCGCCTTCGTCGGCAAGCAGCACCCGACCGCGGGTGGGACGCACGAGCCGGTTGACGGCCCGCAGCAGGGTCGACTTGCCCGAACCGGAAAGCCCCATGAGGACGCAGATCTCGCCCACGGCGACCTCGAGGCTCGCGCCCGCGACGCCCACCACCTGACCGGTAGCCTCGAGGATCTCCTCCCGCGAGCGCCCCTCGTCGATCAGCGGCAGCGCCCGCTGGGGCGCCGGGCCGAAGACCACGTCCACGGCCTCGAAGCGGATCGCGGTCGCCGGATCAGCCGTGCGGGCCCTCGAGGTCACGACGCTTGAGCACCCGATCGAGAACGATGGCGAGCAGCACGATGGCGAGCCCCGCCTCGAAGCCCATGGCGATGTTGACCTGGTTGAGGGCCCGCACGACCGGCTTGCCGAGGCCGTCGGCGCCGACCAGAGCCGCGATCACCACCATCGACAGCGAGAGCATGATGCACTGGGTGAGCCCGGCCATGATCGCCGGCATGGCATGGGGCAGCTCCACCTTGAACAGGAGCTGCCGCCGGGTCGCGCCGAAGGCTTCTCCCGCCTCGAGAAGATGCCGCGGCACGCTCGCGATGCCGAGATGGGTGAGGCGGATCGGCGCCGGAATCGCGAAGATCACCGTCGAGATCAGCCCCGGCACCATGCCGAGGCCGAAGAGGATGAGGGTGGGAATGAGATAGACGAAGGTCGGAATCGTCTGCATGAGGTCGAGCATCGGCCGAATCGCCTGATAGAGCCAGGGCCGGTGGGCGGCGGCGATGCCCACCGGAACGCCGACGAGCATGCAGACGACCGTGGACATGCCGACGAGCGCCAGCGTCTCGACCGTCTCCTTCCAGTAGCCGAGATTGAGGATGAGGAGCCCCGCGGCGAGCACGAGCAGCGGCTGCCGCAGCGAGCGGTGCGCGAGCAGCACGACCGCCGCGAACAGCAGCAGCAGCAGCAGCGGCGGCACCGCCTCCATGAGGTCGACGAGGCCGTCGATGAGAAACCCGAGGCCGTCCGAGATCGCGTCGAAGAAGCCGGCGGCGTGGGTCGTGAGCCAGTCCACGCCCCCCCGCATCCACTTCCCGAGCGGGATCTTGTGGGCGGTGACGAAATCCTCGAGTCCCACGCCGCCACCTCCTCAGCCGCTCTAACCCAGCCCGAGGGCGGCCTTCACCGCAGCGAGCCCGTCTTCGCCGTCCCAGGTCTTCACCCCCGCAAGCCAGCTATCGAGGACCTCGGGATGGGCCCTGAGCCAGGCCGCAGCGGCCTTCTTCGGATCCTCGCCCTCGTCGAGGATCGCCTTCATGATCTCGTTTTCCATCTGCAGGGTGAAGCGCAGCTGCTTGATGAAACGGCCGACGTTCGGGCACTCCTCGAGATAGCCCTTGCGCACCACCGTATAGACGGTGGCACCGCCGAAATTGGGCCCGAACCAGTCGTCGCCGCCGGTGAGATAGGTGATGGCGAAGTTCGCATTCATGGGATGCGGCTCCCAGGCGAGGAACACGATGGGCTCCTTCTTGCGGTAGGCCCGCGCCACCTGAGCGAGCATCCCCTGCTCGGAACTCTCCACGAGCTCGAAGTCGCCGAGATTGAAGGCGTTCTCCTCGATCATCTGGAGGATCAGCCGATTGCCGTCGTTGCCGGGTTCGATCCCGTAGATCTTGTGGTCGAGCTCCTCCGCGAACCGGTGGATGTCGGCGAAGTCCCGAAGCCCCTTCTCGGCGAGATAGCTGGGCACCGCGAGGGTGTACTTGGCCCCTTCGAGATTGACCGCGATCTGCTCCACGCTGGCCCGCTGGAGATAGGGTTCGATGTCCCCGGCCATGCTCGGCATCCAGTTGCCGAGGAAGACGTCGATGTCGCCGTTCTCGAGGCTCTTGAAGGTCACCGGCACCGAGAGCACGGTCGCCTCGGGCTCGTAGCCGAGTGCCTCCAGCACCACCGAGGCGAGCGCGGTGGTGCTCGTAATATCGGTCCAGCCGACATCGGAGAAACGCACCTTGCGGCAGCTGTCGGAGTCCACGCCGGCCTCCGCCCGGGCCGCGAGCAGTCCCAGGACCGCGAAGGCGAGAGTGATGACTCCCCGTCTGTTCATGGGTTCCCTCCCCTGTGTGATGTCCACCCGATGGCACGCCACGGCCGCGCGCCATGGTTAACGCCGGCGACCGACGATGACAACGCCGCCCAGTTTCGCGTCCGCAAAGCGCGCCGCTGTCGGATTCGGGACACCCGCTTGCGATCTTCGGCCAGCCGGATGGGGCCTTCAGGACTCCTGCTCGAACATGCGATCCCCGAGCTGATCGACGATCTGTCTGCCCTTGAGGATCGCGAAGTTCGCCGCGTCTTCCGGCGAGTGGTGCGTGTCCGCGCGGATGAAGCGGTGTTCCCGGACCCCCTCCGCGGTGTGCTTGCGGATGATGCCGGCGGTCAGATACGCGCTTCCCTGCCGCATCGGCGTCGGCGTAATCGTGTACTCGCCGTAGGTCACGGGCTCCCCCTCGAGCGGGCGCTCCTCGCCGCCCAGAAGGCGCCTGAAAAAACTTCCAAGTCCCACCGCTCGTCTCCCCGCTCTCAGTGGGCCTCGTCCCAGTTCGCCCCGACTCCGATCTCGACCTCGAGCGGCACCGCGAGTCGCGCGGCACCCTCCATCGTCTCGCGTACCACCTCGCGCACCGCGTCGACTTCCCCCTCCGGCACCTCGAGCACGAGTTCATCATGCACCTGGAGGAGCAGGCGCGCCCGCGACCCCCGCCGCTCCAGCCGTCGCTGCAGCCGTACCATGGCGCGTTTCATGATGTCCGCCGCGGTGCCCTGGACGGGCGCGTTGATCGCCTGGCGCTCCGCCGCATTGCGCCGCGAGGGCACGCGGTGGTTGATGTCCGCGACATAACAGCGGCGACCGAAGAGGGTGCGCACGTAACCGAGGTGTCGGGCCTCCTCGACGGTGCGCTCCATGTAGGTCTTCACCTCCGGATAGCGCGTGAAATAGGCCTCGATGTAGGCGCGCGCGCGCTCCTGCGGGATGCCGAGCCGCTGCGCCAGGCCGAAGGCCCCGATGCCGTAGATGATGCCGTAGTTGATGACCTTGGCGGCACGCCGCAGTTCGTAGTCGACGGCCTCGGGATCGACCCCGAACATGCGCGCCGCCGCCGCGGCATGGATGTCCCGGCCCTGACGGAAGGCCTCGATCAGCGCCGGCACGCCGGCGATGTGGGCGATCACCCGGAGCTCGATCTGCGAATAGTCGGCGGAGAGCAGCCGCCAACCCTTCTCGGCCACGAAGGCGGCGCGGATCTTGCGTCCCTCCTCGGTGCGGATGGGAATGTTCTGCAGGTTGGGATCGCTCGAGCTCAGCCGCCCGGTGGAGGTGGCGGCGAGGTTGAAGGAGGTATGGACCCGGTCGGTGTCCGGATCGGCCTGCGCGATCAGGGCATCGCAGTAGGTGCGCAGCAGCTTCTGAAGCTGACGCCAGTCGAGGATCACGCGCGGCAGTTCGTGACCCTGGAGCGCGAGCTCCTCGAGGATGTCCGCGCTCGTCGAAAGCGCCCCGGTGGCCGTGCGCCGGCCGCCGCCATCGAGCCCGAGCTCCTTGAAGAGCACCTCTGCGAGCTGCTTCGGGGAGCCGAGGTTGAAGCGCCTTCCGGCGAGCGCATAGGCGCGATCCTCGAGCTCGGCCATGCGCTGCGCGAATTCCGAAGCGAGCTGCCGCAGGCGGTCGCGGTCGATGCGGATGCCGACATGCTCCATGCGGGCGATGATGGGCACGAGCCGGCGGTCCATGGTCTCGTAGACCGTGGCCATGCGCTCCTCGACGAGCAGCCGGCGCATGACCTGCCAGAGCCGCAGCGTCACCTCCGCATCCTCGGCCCCGTAGGCGGTCGCGCGGTCGATCGGCACGCGGTCGAAGGTGATCTGCTTCTTCCCCCGCCCCGCCACCTCGGCATAGGCCAGGGTCTCGTAGTCGAGATAGCGGCGGGCGAGCTCGTCGAGCCCGTGTCCGTGACGGCTACCGTTGATGGCATAGGACAGCAGCATGCTGTCGTCGACGGGCGCGACCTCGACGCCGTGACGCAGGAGAATGGCGAGGTCGAACTTGATGTTGTGGCCGATCTTGATGACGCCGGGATCGGCGAGAACCGGCCGCAGGCGCTCGAGCACGGACGCGAGGGCGAGCTGATCGGTAACCCGGCTGCCGCGACCGTCGCGGTGATTGGTGGGCACATAATAGCCCTCGCCGGGCTCGACCGCGAGGCAGATGCCGGCGATCTGGGCCCGCGACACGGAAAGATCGTCGGTCTCGAGATCGATCGACAGACGGCCGAGCTCGCGCGCGCGGGCGAGCAGGCGATCGAGCGCCGCCATCTCCCGCACGGTCTCGAAGCGCGGCGCTTCGCCGCCGCCCTTCTGCCGCTCCCTCCTCGCCTCCTCGGCCACCTGTTCGAGACGCAGGATCAGCGAACGGAAGGCGTTCCTGCGGAAGAACTCGAGCAGTCGCTTCGGGTCCAGCGGCCGGCGTCGCAGATCCTCGAGCGAGACGGGAAGGGGCACCCGGTCCTCGAGCCCCACGAGCTCGTAGGAGAGGCGCGCATCTTCCCGATGCGCCTCGAGCGTCTGACGCCGCTTCGGCTGTCGGACGCGCTCGAGACCCGCGAGGAGATTCTCGAGCGAGCCGAACTCCGCGACGAGTTTGGCCGCCGTCTTGACGCCGATGCCCGGCACGCCGGGCACATTGTCCGTGGGGTCGCCGGCGAGGGCGAGCACGTCACGCACCCTCTCGGGGCCGACGCCGAAGCGCGCGCGCACCTCCTCGGGGCCGATCGGCTCGTCCTTGATGGGATGCCACATGAGCACGCCGGGGCCGACGAGCTGCATGAGATCCTTGTCGGCGGAGATGATGAGAACCTCGCGCCCCGCCTCGCGGGCCATGCGGGTCAGGGTGGCGATGACATCGTCGGCCTCGAAACCGGGCACTTCGAGCACCGGCAGATCGAACGCCTCCGCGGCTTCGCGCACGAGCGGGAACTGGACCTCCATCTCCGGCGGCGGCGGTTCGCGATGCGCCTTGTACTCCTCGTAGACCTCCTCGCGGAACGTGGGACCCGCGGCGTCGAACACGACCACGATGTCGTCCCCGGGATACTGCTCGAGCAGCTTCAGCATCATGTTGCAGAAGCCGTAGACGGCATTGATCGGGGTGCCGTCCGGCCGGGTCATCGGCGGCAGCGCGAAGAACGCCCGGTAGACGTAGCCCGGCGCGTCGACGATGATGAGGCGGGCCCTCTGCGGCTTCTCGCTCATG
>CAZHHU010000121.1:0-2061 GCA_964532215.1 uncultured Geminicoccaceae bacterium
TCTGGACTGTTTCTTGCCGTTTGCGCGGCGCCGGCCGAAGCGTCAGCCGGCGCGCGTCTCGACGAGCTGGTCCGTTCTCCTGCGCTCGTGCGCCTGCGGGCCGGGTCATCCGAAGTGATGCGGGCCCTGGCTGAACTTCATGCAGCCGGACTCGTGCGTCTCGCTCCCCTGCGCCGTTGGCGCCTCACGGGCTTTGCCGGGACGGTAGACGGCGGATCCGGTGGGGAGGCGCTGGTGGCCGTGCCGGCGAACGTGCAGCGCAGGCCGACTGGTGCGCCCGATCCCGCTGTCGCCGGCGGTGCAGCGGAGATCGACGGCTGGGCTTTCGCGGCGCGCTATCTGACGCATGCGGCGCGTGTGCTGGCGGAGGAGGAGCGCGCGCGGACCGACGTCTTTGCCGACCGTGCCGGCGAGCTGGTGCAACCGCTGCTGCCGCGCGGGCCCTGGTGGCCGGAAACCGGCGAGCGGGTGGTGCTGCGGATCGAGCGCGAGCGCTTCGCCGGCCCCTTCCAGGCGGCCCTTGCGCGTCGAGCCGAAGACGAGGTGGCGGTTGTCTGGGGCCTTCGCGTCCGTGAGCCGCGAGGCAACGAGGTGCCGGTATGGACACCCCTCATCGTCTGGCCGGCGCTGTGGCAGCCCGACGGTGATCACATCGAGATCGAACTCACCACACCACTTCCGACCGTCGATACCTCGGCGCTGCGGGTGCGCGGACGCGAGGAGCGCAGGCGCATCGCCGAGTGGCTCGGGCTGCTGGTGGACGAGGAAGAACAAGCGCTCGCGGCGGTCGAGCCGCCCGAGCTCGGCCGGCGCCTCGGACCGCTTCTCGGCGGACAGCTGCGCGAGCCTCTTGATCCGCTGCGGGTGCGGCGGACCATGCCGCTGAAGGCCGGCGAGGGCATCTACGATCTCTTGGCCCTCGTGCTGCTGGACCGCACCCGCTACGGCGGTGGGGCGGTACGAGAGCTACGCGATCTCGGCGCGGCGGTAGAGCGCGGCGAGTTCCGCGAAACCGCGCTCGCCACCCTCTTCGTCGACGTTCCGGCGGCCGAAAGGGACGGATGGCTGTTCGAGCCCCTTGAGCTTTCCGGGTCCCAGCTGGATGCCGCCCGCGACGCGTCCGTCCAGCCCCTCACGGTGATCACGGGACCGCCGGGAACCGGCAAGTCGCAGGTGGTGGCAGCCATCGCCGCAACAGCCGCACTCTCCGGCTGCACGGTGTTGATTTCGAGCCGCAATCACCGGGCGATCGACGCCGTCGAGGAGCGCCTGCGCGATCTCGGCCCGGGCTGGTTCCTGCGCCTCTCCTCGCCCGACGGTGCGCCGGCCCCCGACTGGTGGCAGCTTTGCCAGTATGTCCTCGCCCAGGCCGAGCATCCGCGCGAGGAACGCGAGGCGGAACGGCTGCGGGAGCGTCTCGGAGGGCTGGATGCCGAGCGTACGGCACTCGTCGACGAGCTCGATCGATGGCTGGAGCTGGCCGACCGTTACGCCGCGGCCGAGGATGCCGCAGAACGGCTCGGCGGGTTCGGGATCGACGGTTGCGAGCCACTGCTCGAGCGCGCATGGCGGCTTTTGAAACCTTCGTGGTTGCGCAGGATCGGTGAACGGCTGCCGCTCGTCGGACCCCGTCTCCGGGCGCGGCGCGAAGCTCGCATGTCCGATCTCCTCGGAAGGAACGCACCGGGAGACGCTCCTCCGCAAAAGCGCCTTCAGAGAATCGTCCGTCTGGCGGAAGACGCACTCGCGCGCGACGAACTCGCGGCGCAGCTGCGTGGTCTCCGCTCGCGGGAGGAGATCGAGAGATGTCTGGTCGAGGTCGCGATCGAAATCCGTGGCACCGCGCGCCGCGCCCTCGCTCCCGGGCCGCGGCCACGGCTCGACGAGGCTGCCCGCGAAGGCCTTCGGGCGCTGCTCGACGAGCTGCAGCTGGCGGAGGCCACCGGCGACACCAAGCGGGTGCGGAGGGCATGGCAACTCCACGGCCGACACCTTCTCGCCCGCGTGCCGGTGGTGGCGGTCACCAACCTGTCGGCTCCATCCCGTTTGCCGCTGACCCCC
>CAZHHU010000121.1:2071-5952 GCA_964532215.1 uncultured Geminicoccaceae bacterium
TGAAGCGCATTTTTTCGATCTGCTGGTGATCGACGAGGCCAGCCAGTGCGACATCCCCTCCGCCCTCCCGCTCTTCGCGCGGGCGAAGCGGACCGTGGTGGTGGGCGATCCCATGCAGCTTCGTCACGTCTCGCGGGTGACGCCGGCGCGCGAGGTGGAGTTGCTGCGCCAGCAGGGACTCTCCCTGGAGGGGACGGGAGGATGGCTCGCCTCGGTGCGGTCCTTGTTCGACGTGGCCGAGCGCCGGGCGCAGCGCCGTCACTTTCTCGCCGAGCACTATCGCTCGCACCCGGACATCGCCTCCTACGTGAGCCGGACCTTCTACGACGGCCGTCTGTCCCCGTTGACTTCATCGTCCGCGCTGCCTCCGGTTCCGGGTCTGCGGCCGGGCATTCACTGGCAGCACGTGGAGGGCGAGATCCGTGCGGCGCGCAGCGGCTGCTTTGCGCCGACCGAGATCGGGGCGGTGGTGGAACACATCGCGCGGCTGCTCGATGCGGGCTTCGAGGGCACCATCGGCGTCGCCACGCCCTTCCGCGAGCAGGCACGGCGACTGTCGGACGCGATCGCCGCACGCTTTCCCGCCGCAGCCCTCGACCGGCACCAGCTGGTGGCCTCCTCCATTCACCAGTTCCAGGGCGACGCCCGAGACGTGATGCTGGTGAGCCTCTGCCTGGGCAGGGGCACCCCGCGCGGAAGCCTCGAGTTCCTGCGGCGCGAAGCGCGGCTTCTCAACGTTGCCATAAGCCGCGCACGTGTCGTGTGCCTCGTCTTCGGCGACCGCGAGATGGCGTGCCGCTCCGGCATCGGGCATATCACCAGGTTGCTGGAGTTCGTGGAACGGCACGAAAGACCGGTGGGCGGGGGGCGGCAGCCCTTCCAGTCACCCTGGGAAAAGCGCCTGTACGAGGCGCTGCGGGCGCGCGGGCTCGTCACCGTGCCTCAATTCCCGCTTGCCGGCCGCTTTCTCGACCTCGCGGTTCCCGAGGTGCGGCTCGACATCGAAGTAGATGGCGATCACCACCGCGGTCCAGACGGCCGTCACCGAATCGAGGACCGCTGGCGGGACCTGCAACTCCGGTCCATCGGATGGAATGTCCTGCGTTTCTGGGTCTATGAACTGAGGGAAAACCTCGATGGATGCGTTGAACGGATCCTCACCCGCGTCCACGAGCTCGCACCACGCGCCTAGAATGCCCCGTTGGCTCGCCGGATTGTTCTGGGTCGCGCTCGTGGTGGGCACGGTGACGAGCGGCGTCGTGCTCGCCCTCGCCTGGCAGCTCCATGTCGAACGGGCCGCCTTCGAGGAACGTCGCCAAGGGCTCGAGTGGATGCTGGAGGAGGCGCGCCGTGAGTTCGCCACTCTCGAGGCCGAGCGCGAACGACTTGGACCAAGGATTGCCGAACAGCGACGCGAGTCCGACCGACTGACCGCAACGCTTGCTTCCCTGCGGCGGGACGTCGAACGCCTCACCGCGGAGCGTGACCGGCTGCGTGAGGAGGTGGCCACCGCGAAGGCCGAGGTCACACGCCTCGAGGCCAACCGCGAAGCCCACGAGAAGCGCCTGCGGGATCTGGAGACACAGGTCGCTGAACTTGAGAAGCGCAGGCAGGCGCTCGCCGAGGAGCTGGCGGCACTCTCCACCAAACGTGACCCGCTGTACCAGGAAATCTCCCATCTGGAAACGCAGCGGCAGGCCCTCGCCGGCAGTGTAGCCGACCTCGAGAAACGGCTGGAAGGTCTGCGCACCGAGACGGAGCGCTTGCAGAAGGCGCGCTCACGGCTCATGGCCGCGCAAGGGGAACTGGAAGCCGCAGTGCGAGCGCGTCGGACGGAGCTCGACGAACTGCGC
This sequence comes from uncultured Geminicoccaceae bacterium, assembly GCA_964532215.1. Lineage (GTDB taxonomy): Bacteria > Pseudomonadota > Alphaproteobacteria > Geminicoccales > Geminicoccaceae > HRBIN39. The sequence goes on from CAZHHU010000121.1 coordinate 3,925, forward strand.
CGCGAATTTGAGACGGCGCGGCAGGAGCTCGCAACCCTGCCGGATGTCGAACAGCGCCGGTTGATGGCGAAGGAAGCGGAAGAACTGAAGAGCCGACAGAGCGAACTGCAGAAAGCGATCACCGCGCTGCAGGAACGCGAAGCGGATCTCCGCAAGGCCGTGGCCGCACGGGAGGACGCCGTAGCTGCGCTCGAATCGCGCAAGGCCGCGCTGGAGGCGCAAATCGGACACCTCGAAGCGCGCCGGCGCGAGTTGGAGCGGGAGCTGGCGAAGCTCGACCAGGCGCGCGGCGAACTTGCCGCACTGCGAGAGGAGATCGAGCAGCTCGGCTCGAAGCGGAGCGCGCTCGCCAAAGCGGTGTCCGCACTGGACCAGCGCAAGGACGTCCTGTCCGAACAATTGGCAGCGCTGCAGGCAGATCTCACGGCACGCCGGCGCGAGCTCAAGTCGCTGCCTGTGCCCGATGAGATCGCAAAGCGGCGACAGGACGTCGAGGAACTCGAACAGCGACGCACCGCCTTGACCGCCGACGTCGCGGCGCTGCAGGCCCGCAGCGAGCAGCTGCAGCAGGAGGCCGCGGACACGCAGGCGCGGGTCGCCGCCGCCCGTGAGGAACTCGAGCGACTACGGGCGCAAGTGGCCAAGGCGCGAACTGGGCTCGAGGAGGCCGAACGCCTTCGCGCCGAAGGGATGCGGTTGGCCGAGGAAGCGGCAAAGATGCGGGCGGCTCTTGAGGAACTGGAGGCGCGACGCATCGAGGCCGAGCGAACGCTCTCCGCACGGCGCGCCGAACTTTCCTCGCTGCAGCGCAGGATCCGCGAGAACGAGCAGAAGCTGGCGGGTATCGCGGTGGAGCGAAAGGAGTTGGAGAGGTTTCGGGCCGAGCGGGAGCGTCTCGCCGGTGAAATCTCGGCGCTCTCGGGCCGTAAGAACGTGCTCACCCAGGAAATCGCGCAGCTCGAGGCCCGCCGGCGTGAACTGGAGGCGCTGCCTGCGCTCGAGGAGATCGCAACGCGGCGACAGTCAGTGGAGCAACTCGAGCGCCGTCGGACTGCTCTGACAGCCGATGTCGCAACACTGCAAGCGCGCAGCAGTCAGCTGGAACAGCAGCTGGCGGACACTCAAGATCGCCTTGCCGCCGCGCAGCAAGAGCTCGAGGGTCTGCGGGCACAACTCGCCGAAGCGCGAGGGAAGCTGGAAGAAACCCAACGCCTCCGCGCCGAGAGCACACGCCTTGGCGAAGTGATCGCAAGGCAACAGGCCGCACTCGACGACGTCGAAGCACAGCTCACCAGGCTGCGGCAAGCACTGTCCGCACGTCAATCGGAACTCGCGTCCCTGCAAACAAGAATCCGCGAGCGGGAGCAACAGCTCGCAAAGCTGGAGGCTCGTGTGGCGGAGGCGAGGGAACTTCGCTCCGAAAAGGACCGTCTCATCGCTGAAATCTCCGCGCTTTCGGGCCGTAGGAACGTGCTCGCCCAGGAAATCGCGCGGCTTGAAGTACACCTCGCGGAGCTCGAGAAGGTCCTCCCGGAGCGACAACGCAGTCTTGCAACCATGGAGGTAATCGTCGCCGAACGGGACGCCCTGCGACGTGAGCTCATGCAGGTACGGGCACAGCTGGTGGCTCTGCAGCAGAGTGGTCCGTCGGAAAACTTCGAACCCACAGCCGACGCCGGGACGACCGGTCACGCGGCCGACAGTGGGGTAGGACCCACGGCGGGGACGGAGGGTGGCTCCGATTCGACGACCGGCACAGGTGCGTCGAGCGAGGCTTCCGGCGGAGGGGAGAAGCGGTGATGCTGGAATTCCTGCTGAGCACCACGACGTTGCCCTACGCGTTGGCGATCGCATCGGCCGGGCTTCCTTTGGCTGCGCTCACCGGTCTCGTAGGTTGTCGCGAGTTGCGGACAAGATTGCAGCGCCTGCCGGCGGCGGTCGAAAGGGACGAGGTCGAGAGCGAGCTTCGCCTGCTACGCGATCGCAGAGAGGAATTATTGGGTGATATTCACGAACACGAAGGAAAGC
>CAZHHU010000122.1:0-4340 GCA_964532215.1 uncultured Geminicoccaceae bacterium
TGCTCCGTCTCCTGCGCGCACGTCTCGGCCATGCGGACGGGCGCCCGGGATGACGGATCTTCCCGCGGCATCCGGAAAACGTCTCGCGGCTCGTCACCGACACCGGGCCCCTGCCCCGACCCTCCGGTCCCTCGCGCAGGGCGCATTGCCCTCCCCGCCGCCGCATCTTCGCGACCACGACGACGATGGGGTCCCCATACGGCCCGTACCAGCCGCCGCGCGCCGGTTCGCGGCGGCATTCGCGCAGGCCACCTGCAGAGCCTGTGATGCCGGCAAGCGCGCGGCGGAGTGCGCGGAAGTCCGCGCGTTCGCTCCTCGCCCCCGAACGCAGCACCGGCGCGCGGTTCCTTCCGCGGCATCCGCCATCGCGCTCCCGTAAAGTCCCCGCCCCGGAGATCGGACGTGCGGACGTGGTCGGGGAAGGATCTCCTGCCGCGGGGCCGGTCGAACCGGGTGGCCTGTGGCCGGCTTGCGCCCGGCTCTGGACCGGCGGCAAACGCGCGGCGAACACGACGTCGCGGGACGACGTACCGTCGGCGATGTGAAGCAGCGCAGTGTCCGGCAGCCGGATCGGCGCGCGCAGACACATACGGCCCGGACGGTGGCGAGGCGGGAAACGTTCCGGCCCGCCTGCACCTCGGGCGCACCGGCACGGCGGTAGCGCCGATCCCGAAATCGCCCCCGCGGCCCGTCCCCTCCGACGCTGCGACGAGCGCCTGCGCCGGTGTGGCGACGGGATCATGCCGTGACCCGCGCCCCTTGCAGCCGGCCCCCATCGGCCATCGCCCCGGCGGCGATGCCCGCGCCCTTGCGGGGACCCGCGTTCTTCCGGGCTCGCGGCCGATGAAACCGTATTTCCCTTCGCGCCCACGGTGGCGCCAGATGCGGGCCAATCCCGACCGCTTCGGCGCGCGCTCGCTCGTCGCGCCCGCGGCGTTCGATCCGTACATGCACTCCTGCGTCGATTCCACCTTCCCTGCGCGCGCACCGCGTCTCCTCTGGAGCCCATGGAAGACGATGCGCCGCCTCCCTTCACGGGGCTTTCCTTCATGCGCGTGGAGGATCGCGACGAAGGACATCGAACAGCTCGCGCTCAACGGGTTTCGCATCGCGCGCATGGAGGCGCGCCGGCGCAGCCTGCCGAAGATCCGCGAGCATGAGGTCAGGGCACATGGAGGTTTCCGGTGACCCCATCCCCGGGACCGGTGCCCACCGGATTTCCCTTCGCACACATGGGGGCGCCGAGATTACCTGCGCGCATATCGATTCAGCCCGAGCTTTTCTTTCGCGCGCATGGAGGTGCCCGCCGAGACCAGCGGAGCTGCACCGGACCGCGCGCTATTCCTTCGCGCGCATGGAGGCACCTCTGCCGCATGCCCGAAGCCGCATCCGGCGTCGGAATTTCCCTTCACGCACATGGGATGCAACAGGCCGATGCCAGCCCGCGCCTTCCGCTCCCCCTTTCCCTCTGCCCGCATGATCCGTCCGCTCGAGAAGCGATCCCGGACTCCCCCTGGGACCTTGCCGGGGCCGGCTCTGTTCTCATCACCCCCAGGCGGGAGGGATCCGGCGCAGAAATGCGCCGGCCGCCGCCATGGAGTTCCCGTCCCCGAGCGCAGAGCCACCGGCGGTTCGCCCGCGGGCGTGCATCCCTGCGTCCAGATGTACGGCACGATGCCGGAGGCTTGCCGTGACTGCGGCGCGCGAAATCCGGAACACCCGGCGGCCGTTCGCGCCGGCGCGGCGGGCATCGGCCGGTGGAAGCGTGATCTGCGGCCGGCGCCATGCACCCGGCTGTCCGGATCGTTTTCCGTGAATCAGTGATGTTCCGGTGGCGATCGTCTCCCTAGGTGCCTGGCAGGTGCAGCCGGCCGGCGAGGCGGCGGAGCTCGGCGAGCGGAGGCCCGACCGGTTCGGGACGGGCTTCGAGCAGCGCCTCCATGCGCGCCGCCACGGCCCCGAGCGAGCCGTAGCCGAAGCTGCCCGCGGTGCCGGCGAGGCCGTGGCAGAGGCGAAGGAGTTCCGCACGCTCGGCTCCCACATCCTGCGGGCTCGCCTCGAGCGCATCGAGAAGCGCCTCGATGCGGCGACGATCCTGGCACAGGCGCTGCTCGAACCGGCGCTTGAGTTCGAGATAGGGATCCACTGCTTCAGCCCGGGACACCGTCGCAGATCCTCCTGATTTCGTCGCCGAGGGTCATGGGATCGAACGGCTTGGCGATCACCCCACGGGCGCCGAGGGTGCGATAGCGCTCCACCTCGCCCTGCTGCACCCGCGCGGTCATGAAGATCACCGGCACATCCGCGGTCGCGCTCGAGGCCTGGAGCCGTCTGAAGGTCTCGATGCCGTCCATCTCCGGCATCATGACATCGAGCAGGACGACGTCGGGACGCAGGCGCGGCGCCTGCTCGAGCGCCTCGGCACCCGAGGCGCAGCCGTAGACCTCGAGGCCCGCCACGGTGCGCAGGGCGAGCTCCACGAGGCCCCGGATGTCGGGATCGTCCTCCACGCAGAGCACGCGCCGCAGCCCGCCGCCTTCGCCACCATTCGCACCGTCTCTCATCCTGCACCTCCTGTATCGATCGCGGGGAACTCGAGGAAGAACACGCTGCCGCCGCCTTCGCGGGGAAAGTAGCCGCAGCCTCCCCCCGAGCGTTCGGCGATGGCCTTGACGATGGCGAGGCCGAGCCCGGTGCCCTGCCGCCCCCGCCGGTTCGAACCGTCGGCCTGGGCGAACTTCGTGAACAGCCGCGGGCGGAAGCTCTCGGGCACGCCCGGCCCCCGATCGAGAACCGAGATCCGGGCATGACCCGGCTCCGGCGTCTCGAGACGGATCTCCACCTCGCTGCCTCGGGGGGAGAACTTGATCGCGTTGGAGACGAGATTGGCGAGCGCCTGGACGGCGCGGACCGGATCCACCCGGGCGACGACGGGCCGGGGCGGCGACCGCCCGGCGATCGCCACCCCGCCGGCGGTGGCCGCAGGCCGCTGCTGCGTCACCACCTCCTCGATCAGCTCGCGCAGATCGACGGGACGCGGTGCGATTGACAGTCTGCCGCTTTCGATGCGCTGCAGATCGAGCAGATCGTCGACGATGAGCTTGAGGCGCTCGCTGTTGCGGTGTGCGGTCTCGAGCAGCTGCCTAGCGGCCGGTTGCAGCTCGTGCCCAAAGCGGCCGGCGAGAAGCCCCAGTGCGGCGAGGACGGCGGTGAGCGGGGTGCGCAGTTCGTGGCTCACCACGGACACGAACTCGTTCTTCATCCGCTCGACGAGACGCTCTTCGCTCACGTCGCGGCATATTCCGAACAGACAGAGGCGTCCGTCCCGCTCCGGGCGGCGACGGAGCTCGATCAGGAACTCGCGCCGGCGGCCCGCCGCTTCCTCGAGCGCGATTTCCACCTCCAGCCGGCTCTGCCCGGCGAGCAGATCCCGCACCGCGGCGAGAAGCCGGCGGCGCGCCTCGGCCGGCAGCCGGCGCAGCAGGTGACGGGGCGTGGGCGGGAGCAGCCGCGGCAGACCGAAAAGCTCGTAGATCTGCGGTGAGAGCGCGAGCATCCGTTCGCCCGGCCGCCACCACCAGTCGCCCATGCGGGCGAGCCTCTGGGCCTCCTCGAGCTGACGTTCCCGGCGGGCGAGCGCACGGCGCAGCCGCGCCCGCTCGATCGCGGTGGAAAGGGTGCGATGGAGCAGCTGCGGATCGAGGCGGCTTTTCGGCACATAGTCCTGGGCGCCCACATGCACCGCGCGCCGCGCCAGCGCGAGATCGTCCTCCCCCAGCCCCGAGAGCACGACGATCGCCGCTTCCGGCGCGCGTTCCGCCACCTGCTGCACGACCTCGATCCCCTCACCGTCGGGCAGCAGGAGGTCGAGCAGAATGGCGTCATAGCTCGCCGCCGCGAGCCGCGACAGGGCCTCGGAGAGACGTCCCGCGCGGGCGAGTTCGAAACCCCCGGGCTCGCGCAGATGTTCCGCAACGAGACGGGCGTCGGCGGGGTTGTCCTCGACGAGCAGCACACGCAGGGTCGATGTTCCGTCGGCCTGGCCGTCGGCGAAGTGCGCAAACGGCTCCATCTTTCCAAGCCCGGGATCCGCTGGCCCCCGGGGAGAGATTTCCCGCTCTTCGTGAAGATGCGGTTAATGCGGCGCGATCACCCCGTCTGGGTCCCAGACGTGGCGCGGATCCTGGGCCAGAGTGCCTCGACTGCCACGGCACCGCAGATGACGGCAATGGCGAGCCAGTCGACGCCGGATACCGGCTGGCCGAGCACGACGAGCGCGAGCAGGGCGGCGATCACCGGCTTGAGAAAGAAGAGATAGCCCGCACGGGTGATGTCGGGGG
>CAZHHU010000122.1:4440-5944 GCA_964532215.1 uncultured Geminicoccaceae bacterium
GCGGCGATCACCGGCTTGAGAAAGAAGAGATAGCCCGCACGGGTGATGTCGGGGGCGGCGGCGAGACCTCCGAGCCACAGCCACTGGGTCAGCGTCGTATTGTAGAGGCCGATCGTGAGCAGCGCCGCCGCCTCGCCGGGCGCGCGTGCGAACAGCCCGGTGAAGTCGACGAAACGTCCGAACAGAAGCCCCACCCCGAGCCACAGCGCAACGGCGGCGATGGAGATCGACAGCGTCGTCATCCGCAGCGCCCCATATTTCTGGAAGTAGGGGCGGGCGAGGATCATGAAGCCGCCACCGAAGAGGGCGCAGCCCAGGGTCATGAGCATTCCGAGCAGATCGTCGCCGGTGCCGGCGAGCTGCTGCAGGGCACCATCGGTGAGCAGGGCTCCGATGGCGAGCACCGCCGCAACGCCCGTGACCCATTTGACCGCACCTACCCGCTCGCCGGTACGCCACTGGTTCACGAGCGCGATGAAGATCGGCATGGTGGTCACCGTGGTGGCCACCTGAGGCACCGTGGCGTAGTCGAGCGCCCAGTGGAAGAGCAGATAGGCGACGGCGAATCCGAACACCGAAAGCAGCGCGATCGGAATGCCGTGCTCGCGCAGCGGCGTGATCAGGTCGCGGTTCGCAGGCGTGAGAAGGCACAGCAGGATGAGACCGAGGGCGCCGATGCCGAAGCGCCAGACCGAGACCTCGGGGCCGAAGGTGCCCGTGAGCACGGAGACGAATTCGCTCGTCGCATGCCCGATCACCCCGAGAAAGACGGCGAGATAGGCCACCCAGCCGTAGCGGTGCCACAGGCCCGCAGCGGCGGTCACGACTCCGGCTCCCGCACGCGGCCGGCGAGAGCGAGACAGGCGTCGACGACCGCCTGCGGCTTCTCCACCGGCAGCATATGGCCGGCATCCGGAACCTCGATGCGCTGCGCGGTGGGCATGCGCGCCGCGAGTTCGGCCACCGCCTGCGCATCGTAGAACATCCGGTCCTGATGTCCGGTGAGGAGTACGACGGGCACGAGGATCCCGTCCCAGGCGATCTCCCACTCCGCTTCGCGGCCGGCATCGAGAAGCCGCAGCTCGGACGCATCGTCGGAGACCGGCGCGTAGCGCTCCGGCGAGAGGAACTCGCCGCGGTGCCGCGCGAGCCATTCCTCGCCGAAGAGAAGCGGCAGATACACATCCCGCAGCAGCCGCAGGCCTCCGACATGAACGCAGCGGTGCAGCGCGTCGTTGAGCCAACGCAGTCGCGGACCGTCGCGGCGCAGGGTGTTGATGAGCAGCAGCCCCTCCGCCTTCGGGCCGGCGAGATGGACGCTGGCCGCGAACAGCCCTCCTATCGAGAGGCCGACGTAAACCGGCCGCCGCGGCTTTTCCGTTGCGATGACGTCGCGGGCGTCGTCGACGAGATGGCGGCAGCTGATCGCGACCTGCGCCGCGACCGGACTTCGCGTCTGGCCCCGATAATCGAACAGCAGCCAGCCGTGGCCGTGCCGCTCGAG